>DASTAC010000101.1:0-37606 GCA_035713045.1 Steroidobacteraceae bacterium
TATGAGCACCGTACGCTGCATGAGTCCCCCCTCGCGCACATCGGCGCACATGCCGCGAGCCAACATGCGTCCACCAGCCGCCTCGAGCGCCGGACCCGCGACCTGCGCGTAGGCAGCGAGAGCGTCCGCCCTTCTCACTTCCCGATAAAAGGCGATCCAATATGCTTTAGCCATCTATCATTTTCCTCCGGACTGCAAGCTGCTCATCCGTGTCGCCAATATCCCGGCCGACCCAACGGGTCATCACGATGATGCCATCCCGCTCCGCCACCGGATCGGGTGCCGGTATCCCCCGGGATCCGGGCCAGGCCGGCCACCGGGTTCGCCCCGGCGCATCCGGCACGGGCCCCTTGCGCTCACCAGTCCTTGCGCTCGCCAGTGTGGGATACTAAGTGCCGGCGGCGCAGGAGGCCCGCCGATATACGCCGACGGAGCGCCGTAGTCCCGTATTGACCGGATGGAACTCTTAGTCATCCCTTCCCGGCAGTCATGTACAAGAGAATCGTCATCGTAGGCGCCGGGCAGGCGGCCGTCCAAGCCATCGATACCCTGCGGCGCAGAGGGTTCACGGGAGAGCTCGTGCTGATCGGCGATGAGGCATGGCTGCCCTATCAGCGTCCGCCGCTCTCGAAGAAGTATCTGGCCGGCGCCCTGGAAAACGATCGATTGCTCCTGAGACCCGCGCATTTCTACTCGGACCACTCGGTCGAGACACGCGTCGGCTGCCGGGTGCAAGAGATCTCGCGGCGCGAGCAGCGCCTGCGCCTCGACGATGGCACGGATGTCGCTTACGACGCATTGCTCCTTGCCACCGGCAGCATCCCGCGGCCGCTCGCCGTGCCGGGGATCGATCTGCAAGGGGTGCATTACCTTCGTACGATCACGGATGTCGACCGGATCCGCGCCGGATGGGCATCTGCCAGACGCCTGGTGATCGTCGGCGGCGGATATATCGGACTCGAGGTGGCGGCCACCGCGCGCGAGGCCGGGCTCGAGGTCACCGTCCTCGAGATGGCCGACCGCGTCATGAACCGGGTCGTCTGCCCGCAATTGTCGGCGTTCTATGAGGCTGAGCATGCGCGGCACGGGGTACGGATTCTGAGCAATGCCAGGGTGCGAAGTCTGGCCGCCGCACCAGGATCGAAGCGCGTCGGCGCGGTCGCCACGGAAGATGGCGAGGAGCATGCCGCCGACATGGTGATCGTGGGATGCGGAGTTCTACCGGCGGACGCGCTGGCGAGCGCCGCGGGACTTGCCTGCGAGAACGGGGTGGTGGTCGACGAGCACTGCCGAACCTCCGATCCCTGCGTCTATGCGGCGGGGGACTGCACGATTCATCCGAGTCCGCATTACGGCCGGCGGCTGCGACTGGAGTCGGTGGACAACGCCTTCGAGCAGGGAGCCAGTGCAGCGCTCAACCTGCTCGGCATCGACACGGTGCACGACAAGGTGCCGTGGTTCTGGTCGGATCAGTACGACCTGAAGCTGATCATCGTCGGCATCAACCAGGGCTACGACACGGTGGTGGTACGCGGCGCTCCGCAAACGCGCGCATTCAGCGTGTGCTATCTGCGTGCCGGGGAGTTGATTGCGATCGACAGTGTCAATCGGCCGAAGGACCAGCTGGCCGCGCGCAAGCTCATCGCGGCACGCGCGCGACCGCTACTGGATCGGCTCGCCGATCCCGACACGCCATTGAAAGACACCGTCTGATCGGCGAGGCTGCCGATCCGGCCTGATCGCTGGCGCAAAGCGTTGCAGCGCCCCGGATGCAGGCTCCCTCGACATTGCCGATCAGAGACGTGAGCTACCCGTTTGCGGCGGTGCCTCGCGCGCCAGAATCATCGCGCCAGTAACGCCCGCGCGCGGGCCCAGGGCCGGCGCTGTGATGAACCGGTCGAAGCCTCCCGCGCGGGCTTCGATGGGCAGATACCCATTGAGGCTTGCGCGAGTTGCCCGGCGGATGTGGCGCAGCATCCGTCCATCGGCCATGACTCCGCCGCCGAACACGATGCGCCGGCACGAGATCATGAGCGCAATGGTCGCCGCCAGCTGGCCGAGGTACCCGCCGACGATCTCGAATCCCACGTGATCGTCCGGCCAGGTCTCGACCGCCGCGTGCCAGCGTGCCCGCACGGCCGGCCCGCTGGCGAGCCCCTCCAGACAATCTCCGTGAAAGGGACAGACGCCGCCAAAAGAGACATCGCTTTCGTCACGCCGCACACGAATGTGTCCCATCTCGGGATGAGGTATTCCCTTCAAAGTGCGGCCATCGATCACCACGCCGCCGCCGATGCCGGTACCGACAGTGACGTAGGCAAGGGAATCCACATCCGCTCCGGCGCCGAATCTCGCCTCGGCGAGCGCCGCCGCATTGACGTCGGTATCGACTGCGATCGGGCAGCCGAAGCGCTCGAGAGGCGCAATCAGGCTGGCACGCGACCACCCTGCCTTGGGCGTCTCGAGCAGACACCCCCAGCTGGACGAGGCCCGATCGATATCGATGGGGCCGAATGCGGCCACCCCGATCCCCGCGAGGGGTCCGACTTCCCGCCGTACCCGCTCGAAGAACCCCGCCACGGCCGCCAGGGTCTCGCCGGGCGTGCTCGTCGGAATCGACTCGCGGAGACCCTCGAGCGGGCTCAACGCATCGTAGCCCGCGGCGCAGATGAACTTCGTGCCGCCTGCTTCGATCGCGCCATAGAGCTGTGGGGAGCTGGACGAGGAGCCGCTGTTCATGGGCTGGCGCATGGGCCGCTCGAGCCTACGCCAGCCTGCTGCAAGCTCGCTAGCCCTCGTCGCGATCGCTCACCAGCGTCAGCACTTCGTAGCTCGCGACCGTCTCCCCTGCCTGGTTGGTGATCTCCGTGTCCCAGCGCACCTCCCCGTAGCCTTTGTCGCGGCGGAATGACTTCTCCTTGCAGGTGAGGCGTACCTTGATCCGATCACCGGGCTTGACCGGCTTCGTGAAGCGAAGTCCCTCGAGCCCGTAGTTCGCGAGGACCGGTCCGTACGGCGGATCGACGAAGAGCCCCGCGGCCGCGGAGATCAGGAAGTAGCCGTGAGCGACCCGACCGCCGAAAAGCGGATTGCGGCGGGCCGCCTCCTCGTCCATGTGAGCGTAGAACCTGTCGCCGGACAACGCGGCGAATGCCTCGATGTCCGCGAGCGTCACCTCCCGCTCGCCGCTGCGGAAGGTGTCGCCGATGGCCAGCTCGTGGAACGTCTTGCGGAAGGGATGCTTGCCGGGGTCGAGCTCGCGCGCACCTCGCACGTAGCGCCCTGTCACCGCGGTCAGGACGTCGGGCGTGCCCTGCACCGCAGTGCGCTGCATGTAGTGCAGAACGCCGCGGATGCCGCCCATCTCCTCTCCTCCGCCCGCGCGTCCCGGGCCGCCATGCACGAGGTGCGGCAGAGGCGAGCCGTGTCCGGTCGATTCCTTCGCGCAGTGACGGTTGACGACCAGCACGCGGCCGTGAAACGGCGCCATCCCGATCGTCAGGCGTGCTGCGACCGAATCGTCCGTGGTGAACACCGAGCTGACGAGACTGCCGCCGCCGCGATTCGCGAGGCTGATGCCTTCCTCGAGGTCCCGATAAGGCAGCAGCGTGCACACCGGTCCGAAGGCCTCGACGGAGTGAACGGCCCGCGCCGCCCGGGGGTCGCGACAATAGAGCAGCGTGGGCGCGACGAACGCGCCTCGATCCGCCTCGGCGCCCTTGAGCTCGGACGCCGAAACGCCGCCACATACGAGCTCCGCCTCGGTCTGCAGCGTCTTGATCCGCTCCAGCACCTCGCGCCGCTGACTGAGCGAGGCGAGGGGTCCCATCTTGACACCGTCGAGCCTGGGATCGCCCATGACGATGCGGCCGAGCGCCGCTCGCAGTGCCTCGAGCACCGCGGCGATGCGGCTTTCCGGCACGATGGCCCTGCGGATCGCGGTGCACTTCTGACCGGCTTTGACCGACATCTCCCGAACCACCTCGCGGACGAAGAGGTCGAGCTCCGGGGAGTCCGCCTGCACGTCAGGGCCCAGGATCGAGGAATTGAGCGAGTCGGTCTCGGAAGTGAAACGGACCGCCTGCTCGATGATCACCGGGTGCTGTCTCAGCTTCTGAGCCGTGCTCGCCGAGCCGGTGAACGCGATCAGGTCCTGGCAGGTCAGATGGTCGAAGAGGTCACCGACACTGCCGCAAAGCAGCTGTACGGCTCCCTCGGGGAGGAGTCCGGATTCCACGATGCGGCGGAAGACGCGCTCGGCGAGATACGACGTCGCCGTCGCCGGCTTGACGATCGCCGGCACCCCGGCGAGCAGTGTGGGCGCAAGCTTCTCGAGCATGCCCCACACGGGGAAGTTGAAGGCATTGATGTGAACTGCGGCACCGGCAAGCGGCACACAGATGTGCTGACCGACGAAGCCGCCGCTCTTCGACAATGCCTCGACGCCGCCATCCACGAAAATCGTGCTGTCGGGCAGCTCCCGCATGCCTTTGCTCGCGTAGACGAACAGCGTGGCGATACCGCCGTCGATGTCGATCCAGGAGTCCGTCCGCGTCGCCCCCGTCGCATAGGAGAGCGTGTAGAACTCTTCCTTGAGCTCCGTCAGCCGCTTGGCGAGCGCCTTGAGGCAGGCGGCACGCTCGTGGAAGGTGAGCTTGCGCAGGCTTGGGCCGCCGACGGCGCGCGCATGCTCGAGCGCCGCGCTCGTGTCGATCCCCTCGGTCGAGGCGTGGGCGATGACTTCACCCGTGGTCGCATCGCGCAGGGCCGCGCCAGGAGCGGAGGGGGAGATCCAGCGGCCGGCGATATAGCTTTGGAGCGACATGTCGTGTCCTTTTGCAGAGATCTGTGATCAAGCCGCAGGCGGTGCGAGCCCGCGATACCCCGCGAGACTCCCCCCGGAGCCGGCCAGGCGCTCGAGCAAGGGCGCCGGGCTCCAATAAAGGGGCCCCAGTGTCCGGCGATAACGCTCGACGGCGCTCAAGACGATCGGCAGCCCGACCGTATCGGCATGGAACATCGGTCCGCCCCGCGACTTCGGAAAGCCGTATCCGTTGCACCAGATGACGTCGATATCCGCAGCCGAGCGGGCAATGCCCTCCTCCAGCAGGCGCGCGCCCTCGTTGATCAAGGCGTAGACGCAGCGCTCGACGATCTCCTCATCGGCGATGTCGCGCTGCGCCACGCCGAGGCGGCCCGCCTCCTCGCGGATGAGGGCCGCGACCTGCGGATCATTCTCCCGCCGCCGCTCGGGCCCGGTGTACCGATAGAAGCCCGCGCCGCCCTTCTGACCGAGCCTGCCATGCTCAAAGAGCAGATCCGACACCCGATAGAATCGGGGATCGGCCGGCCGATCCTTCCAGGCGCGCCTGGCGCTGACGCCGATATCCAGGCCCGCAAGGTCGCCCACCGCGTTCGGACCCATCGCCATCCCGAATTCCTCGAGCGCCCGATCGATGCGCCACGGCTCGGCGCCCTCGAGCATCATGAGCTCCTTCTCCCGGCCATAGGCGTACAGCATCCGGTTGCCGACGAAGCCGAAGGCGTTGCCTACGACTACTGCGGCCTTACCGAGGCGACGCGTGACCGCGACCGTCGTGGCGATGGCATCGGCGGCACTCTCTTTCGCGCGCACGATCTCGACGAGCCGCATGACGTGCGCCGGACTGAAGAAATGCATGCCCACGACATCGGCCGGGCGGCCGCTCGCAGCCGCGATCGCATCCACATCGAGAGTCGAGGTGTTGGTGGCGAGCACCGCGCCGGCCTTGACGAGCCGTCCCAGTTGCTCGAACACGGCCTGCTTGACGGTGAGGTTCTCGAACACGGCCTCGATGACGAGATCCGCGTCCGCGAGAGCGCCGAGCTCATGCGCGCCGCTCACGCGGGCGGCGACGACTCGGGCTTCCTCCGGCCGGAGCCGCCCCTTCTTCACGGCGCCGTCCACGATGGAGTGAACACGTTGCAGACCCGCATCCAGAGCTCCCGCTCCGGTGTCGACGAGCACCACCGGGTACCCCGCCTGCGCGAGGCTCGCCGCGATGCCGCTGCCCATCGTGCCGGCACCCACCACGCCGACCCTGGCGACCCGGCGCGCCGTATCCCGCGGGGATCTGGAGGCCTCGCCGCCGCTCGATCCGCGCTCGGCCAGGAAGAGATGGCGGAGCGCGCGCGACTCGGTTGACGTCCGCCGTTCCTGAAAGAATGCCTGGGCCTGCTCGAGCGCGGCCTCGAAGGGCAGATCGAGCGCGGCCTGCACGCTTTCGAGGATTTGCTCGACGGCCTTCGAGCCGCGGGCGGCTCGCGGCAACGAGTTGCGATATTCGGCGATGGCGGTACGGTTCGCTTCCGCGCAGCCGGGAATGGACCGGTCACGGACGCGTTCGATCCGCATGCCGCGATCGAGAACCTCTCGCGCGAACGCCAGTGCAGCCGATCGGATATCTCCCTGCGCCGCACGATCGACGAGACCGGCCGCCAGTGCGGCCTCGAGCCCAAGAGGCGTACCGCTCGTCATGAGATCGAGCGCCGACTTCACGCCGACGATGCGCGGCAGGCGGACGGTACCGCCGGCGCCCGGCAGCAGCCCCAGCTTCACCTCAGGAAAGCCGAGCTGCAGGTCGGAGGTCGCGCAGCGAAAATGACAGGCGAGCGCGGCTTCGGCGCCCCCGCCGAGCACGGCGCCGTGCAGTGCGGCGACGACCGGCTTGTCGCAGGCCTCGATCCGCATCAACACGTCCTTGAGCAGAGGCGGCTGCGGCGGCTCCTCGAGCTCGCGCAGATCGGCACCCGCCATGAACGCTCTGCCGGTCCCGTGCAGCACGATGGCGCGCACGGACGAGTCTCGATCCACCTGCGCGATTGCCGCAAGCAGGCCCTCGCGGACGCCGTGAGAGAGCGCGTTCACCGGCGCGTTGTCGACCACGATCACCGCGATCTCGCCATCGCGCTCAATGCGAACCGGCGAGGTCATCGTCACGCGCGCTCCAGCGCGAGGGCAATTCCCTGTCCCACCCCGATGCACATGGTGCAGAGGGCCCGACGCCCACCGGTGCGCCGAAGCTGATGCGTTGCGGTGGCGGCGAGCCTCGCGCCGCTCATGCCGAGCGGATGCCCGAGCGCGATCGCACCGCCCTGCGGATTGACGTGATCGGCATCATCCGCAACGCCGAGATCCCTCAGTACCGCGAGCGCCTGCGCCGCAAACGCCTCGTTGAGCTCGATGAGATCGAAGTCCTCGATCGTGAGTTTCAGGCGAGTGAGGAGCTTGCGCGTCGCCGGTACGGGCCCGAGGCCCATGGTCCGGGGCGAGACTCCGGCGACGGCGGCTCCGACGACCCGCGCTCGCGGCGTCAGTCCGAGCCTCTCGGCGGCCTCGCCGCTCGCGAGCAGCAGAGCGCAGGCTCCGTCATTGACGCCCGAGGCATTCCCGGCCGTGACGGTGCCGCCCTTGCGAAACGGTGTCGGCAGCTTCGCGAGGGATTCCAGGGTCGTAGCCCTCGGGTGCTCGTCAAGATCGACCACCCTCGGCGTCCCCTTGCGGGCCGGCACCGTGACGGAAACGATCTCCTCCGCGAGCCGCCCGTCTGCCTGCGCAGCCGCGGCGCGTTGCTGGCTTCTCAATGCGAAGGCATCCTGGTCGGCACGGGTGATCGCGCGCTCAGCGGCCACGTTCTCCGCCGTCTCCGGCATCGAGTCGATTCCGTACTGCTCCTCGAGCCGCGGGTTGACGAAGCGCCACCCGATCGTCGTGTCGTACATCTGCACGTCTCTCGCGAAGGGGACAGCTCCCTTCGACACCACGAAGGGCGCGCGGCTCATGCTCTCCACGCCGCCCGCAATGAGCAGATCGGCCTCACCCGTCGCGATGGCCCGCGCCGCCATCGCGACGGCATCGAGGCCCGAGCCGCACAATCGATTGACGGTGACGCCGCCGACCTCCTGGGGCAGGCCGGCCAGCAGTGCCGCCATGCGCGCGACGTTCCGGTTGTCCTCTCCCGCCTGGTTGGCGCAGCCGTAGATGACATCATCCAGCGACGCCCAGTCGATCCGGGGCTGACGGGTCATCAGCTCGCGGATGGGCAGCGCCGCCAGATCATCCGTGCGGACCTCGGACAATGCGCCGGCGTAACGGCCGATGGGGGTGCGCACTGCATCGCAGATGAATACGGGTCTCATGCTCTTTTCAAGCTCTCGGGGTGGTTGTCGCTCAGCGGCCGGTGAATCGGGGCGTGCGCTTCTCGATGAAGGCCTGCACCCCCTCCTGGTAATCGCTCGAGAAGCCGAGCTCGCCCTGATAATCGCGCTCGATATCGAGCTGCGCTTGCAGGGATCGCGACCAGCCCTCGTGGATCGCCTGCTTCGTGCGCGCAAGTCCGCGTGTCGGCGCGGCGGCCAGCTGCCGGGCCAGGTCCGCCACGGTCGCCCCGAGGTCGGCGTCATCCACGCAGCGCCAGATGAGCCCCCAGGCAGCCGCCTGCTCGGCGGAGAGCTTCTCCCCGAGCAGCGTGAGCCCGAGCGCCCGGGCGGTGCCGATCTGGCGCGGCAGTGTCCACGTGCCGCCGGAATCCGGCACGAGCCCGAGCCGGCAGAACGGTTGCACGAAGCTCGCCGAGCGGGCCGCGATCACGAGATCGCACGCGAGCGCGACATTGGCGCCGGCTCCAGCCGCGACGCCGTTCACCTGCGCGATCACCGGTAAAGGCAATCCGCGCAGCGCGAGCACCAGCGGCTTGTAGTTCTCCTCGACCGACTTCGCCAGATCGACCGCCTGCCCGCCGGGCGCCACGGCGCGATCGCCCAGATCCTGCCCGGCACAAAAGCCCCTTCCGGCCCCGGTGAGCACGAGCACGCGGGCCCCCTCGGGCACCACTCTGCCGAGCGCCTCGCGCACTTCCGCATGCATCTGCGTCGTGAAGCTGTTGAGCTTCTCCGGCCGGTTGAGCGTGAGGCGCGCGATCGAATCGCTCACCTCGAAAAGGATGGTCTGGTACGTCATGTTGCCCCTTCTTGCGAGGCTGAGCTCTGTCAGCGCTCGTCGTAGCTCAATGTCAGGCTTTCAGAGCGCGGCTGCGCCTGGCAGGCGAGCGTGAATCCCGCCTCGATCTCCCACGGCTCGAGCGCGTACTGCTCGCCGAGGGAGACCTCCCCCGCAAGCACTTTCACACGGCACGTGCAGCAGATCCCGTCCCGGCAGGAGTACGGCAATGCCAGGCCCGAGCGCTCGGCCGCCTCCAGGATCCGGGTACCGTCCCGCGCCATGGTGAAGGTGCGGCGCCGGCCGTCCATGACCACGGTCACTTCCGTTGCCGGCGCGCTCGCGACGCTCGCCTCCCCCGTCGCGGCCGCCACAGGAGCCGGTGAGCGGCGCTGCAGCGCGAAATGCTCCGAGTGGATCCGCTCCTTCGGCACGCCGAGCTCGAGGAGCGCCGCCGTCAGCTCGGAGATCATGGTTCCGGGCCCGCAGAGCATCGCACCCTCGAGATGTGCGGGATGGAAGAGCTCGCCCGCCACCCGCCCGAGCCAGGCGCGATCGAGCCGCCCGTTCAGCCACTCGACCCCCTGGGGCTCGCGGCTCATCACGAAGTGAAGCGCCAGACGATCGAGGAAGCGATCCTTGAGCGCGAGCAGGTCCTCGACCAGCATGCTGCGCGCGAGCGACTGGTTTCCGACCACGACCGTGCAGCGGGCATCGGGGGTGGTCTCGAGCAGCTCGCGTGTCAGCGCATAGATCGGCGTGATGCCGGAGCCCGCGGCCAGCGCCAGAAATTCCTTCGAGCCGCAGGGCGGCGCCGGCAGCCGAAAGCGGCCGGCCGGCGGCAGCACCTCGACGCTCGCCCCCGGCCGCAGAGTCTCGGCGAGAGTGCGGGAGACGCGGCCCTGCACCCTGATCGCGAGCTCGAGGCTCGCGCTGCTCGGGTGACTGATGACGGTGTAGGTGCGGCGCAGATGCTTGTCGCCCACATCGACGCGCACGGTGATGTGCTGCCCCGGAACCACCCGGAAAGCCTCCCGGATCTCAAGCGGTACCGCGAGCCGCAGCCGGATGGCATCGTCCGCCTCCTTGAGGTGGGCCTCGACGGTCAGGGAATGGAACTCCGGCATGGTCATCTGCGCTACAGGCACTTGAAGTAGTCGAACGGCTCGTGACAGCTGCGGCAGCGATAGAGCGCCTTGCAGGGCGTCGATCCGAATTCGCTGATGCACTCCACATCCGTGCTGCGGCATTGCGGGCAGTGACGCGGCCTGCCTCCGGTGAGCGCGCGGACGGAGTGCACGGGCTCCTCGGGCGGGGCGATGCCGTAGGACTCGAGCTTCGCGCGGCCTTCGGCGGTGAGGTCCGCGCTGCTCCATGCCGGACTCAACACGTCGAACACTTCCACCGGGTCGAAGCCGCTCGCGCGGAGCGCCTCGGCGATGGATCCCTTGATGACCTCGGTTGCCGGACAGCCCGAATACGTGGGCGTGACGCCGACGCGCACGCGATTCCCTTCGACTTCGAGCGAGCGGATCACGCCGAGATCGTGCAGGCTTAGCACCGGAATCTCCGGATCCCGCAGCGGGCTCAGCGCATGCTCGGCGCGCAGACGGCCATCCGCAGGCACGCCGGCGGGCTCTCGCGCTACCACTTCGCCCCCGGGTAGGTGCGCTGCAGGATCTGCATCTCGGCGAGCAGATGACCGAGATGCTCGTTGTGCTCACCGCGCTTGCCATACCAGCGAAAGCTCGCGGGCGGCGGCAGCGACAGTGTGGCCTCGGCAAGCACGACCTGCACGCGGGCACGCCAGCCGGGAGCGAGTGCCGCCGGATGCGGGCCGATGCCGGCCGCGGCGATCGCCTCCTCCAGCGGATCGGCATCGAAGAGCTCGGCCGTGTAGGGCCACAGCCGCTGCAGCGCCTGCTGCGTGCGCTCGTGACTCTCGGCCGTGCCATCCCCGAGGCGCACCACCCAACCGCCGCTGTAGCGCAGGTGGTAGCGGGTTTCCTTCACCGCCTTGGCGGCGATCTCTCCGAGCCGCTCGTCGCGCGAGCGCTCCAGGGCCTCGAAGAGCTCGATCTGCCAGGCATCGAGGAGGAGCTGGCGCATCACGGTATCGGCGAAATCGCCGTTCGGCTGCTCCGCGAGCGCGACATTGACGAACTCGGCGGGCACGCGCAGGAACGCCAACGCGTCCTCATCCCGGCCGCCTCCCTCGAGCTCTCCGGCGTAGGCGAGCAGCAGCCGCGCCTGCCCCAGAAGATCGAGCGCAATGTTGGCGATGCCGAGCTCTTCCTCCAGCGCCGGTGCGTGACCGATCCAGGCCCCGAGCTGTTGCGCGACGATCAGTGAGGTATCCGCGAGACGCAGGACGTACCTCGCGCGTTCGGCATCCGACGGCAGGATTGCCGCGCCGATGGCGCCGGCGGCCGTCATCTGCGCCTGCGCCGGGATGACCTCGCTCAAAGGGTCTTCACCTCTTCCGGAATGTCATAGAAGGTGGGATGACGATAGATCTTGTCGCGGGCCGGCTCGAAGAGCGCATCCGCCTCCGCCGGATCGGACGCGACGATGTCACTCGAGCGCACCACCCAGAGGCTCACGCCCTCACCGCGGCGGGTGTACAGATCACGCGCATGCTCCAGCGCCATGCGCGCATCGGTCGCATGCACGCTGCCGGCGTGCTTGTGCTCCAGTCCTGAGCGGGGACGAACGAAGACTTCCCAGAGCGGCCATCTCGGATCTGACATGGAGACCTCCGTCAAGCCGCCGCCGCGCCGGCGCGCGCGCGCTGCTTCTCGGCATACACCGCGGCGGCCTCGCGCACCCAGCGGCCGCTCGCGTGCGCCTCGCGGCGCGCGGCCAGGCGCTCGCGGTTGCAGGGGCCGTTGCCTCGCAGGACCTCGTTGAATTCGGCCCAGTCGATGGCGCCAAATTCATAATGGCCGCGCGCCTCGTCCCAGCGCAGCTCGGGATCGGGCACCTCGAGCCCGAGGAACTGCGCCTGCGGGACGGTGAAGTCGACGAACTTCTGCCTGAGCTCATCGTTGGTGAAGCGCTTGATCTTCCAGCGCACGGAATCGGCGGTGTGCTTCGAATCCGCATCCCCCGGACCGAACATCATGAGCGATGGCCACCACCAGCGATTGAGGGCCTCCTGAGCCATCCGCCGCTGCTCCGGCGTGCCGCGAGCCAGGGTCAGCATGATCTCGAACCCCTGCCTCTGATGAAAGCTCTCCTCCTTGCAGATGCGCACCATCGCCCGGGCGTACGGTCCGTAGGAGCAACGGCAGAGCGGGATCTGATTCATGATGGCCGCGCCGTCGACCAGCCAGCCGATGGCGCCGACGTCCGCCCAGGTCGGCGTCGGGTAATTGAAGATGCTCGAGTACTTCGCGGCGCCCGAGAGCAGCTGCTCGATGAGATCCGCGCGGTCGGCACCGAGGGTCTCCGCGGCGGCATAGAGGTATGCGCCGTGCCCGCCCTCGTCCTGCACCTTCGCCATCAGGATGGCCTTGCGCTTGAGCGTCGGCGCGCGGGTGATCCAGTTTCCCTCGGGGAGCATGCCCACGATCTCCGAGTGCGCGTGCTGGGAGATCTGCCGGATGAGGGTGCGGCGGTAGCGCTCGGGCATCCAATCCTTGGGCTCGACCTTCTGCTCGCTCTCCACCCGCGCAAGGAATCGCGCCTCGAGCGCCGTCGCGTCCACGCTCGCGGCCTCGCGAGGGCCCTCGGGCTGATCCAAGGCTTGTGCGTACATGGCTTGCCCCTCAATCTCTAGCCGATCTAAATTGACACAGTTTAATTTCGTCCGCAACGAGTTTTGTGTCACTTTGGCGCACCTCGCGAGCGCCCGCCACGCTGACGGCCGCGCGGGCTGCTAGCATTGCCCGCCGCATGAAAAGCCCCGCGCAAGAGCCCCCCCATTCCCTCGCTCCCGCACGAGCGGCGTTACGAGCTTTCCGTGCGCAGCGTCCCATCCGCGCCGGCTCCCTCCTCATCACGATCTTCGGCGACTCCATCGCGCCCCGCGGCGGCGAGATCGCGCTCGCCTCTCTCATCGCGCTCTGCCGCCCGTTTGGCATCTCCGAGCGGCTCGTGCGCACTTCGATCGGACGGCTGGCCAAGGACGACTGGCTCGAGGCGGCACGCGTCGGGCGCAACAGCTTCTATCGGCTCACCGAGCACGGCCGGAACGAATTCGATGTGGCCACCCGGCGCATCTACAGCGTGTCGGCCACGGAATGGACCGGATGCTGGACGCTGTTGCTGATGTCTCAGCTCACTGCAGCCGAGCGCAACTCGCTGAGCGAGGCATTCCGGTGGCGAGGATTCGGGCAGGCGATGCCAGGCGTTCTCGCCTATCCCGCGGATCGCATGAAGGAGGTCGAGGAGGAGCTTGCCAAGTCGCCGACCGGAGAGCGCGTGATCTGCCTGCGGGGCTCGAGCGTATCGCCGCAGGCGGACCGGTCCCTGGCGCAGCACGCCTGGGACCTCGCGGAGCTCGAGCAGCGCTATCGCCGGTTCGTTGCGCTCTTCAGCCCGATCGCCCGCGGCGTGCGGCATGAGACGGTCTCACCCGCCGCCTGCTTCACGATCCGCACGCTGCTCATCCACGAATACCGCCGCATCCACCTGCGCGATCCGTTGCTGCCGGCGAGTCTTCTCTCCGCGACCTGGCCCGGTGCGGCCGCTTCAAGGCTTTGCAGGGACATCTACGGCGCTGTGTTGAGTGGAGCCGAGCGGTTCCTGACGGCGCACGGCGCGAATCGCTCCGGGCCCATACCCGCGGCCAGCCCGCAGATGCTGCGCCGCTTCGGCGGCCTGGACCTCGCGGCAGACGTACCAGCCTGCGCCTGACCGTCCCCGCAACGAGGATGCCGATTGCGCAAGCAGGCTGAGTCATTGCCCCCGGCGATCCCCGAGGCTCTGAAAAAAACAATCAGTCCTGTTTTTTACGGTATCATCGCGGGTGACGCTGCCACCTCGGAGCAGGCCATGCCCGACACTCTGCTCGCCCGCATTCCCCGCCATCGGCTCGATCCTCGCTGGCAGACCGCCTGGGAGACGCTCAACGGGCTCACCGGGTCCGCGACCTTCGTGGAAGTGTTCGCGCAGGCGCCGGAGGTCCTGGAGTTCGTGCTCGAGAAGTTCTACGCGCGACTCTTCTTCGGCGGGTCCGTCGCTCAGCGCTACAAGCAGCTCGCGCGGCTGAAGCTGTCGCTCCTGCACGGCTGCCAGACCTGCAACCGCCAGAACGTGCCTGGCGCGCTCGGGGCTGGATTCACCCGCGAGCAGCTCGATGCGCTCGCCGCGGCGGAGGATGCCCCGTTCACCACGGCCGAGCGTGCGGTGATCGCCTATGCCGCCGAGGTCTCCCTCACCAATATGGAGGGACAGCTCTCGCCCGCCCTTTACGCGCAGCTGCGGGAACACTTCTCCGATGGGGAGATTCTCGAGCTCGGCACCGTGATGGCCGTGATCTGCGGCATGGCGAAGCTCTCCTTTGTCCTCGATCTGGTCGATCGGGAGGATTACTGCCCGTTCACGGCGCCGGCTGCGCCCGCCGTGTGATCAGCCGACTCGGCGGACGGGATCGCAGCCGTCCCACGATTGCGCGGCCTGTCGCATCCGCTCGAAGAGCGTGCGCGCGCCCATGCTGGCCTCGATGAGCTCGATCATGCCGCCGGGGTGATGGTCCGTGGCGATGTACGCGAAGCGCATTCCGGGCAGACTTCCCCGCTGCACCGGCTGAACGCCGCGGCGCGCAAGCGCCGCCAGATCGGCATCGAGCGCCTGGCTCATCACGCCCATGTGATGCAACCCGCTGCCGTGGGCAGCCTCGAATTCCGTGTAGATCGAAGGCGAGTCATCGAGCTGGCGGATGAGCTCGATCTGCAGGTCCTCCCAGTACGCGATGGCGATCGTGAGGTCCATCGGCTTCACCGCCCGCCCGCGGAAGCAATACTCGCTGAACGCGACGTGCTCGAAAACGAAGAAGGGGCCGACTCCCATCGACTGCGTCCAGTGCTCGATGGCCCGCTCGAGATCGGGCACCACGAACGCATTCTGCATGACCCGTCCCAGGAGACGCCTCACGCCATCGCGCCTCGCTGCGAGGCGCCCTCCTCTTCCATGCGGGCCGCCCAGCGGATGCCCCGGCGCAGCAGCTCGTAATAGACCGGCGACTCCCAGCTGCAGCGCTCCACCCGCGGATACTCCTCCATCAGCGGCTGCATGTCGTAGCGCCCGCGGCAGTGCCCCAGGGTGAGATACAACACCGCGCCTGCGCCGTGCTGCCGCAGATACAGCACGGGCCGCGGCTCGTCCGAGAGCCAGTCGCGCTGCACGAACTCCCTTGCGGCCCTGCCGCTGTAGCGGGTCTCGAGCAGCACGCGATTCGGCCCGTAGAGCTCGGAGAGATACAGCTCATCGGTCACCTTGAAAGGATCGATGCCGCGCACCAGCGCATGGGACGGGTCGCTCACCCGCACCTCGAACTCCCCGAGCGGCGGATGGGCGATGAAGCGGCTGCCGAGCAGGCGCGTCAGCACGGGCATGGAATCGGGCGCCTCCACCTTGCCCTCAGGGGTCCACTGGAGGATGGAGTTGGTGCCGTGCAGGGCGAACCACCGCCGCCCGGAGGCGACGAAATCGGCCAGCGCGCGTTGCTGCTCCTCGTCCGGGCGTACGTCGCAGGTATAGGTCACGAGCACGTCGGCCGACCCGATGGCCGCTAGGTCGGCGTAGCTCTCACCGACGCCCACGCGGATGCGCTCGTGCTCTGCTAGCAGCTTCAGGACCTCCAGGCGCGCGAAATCGAAGTCGTGATATCGGCCGCCCACGACGAAATAGACGCTGATTCGCCGGCCCGCCATCGCGTACCCCCGGGAGCTGCCGCTACTTCTCGCACCGGATATACCGGTCGAGCTCGCGATGAAAATGGCGCACGCGCTGCTCCTGCTCGCCCCAGAGCGGGCCCCGGAAGGCGCGTGAGCGAATGCCTCGCTGCTGGATCGGCAGCAGCTCTGAATCCTGATCGAGCACATCGCCGAGGTTCGGCTTCTCCCCGATCGGCACCCGAACGATCTGCGGCCGCGTGGCGCCGGTGACGTCTATGCCGGCGGGCAGCCCCATCCAGGCCGGCACCGTGTAGTCGGGATCGTCGACGTGCCGGTATAGAATCATCGTGTCGTAGATGAACATCTCGGGATCGTCCGGATGAGGCAGGAAGCGCATGATGAAGACTCCCTCCGGATGCATGCCCATCTGCACGTTCGGGAAAAGCCCGGTCGCCCAGCTGTCCGTGAGCTGCCCATCGGTGAATCGCTCGTAATGAGCCAATCCGACGCGGCGGGCGCGCTCGCGCTTGGCTCGCTGCACAGCGGAGCGCACCTCGCGCGCCCCGCCTCGGAATCCCTCCGCATCGATGCCCGCCTCCTTCAGCATGAACTTCAGATACGGATCCAGACTCTCCTGATCGCCGACGCGGTGTGACTTCACGCAGATCGGCACGATCATCCGGCTCGCGCCGTTCGGGTACAGATCGTACTGGCTGAAGTCCTCCATCACCGTCTGGGTCTGCGGGTGAACCCAGGGCAGATGATAGGTCTCGTAGAAGGCATCGACACCGGTCTTCCAGTTCGCGCGCCAGGTGCTGCGCACGTGATGCACGACATTCATGCGCTCGATCTGATAGTTCTCGATGTACCCGTCCGGAAGGCCGAGATACTCCTTGAGCGGCGGTGCGCTGCCGTCCATGTTGATGAAGATGATGCCGGCATGCGTCTCGCAGCGCACCCCCGTGAGTCCGGGGCGGTGGGCAATCAGCCGCCGATCGAAGGTCTCCTCGTCGGTGATGCGCTCGAGCGCTCCGCCGCAGCCGAACTGCCACCCGTGGAACGAACAGGTGAAGCGCGGCACGCTGCCGCGCTCGTTCATGCAAATGCGATTTCCCCGGTGCGGACAGACGTTGTAGAACGCCTTGATGCCGGCGTCGGCCTGGCGCACCACGATGAATTCCTCCCGGCCCACCTCGAAGACGAAGTAATCCCCCTCCTCGGGAATGTCGCTCGTCACCCCCGCGAGCAGCCACACCCGCGGCCACAGGCGTTGCCACTCGAGCTCCATGAATTCGCGCGAGTAATAGCGCGCGGGATCCGGAACGTCGAGCCCGTCGTCGGCCGGCGGTTGCTTCGCCTCGAGCGAGTCTCGCGGCGCGCCGAGATTCATGGGCCATTCGACCTTGTAGTTGGCAGCCATCGCTCGTTCTCCTTCCCCCCGGCGCTAGCGCTGCGGGAGCTTGAAATAATCGGGCATGCCGCCGGGCCAGACATCCCCGTGCTGGTTGTTGCCGCCGTCGACGACCATCACCTCTCCGGTGACGAAGCGCGCGGCGGGCGTGGAGAGGTAGACCACCGCCTGCGCGATGTCGATGGGATCGCCGAGCTCGTGCAGCGGGTTCGAGTAGCGAAACATCTCGGCGTCCTGCCGCTCGTAGGCGTTGAGCCCCTCGGTATTGATCGAGCCCGGGGAGAGGCAGTTGACCCGGATCTTGAGCGGCGCCCACTCGGTCGACAGCGTCTTGGAAAGGTAGATGACTCCGGCGCGCGCCGCGCAGGTGTGAGCCACCTGGGGCATCCCCCGCCAGACGTTCGCTACGACGTTGACGATGTTCCCGGGCTGTGCCCGCTCCCGCCAGCGCTGCGCCGCCGCCTGCATCATGTACCAGGTACCGTTGAGGTTCGTGTCGATCACGGCGAGCCAGCCCTTGACGCTGAAATCGATGGCCGCCTGCGGAAACTGTCCGCCGCCGTTGTTGACCAGCGTGTCGAGCCTGCCGAAGCGGGAGAAGGTCTCGTCGATGAGGCGGCCGACCGCGTCCGGGTCGCGAATGGTCATCGGCACCGCGGCGGCTTCGCGCCCGACCCGCTCGCGTATTCCCTCGACCGTCTCGCGAAGCTTCTCGTTGCGCCGGCCGCAAATGAGCACATTGGCGCCGAGTCTGGCGCAGACGTAGGCGATCGCGCGCCCGATGCCGCTGCCCCCGCCCGAGACCAGGAACGTCTGGCCCGCCAGCAGATCGTCCCGGTATACGAGCGGCCGGCTCGCCAGCTCCTCGTCCGGAAGCCCCCACCGATCGGCGGATTCTTGGGATGCATGTTGTTTTGACATCGTTCTTTCGCAGTGCGTCTCATTGGTCCATCAGGTTGCCAGTCCGAGGACCGCGACGCTCGCCACGTTGCGGTTCGGTATGCCGCCCAGATTGTGGGTCAGGCCCATCACGGGCGATCCGAGCTGGCGCTCCCCCGCCCGCCCGAGCAACTGCAGGTAGATCTCGTAGGCCATGCGCAGTCCGGTCGCGCCGATGGGGTGTCCGAAGCACTTCAGCCCGCCATCGCTCTGGCAGGGAATGGCGCCATCGCGGTCGTAGCGGCCCTCCAGCACATCGTGGGGCGCACGGCCCTCGTCGGAGAACCCGAGATCCTCCATCAGCACGAGCTCGGTGATGGAAAAGCAATCGTGGACCTCCATCAGATCGATCTGATCCCGCGGGCGCTCGAGGCCGGCCTCGCGGAAGGCCCGGGCAGCGGCGATGCGCGTGGTGAGCGTGCTGCTGCCGTCCCAGGACTGGTGGCCCATCTCCACACCGTTGCTGGCCGCGAGCTGCAGCGCCTTCAGGCTCACGAAGTCCTTTCTGCCGAGCGTGCGGGCCATCCGCGGCGATGCCAGGATCGCGCAGGCCGCCCCGTCACTCACGCCGCAGCAATCGAGCACGCCGAGCGGATAGGAGATCATCGGCGCCCCGAGCACCTGCTCCTCGGTGATGCGGTTGCGCAGGTGCGCCTTGGGGTTGCGCGCGCCGTTGTCGTGGCTCTTGCGCGAGATATGAGCCATCGCGCGGCGCAGTTGCTCAATGGTGTAGCCGTGGCGCGCCGCGTATGCGCTCGCGAGCTGCGCGAACGCGCCGGGCGCCGTGCTCGAGGGCAGATACAGGTCCTCGAATGTCCCCTTGGTGCGCTCGGGCAGACCCGCGTAACCCGCGTCCTTGAGCTTCTCCACTCCCATGGCGAGCGCGATGTCGCAGACCCCGGCGGCGATGGCGTAGGCGGCACCCCGCAGCGCTTCCGTGCCGGTCGCGCAGAGATTCTCGACGCGGGTGACGGGGATGCCCGGCAGGCGCAGCGTCATCGCGAGCGGGAGGGAGGATTTCCCCGTGCTCTGCTCGTCGAAGAAGATTCCGAGCCAGGCGGCCTCGATCGCATCGCGCTCGACCCCGGCATCGGCGAGCGCCTCGCCGAACGCCTCGAGCATCAGATCGTCCGCCCCGCAGCTCCATCGCTCGCCGAACTTCGAGCAACCCATGCCGAGGATCGCCACTTTGTCGCGAATGCCGTCGGACATGCCCTGCTCAGCCCCTCGTCGCCTTCCAGAAGTAGCGGCGGTAGGCCCGCTGCCGGTCGCAATCCTTGATGCGAAACACGAACCTCACCTCGGCTCCGACCTCGAGCTCACCCGGCGCGACATCGGTGAGCTCCATCAGGAGATTTCCTCCGGCCTCGAGCCCGACATTGCCGTAGACGCAGGGCGGATGCGGCGTGTACGCCTGCCAGTCCTCCGTGAACGACCGCAACCGTCCGGAGGTTTCCGCGAGCCGATGCTCGCACTGGGTGTCGGCGCGCCGGCACTCGGGGTTCACGCATACGCGGCTTTTCGGGAACTGCACCGCGCCGCAGGCGCCGCAGCGGCCGCCGATGAACGCCGCGAGCTCCCGGTGCTTGCGCCAGGCCACACTCTGGGCGGTACGCTGGTCGCGCTCGGCGCGCCTGCCGTAGTCGGGGACCAGCAGGCCGCGGTGGGCGAGATAGCGGGTGTAGTGGGGCTCGAGCCTGCTCCGCGCGAGCGCCCGGGCGAGCTCGTCCCGGGCCCGCACCGCCGCGCCTTCGCCGGCGAGGAGCACCAGCGCATCGACGCCCTGAGCGAAGCCTGCGAGCAGCAGACGCTCCCCGGGTGCGGCCGCGGACAGCATCGAGAGCAGGAGCAGGAATGGCTGGGCCGCTCCGAGCTCGCCGCAATCCTCGCGCAGTCCCTCGCCCACGCGCGCCCGAACGAGGCCGGCCGACTGCGCGATGCGCCGCGCGGCACCGGGCATGCCGGTCATGGCGAAGTGATCGACGTCGGCGGGTGTCAGGCCAGCGAGGTCGAGCGCCCTGGAGATCGCGCCGGGGACCAGCTTCGCAACTCCCTCGTCGCGAACCCAACGCTCCTCCAATGCGTAATCGAACGGCTCGCCGCTCATCCGGTAGTGATCGATGAAGTCGGCCGACACGTGCGCCACCGCACTCACGGTCGCCATCGGCCTGCATCCATCAGGCGGCTGACCGCCCGCGATCAGCAGAGCGACCGCGCCGTCGCCGTATTCCATTTCCGCGGCACTGCCCGGCCGCGCGAGCCGCGCATCGCTCGCGATGACCAGTGTGGAGGCCTCGGCGCCGCGACGCGCCGCCTCGGCGAGAGCCGTCGTCGCCGCTCTGAGGCTGCCGGCGTGATCGCTCGTGCGTGCGCTCTCGGGAAGGTCGAGCGCCTCCGCCACGAGGGTGGCGTTGCTCCGGTCCGCAAAGGGCAGCGTCGTCGAGGCGAGGCTGAGCGCGTCCAGCGGCCGGCTCTGCGCTCCCGCCATGCAGCGCCTGCCCGCCTCCACCGCCATGGTGAGCGCATCCTCGTCCCAGCCGCACACCGCGCGCGATCCGGATGGGCCGTGCGCGGCGGCAGACCCGAGCCAGCCCATCGCTTCCGCGATGCGCGCGCGCTCGAGCCGCCACAGCGGCACATACAGGCCGCATGAGACGATGCTTGCGATCTCGCCCATTCCCCCTCAGTTCTCCACGAGCGGATCGAGCAGCGGCGGCACGCGCAGCGCCTCCGGGATCCGCTCCGGGCCGATGCGCCGGTCGAGCTCCGCGTGCCAGTGATAGATGCGCCGCTCCTGATAATTGAGCGGAATGCCGGTGAAGCCGCGCGACATCACCGACTCCTGGATGGCGCCGGCGAACTGCAGGTCCTCCTCCAGGATCCGGTCGAAGTTGGCGATGCGCGCCTTCCAGCGCTCCGCGAGCGGCCCGCCGCCCCAGTCGGGCGCGAACCAGTGACACTCGATGCGCATCGTGGTGTCCGAAGTCGGCCAGAAGAGCAGGAACGGACACCCCGTCGGGTCCACGGGCACGACCAGGTTGGGAAAGAAGTTGAACGAGGGATTGTTGCGCGAGGAGATCACGGTCGCGGTCTCGATGCGGCGCATGCCGACGGTGCCCGGATCCACCCAGTCGGGCCGGCGATTGGGCGTCACCATGAGCGAGTGGCCCCTGCGGTAGAGCGCGATGGTGGTGCCGCGATGGTCGAGGAAGCGGTCCACCGTGTCCTGATGGATGGATTTCAGGTGATAGACCTCGAGGAAGGCATCGAGCAGCACCTTGACGTTGCAGCTGACGTCCCTCGCCTCCTGATGGACGAGCCGCCACTCCTGCGGCTGGAATTGGCGGAAATACTCGGCAAAGGGCGCGATGTGCTCGAGGAGCGGCTCGGCCTGCAGGTCCTCGTTGATGAAGATCCAGTTGAAGAACCGCTCGCAGCGGACCGGCGTCAGGCCGCGGGCGGAGGTGTCCAGCCCGACGAAGTCACGCTTGTCCCGCAGGTTGATCAGCTCGCCGTCGAGGGAGTAGCTCCAGCCGTGATAGCCGCATACGAAGCCCTTTGCGCACCCCTTCTCCGACCTGACCACCGGCGCTCCGCGATGCCGGCAGGTGTTGTAGAACGCCCGAATGAGGTCGTCCTTGCCGCGCACCACGAGGATCGGCGAGCCGGTCTTGCGCAGCAGAAGGAACGAGCCCGGAGTCGGCAGCTCATCGAGATGGCATGCGTATACCCAGCTGCGCCGCCACACGTACTGCCGCTCGAGCGCTAGGAAGGCGGGATCGACGTACCGCCCGGCAGGAATGTCGGGCAGGCGCGGGAATCCCTCGGGCGGCGCGGTGCGCTCCGCCTCGTATTTCATGCCGTCCAGAAACCGCTGCACCGTAGCCGGGTCCACGGGTGTCCCCCTTCTAGCCCTGATGCCGGGCGGAGGCGCCCGGGGCGGCCAGTATAAGCGGGCATGCCCCTAAAAGAAACAGTCGTGACTGTTTTTTTGGCATCATCCCGGGCATTCCGGCTCCAAGCACCCAATCCTGAAAAAAACCGGCATGCTTGTTTTTTGTCGCGAGCACGGGTAGCTTCCCCGCCGAACGAGCCGCCCGCGCGGAGCGAGGCGTCCACTGGTGTACCGGGTTCCTAGGGGGTTCTACGCGTATGACCGAGATGACAGTGAACGGGCGCCGCGCCCGCGATAATGGGCTGCCCGGCGCGATCGCCGCCGCCGTACTCGCCGCTCTTCTGCCCACGAGCGGGCACGCCGAAGCGGCGGCCGCGGCCGCGGCCGCCGCCGCCGCGGATCAGGCGACCGGTACCGGCACGCTGCGGGAGATCATCGTGACCGCCGAGCGCCGCAAGTCCAACCTGCAGACGACGCCGGTGGCGGTGACCGCGATCGACTCGCAGGCCATCCGGGACCTGGCGCCGCGCACGCTGCAGGACATCGCCCAGCTCGTGCCGAATTTCTCGGTCAACAAGATCAACGGCTTCAACGCCGCCTCGTTCGCCATGCGCGGCGTGGGCAACACCGACATCATCGTCTACAACTCCCCGCCCGTCGCGGTGCTGATCGACGATTTCGTGATGCCGAGCGTGCAGACGCAGCTGCTCGATCCCTTCGACGTGCAGTCGATCCAGGTGCTGCGCGGCCCGCAGGGGACGCTCTTCGGCGCCAACACGATCGGCGGTGCCGTCGTCGTGCAGACCAAGGCGCCGAAGCTCAACGAGACCAGCTTCGACTTCCAGGGACAGACCGGCAGCTACAACACTCTGATCGCGCAGGGCGCCCTCAACGTGCCGCTCATCAAGAACCGGCTCGCCCTGCGGCTCGTGGCCAGCCGCGACCGCGAGCAGGGCTGGATGCGCAACGGCGCGAGCGACACCATCAACGGCGTCACCTACAAGGGGGACGGCCGGCGGGTGGGCGGGACCGACGTGACGACGTTGCGGGCGTCGGTGCTGTGGCAGCCCTCGGATGCGCTGCGCACGCAGTTCATGTACGAGCAGCTCGACGACAACTCCCCGACCCCGGCGGCCGTGAACCTCACGCCCGCGAACGTGGCTCCGGGTACCAGCACCCCGTACTTCGTGTTCGCGCAGCTCGGGCTTGCCGGCAACGTCACCGGCAACCCGCTGAACGACGCCGGCGTCACCACCCGCAGCGGCTATCTCATCAACAGCCAGGACGGCCAGCACGTCAAGGCGCAGGGCTACCACCTGAACACCGAGATCCACCTGGATCCCGGCACCATCACCTGGGTGCAGGGCTATCGCACGCAGAATTCCAGCCTGGCATCCAACTATACCGGCGTCGTGGGTCCGCTATCGGTGTTCGACGCCAACCGCAGCGACCTGCGCAAGACCTGGCAGGAAGAGGTCCGGTTCACGTCCCGGCAGATCGGCCGGCTCAACTACGTGGCCGGGCTCTTCTATTACCACGACCATGACGCCTTCTGCGTGGCGCAGATCCTCGGAATCTACGACCTCTTCGGCGTTCCGACGCCTCCGGGGGCTCAGCCCGGCGGCTACAACAACAATCCGCAGGTGCTCTGCAACGCGCAGACGGAGAAGTCCTCCGCCATTTACGGCCAGGCGAACTGGAAATTCACTCCGAAGACCACCCTGACGATCGGCGCGCGCCTCTCGCGCGACACCAAGGACTGGATCGGACGCCAGCAGGTGTTCGTGCAGCAGCTGCCCTCGCCCACCGGCGCATTCGACCCGGGCTTCACCTGGCAGCAGCTCGGCAATGTGATGAATGGCGCGAACTTCGCGGCCTATCCGTTCGGCGTGGTCACCGACAGCCACACCTGGACCCAGCCCACGTACAACATCACGCTCTCCCACAAATTCTCGCCGCAGATGTTCGTGTACGGCACGTTCGCGCACGGATTCCAGGCCGGCGGGTACAATGACCAGGTCGGCACCAGCGGCAACCCGATCACCCCGGACGAGAGGAAGCCCACGAATCCGGAGAAGGCCGACTCGTTCGAGGTGGGCATGAAGAGCGAGTTCCTTCAGCAGCGCGTGCGCCTCAACGAGGCCGCGTTCTACGTGAAATACAAGGACGTGATCCGCCAGGTGGTCGTGCCGGTGACGAACCTCAACGGCAGGCCGGGCGAGGAGACGCTGTTCCGCAATGCCGCGCAGATGACCGTGTACGGCCTCGAGAGCGAGCTCACCGCACGCCTCAGCGACAATCTGCTGCTGCACCTGCCCCTGAGCTATCAGCACTGCAAGTACGACTCGTTCACCAGCGGCGTCGGCAACACGACCGTAGACCTCGCCGGCCTGCCCGTCAACCGCTGCCCGCAATGGACCGCAACGGTCGATCTGAACTACGCGGTGCCGATGCGCGCGGCGCTCGGCAGCCTCGATCTCGATGCCTCCGCGAACTACGTCTCGAAGAACCTCGACACCTACTCGCTGGCTCTGCCCTACGCGCCGTTCACCCAGACCTATGCTCAGGCGCGAACGCTGCTCGATGCCACGGTGACCTACAACACGCCCGACGACCGGATCTTCGTGCGGCTCATCGGCCGGAACCTCATGGACAAGGTCTACCTGCAGTCCGCCCAGAACGTCGATCCGCTGTGGATCTGGGGGTTCTACGGCGAGCCGCGGTACCTCGGGGTCCAGGCCGGCTACCGATTCAGACACGACTGAGGCGTGCCCGCAAGCGCGCGCCGCGGAGCCTCCATGGACTTTCGCCTCACCGAAGAGCAGCTCGCCCTGCAGGGCGCCGCACGGCGCTACGTGCGGGACCGGCTGCTGCCGCTCGCCGGTCAGATCGATCGCGACGACGCTCCGCCGCCACGCTCGCTCGTGCGGGAGTACGCCGAGATGGGTTTTCTCGGCGTCAACGTGAGCCCGGAGCACGGCGGGCTCGGGCTCGGCAACCTCGAGGCGCTCCTCGTCCTCGAGGAGTTCGCCAAGTGCTCCTCGGCGCTCGCCTTTCCGGTGTTCGAGTCGTGCGTCGGCCCCGTGCGGGCCATCGAGCGATTCGGCGGTGACGCGCTGCGCCGGCGGATCGTCCCCCGCGTCTGCTCCGGCGAGCTCGTGATCGCCGTAGCGATGTCGGAGCCGGGTGCCGGCTCGGCGCTCACGGACCTGACGACGCGCGCAGAGATCCGCGGCGAGCACGTGGTGCTCAACGGCACGAAGCGCTGGTGCTCGGGCGGCGGCCATGCGGATGCATACCTGGTGTATTGCCGCATGAGCCCTGACCCGGGCGCCAAGGGCATCGGCGCAGTGCTGGTCGAGAAGGACACTCCCGGCCTTTCCTTCGGCGAGCGCGAGCACCTCATGGGATTTCGCGGCATACCGAGCTCGGACCTGTACTTCGATGGCTGCGAGGTGCCGCTCGAGAACGTCGTCGCGGCCGCGGGCGGCGGCTTCAGGAAGCTGATGGAAGCGTTCGACCTCGAGCGCTGCGGGAATGCCACCATGGCCCTCTCGCAGGCGAGCGGAGCGCTCGAGGATGTGCTGCGCTATGTCCAGGAGCGCAGGCAGTTCGACAAGCCGCTGGTCGACTTTCAGGCCGTGCAGCTGAAGCTCGCCGAGATGCAGATGAAGGTCGAAGCCGCGAGGCTCCTCATCTGGCGCGCGGCCGTCAACGCCGGCGAGGGTCTGCCCGATGTCCTCGACTCCTCCGTCGCCAAATGCTTCGCCAACGAGATCGCCCGGGAAGTCTGCGGGAATGCCGTGCAGCTGATGGGCGGTTACGGCTACTCGCGCGAATACCCGATGGAGCGGCGACTGCGGGACGCCTGGGGATGGGGGATCGCGGGCGGCGCCATCGATATCCAGAAGGTCAATATCGCCGCCGCGATGATCGGCCGGCGCTTCGATCAGCGCCGCTAACCCGCACCCGCCGGGCCGCCCTGCCCGTCCTCCCCGAGCGCCACCTCGATCATCCCCTCCACGATTCTCGCGGCGTACCGCCGCAGGGGCTTGCTCGCCGGCGGCCCGAGCACGCGGCCGTCGCGGACGTCGAACGATGCACCGTGCAAAGGGCAGATGAGCCGCACGCCGCGCAGACGCCCCTCGTCCATCCTCGCAAATGCATGCGTGCAGATGTTCTCGAGCGCGAATACCCCTTCGCGCGAGTGGCAGAGGAGCACCTCGCGGCCGGCCACGGTGATGCAACGCATGCGTCCCGGCGGCAGCTCGTTCAGGACCAGGGCGGGATGGAAGGTCTGCTCACTCACGGCGGCTTTTGCTCCGGGGCGCTCTCAGGGCCTGAGCCATGGTAGCGCACCGTCCCCAAAACAAACAGGAGTGACTGTTTCTTTTTGGCCGGGCCTGGTTTACGATGCCCGCGATAGGGGGTTTTGCATGTCCAAGATCACTTTCATCGCGCGGATGACGGTCAAGCCCGAATGCGAGCACGAGTTCATCGAGTGCTGCCGCGAGCTCGAGGCGCACGTCAGGGGTCACGAGCCGGACACGCTGGTGTACGAATTCTTCCGGCTGCGAGAGCCGAATCGGTTCGCAGTGCTCGAGTCCTTCCGGGACGAGGCGGCTGAGCACCGCCACATGAGCTCTCCCGTGCTGGCGAAGGTCGGCCCGCGTCTCGCCGCCTGCCTCGACGGCACGTGGGTCCGCGAATTCCTCGACGTCCTCTAGCAGGTGCGCATGAGCTCCGCCGATCAAGCTCCGCGCAGCGAATCACTGCGCTCGGTCCGGATCCAGGTCACCACCCTGGGTGACCTGTTGTTGAGCGCCGCCGACCGCTATGCGGATTCCCCGGCGCTCATCCTGCCCGGGCAGCGGATGACGTACGGAGAACTCGCGGAGCGTGCGCTCTGGCGCGCGCGCAGCCTCCAGGCGCTCGGCGTCAAGCCCCGCGATCACGTCGGGCTTCTCCTGCCGACCTGCATCGAGTTCGTCGAGCTCCTCTTTGCGATCTCGCTCTGCGGCGCCGTCGCAGTGCCGATGAACGCCCGCTATCGCCACAACGAGCTGGCCTATGTGATCGAGAACGGGGATCTCGTCACCGTGATCACCACGGACCGCATCGCGGAGCAGGTGAACTTCGTCGAGCGTCTCCACCGCGCCCTGCCGGAGCTGAGCGCCGCGGCAGACCCACGCCGGCTCTCGCTCTCGGCCGCCCCGCGGCTGCGCAATCTCGTGCTGCTCGGGGGCGCGCAGCCGGCCGGGTTCCTCTCGCAGAGCGAGTTCGAGGCGCTCGCCGCGGACTGGAGCGAGGATCGGGTGCACGAGTCGCGGCTGCGGGTGCGGCTGCGCGACGTCGCACTGATGCTCTACACCTCCGGGACCACCTCCAATCCCAAAGGGTGCCTCCTCACCCACGAGGCGATGGTGCGCAACTCCATCGCGCTCGGACGCCATCGGTATGCGCTCCGGCACGAGGATGTGTTCTGGTCGCCCCTGCCGATCTTCCACATCGCCGCGATCCTGCCGCTCTGCGCCATCTTCGACGTGGGGGGGGTCTACGCGACCATGACGTACTTCGAGGCGGGTGAGGCGCTCAGGATGCTGGCCGGCGAGCGGGTGACGGCGACCTATCCCTGCTTCGTCACCATCATGTCCGATCTCATTCATCATCCGGACTTCCCGCGGACGGATCTCTCGCGCATCCGGCTGATGAATTCCAACTTCGCGGTTCAGCCGCGGGCCATCGCGGACGCCATGCTGAAGGCAATCCCCGAGGCGATCTACGTCGGCACCTTCGGCATGACGGAAACCTCCGGCACGGTCACCACGAGCCGCCTGGACGATCCGCTCGCGGAGCGCATCTCGCGGCTCGGCCGGCCGCTGCCGGGACTCGAGCTGCAGATCCGCGACCCCGCCACCGGGCGCGAGGCCCCGCGCGGCACTACAGGGGAGATCCTCGTGCGCGGCTACAGCACGCTCGAGGGCTACTACAAGGACCCGGAGAAGACCGCACAGGCGCTCGACGAGGAGGGTTGGTTCCACACCGGCGACATCGGCTCGCTCGATGAGGCGGGCACGGTGATGTTCCACGGACGCCTGAAGGACATGCTGAAGGTCGGCGGCGAGAACGTCGCCGCCGCCGAGATCGAGACCTGTCTGCAGCGCCACCCGGCGGTGAAGCTGGCGCAGGTCGTGGGCGTGCCCGACGTGCGCCTCGTCGAAGTGGCGGCGGCATTCGTCGAATGTCGCGCGGAGGTTCCGGTCACGGCGGAGGAATTGATCGAGTTCTGCCGGCGGGAGATCGCAGGCTTCAAGGTGCCGCGCCACGTGCGCTTCGTCAGCGAGTGGCCCATGTCGACCAGCAAGATCCAGAAGTTTCGCCTGCGCGACCAGCTCCTCGCGGAGCTGGGTCTCAACGGCTCATGAGGCAGCCCATGTCCACGACATTCATCGCGACCCTCGTCGTCAAGCCCGGCATGGAGGGCGAGTTCGAGCGCCTGCAGCGCGAGCTCTCGCAGCTCACGCACGCGGGCGAGCCGGACACTCTCGTGTACGACGTCATCCGACACCGCACGCGGCCTTCGACGTACGTGGTCTACGGGCGCTTCAAGGACGAGAAGGCTTTCGAAGTCCACCAGGCATCGCCATTTCACGAGCGCCTGGTGCCGCCGATCCTGGCAACCCTCGCCGAGCAGATGGATCTGCAGCTCTTCGACTGGATCGCCTGAGACTGCCCGCTTCAGTGCCCGCCGGCGGAGAACGCCAGCAACACGTTGCCGGGCATGTGGAAGTAGAGGCCGTAGCCTGAGTCGACGACGAGATAGCCGGCGCGCACCACCGGCCCAGGACCGTCGAACGAGCCGCCCCGAGCCATCGCGCCGGAAACGGTCCTGAATTTCCTCAGCGCATCGAACTGCCAGAGCACGCGTCCGCTGCGGGCAGCGTACGCATCCAGCTCGCCATCCAGGTGTCCGGCGAATACCACGTCCGGGATCGCGGTGACCGCGGCCGCAATGCCCGGATCACAGAACGACCGCTTGCCGCAGGTGTTGAGCGCGGGGTCCGACCACATCAGTCGGCCGCTCGCCGCATCGAGCGCATAGAGACCGGGATGCGGCGGCGAGACGTATTTGCGCCCGTCGTGGCCATCCTTCATGTCATCGATCGGGACGAACAGGCGCCCGTCGGCGGCCGCCATGCCGAATTCCACGCCGCCCTGCACCCCGCCGCGGCCGAGCCGCCGGCGCCAGAGGACCGTGCCGCGGCCGGGATCGAGCGCCGATACCACCCCGCTCTTACCCCCGGCGAGCAGCACCTGCCGGCCTCCCGGCAGGCCCGCCAGAATCACCGATGCGCCGAAGTCGGCATCGGGCCCGTTGACCGCGGGACAATTCGGGCCGGGCTTGCCCATGCAGGCCGCATTCCAGGCATCGTTCTTGAACATCTGCCGCCGCCATACGATTTTTCCGTCATCCAGGCGCATTGCGACGATCGCATCGCTCGCCCGGTCGGCCGGCCCGGTGTAGTTGTCACCCGTGGCGACGTAGAGCAAGCCGCGGCGCGCATCGACGGTCGGGCTGTTCCAGACCGGAGCACCGGAAGGCGCCATGATGGGTACGCCCACGGAGTTGACTCCCACGCGCTCCGGCTTCCTCTCGATCATGTAGGTGCGCCACCGGAGGGCCCCGGAGTCGGCATCGAGTGCCACCACGGAGCCCCTGAACGTGCAGCAGGCCTGGTGCGGCTTGGCTGCTGCGGTCACCTCCTCCAGGGAGGAGACGGGAACATACAACGTCCCGTCATGGAGCGTCGGGGTGCCGGTCAGGGTCGCATCCGGATGGCGCGTGACCTTCACCTGCCAGAGCAGCCGGCCCGTCAGCGCATCGAGCGAGTAGACGTGCCCTATGATGTCGCTGAAGTAAAGACGCGGGCCGGCGACGTGGTCCTCGGGGGTGGCGAGCACGATGCCGGTGCGGACCTCAGCCGCGGCGTGATAGCGCCACCGAATGCAGCCCGAATGCAGGGCGAGCGCATACACCGTCCCATCCTGGCTGCCGACATATACCGCGCCGTAGGCGATGGCCGGCTGCGAGCGCGCGCGGATCGCGCCCGGGAACGCGAACGCCCATGCGAGCTTCAGATGTGGCACTTCGGTCGCGGGAAGGCCGGCGATCGCGCCCGGGATGAAGCGCGAGTTGTCGTGCCCCCAGCCGAACGGCACCGGCTGCTGGCGAAGATCGAAGCGCGCAGCGGCGCCGCGGCAGAGAAGCGGCGGATGAGCGGCCGCGTTGGCGGCCTTCCCTGACCCGCCGGTGAGATATGCCGCGACCTGCTCCTTCTGCGCGGCCGTGAGCGAGCGGCCCTCCTCGGTCATCATGCCGTGCGTCAGTGCTCCGACGATGGCCGACGGCGACATCATCTGCAGGAACATCTTCGCGGGCGCCCCGGGCTGCTGACCCTCGTGGCAACCGGCGCAGTGCCGGGCGAAAACCCGTGCGCCGGGTGGGGTCTGCGGGCTCGCGGATCTCCCGAGCGCCGGCAGGGCGGCCGTGAGGAGAAGGAGCGCACACGGTAGGGCGAGTCGATGCATCGCGAGTCCCCCGGGGATTGAAATGTAAGCGCCTTAGAGCCGCTCCGGCGCCTCGATCAGCTCGCGCAGGTCCGCGAGAAATGCGGCGCCGGCCGCGCCGTCGACCACGCGGTGGTCGGCCGACAGCGTCAATGTCATGATCTTCGCGACTGCCGGGGCGCCGTTGCGGGCGATCACCCGGTCCTGCGCCGCGCCCGCGGCCAGGATCGCCACCTGCGGCGGATTGATGATCGCGTCGAAGCGCGTGAGCCCGTACATGCCGAGATTCGAGAGGGTGAACGTGCCGCCCGTGATGTCCTCGCGCGAGAGCGCGCCGGTCCGCGCCCGCTTCGTCAGGTCCGCGGTGGTGGCGGCGATCTCGTGAAGGCTCTTCGTATCCGCCGAGCGCACCACCGGGGTGATGAGCCCGCTCGGCGCCGCCACCGCGATCGCGATGTCCGCGTGCGGGAACTGCAGGACCTCATCGCCCTCGAGCCAGGCGTTGATTGCGGGATGACGGACGAGCGCGAGCGCGCATGCCCGCACCAACAGATCGTTCACCGTGACGCGCCGGCCGCTCCCGCGGCCGGCTTCTCCCGCCTGCCGCAGGAGCGCATCGCAGATCACATCGAGGCTCAGCCGGTAATGCGGGATGGTCTGCTTGGATTCGAGGAGACGGCGGGCAATGGTGGTGCGTGTGGCGGACAGGCGGGCCCGCACCGGCGGATTCGCCGGCGGCTCCGCCGCGGCGGGGCGAGCCGAGGCCGCCTGGGCCGCATGCGCCGCCACATCCTCGCGCGTGATCCGGCCATCGCGTCCGGTACCGCGGATCCGCGTGATGTCGATGCCGAGGCTCTCCGCCAGGCGCTTTGCGATCGGGCTGATGCGCGGCTCATCCTCGAGCGCCGCGGAGGGCCCGCTCGCCATGGGCGCGGCCGCCTGCGCGCTCGCGTCCGCCGCTGATGCCGCCGCCGCTTCCGGCTCGAACGACACGGTCGCCCCCTGGAAGCCGGCCACGAACCGCTCGATATCGGCCTCGCTCACCTCCGCCGGCGCAAGCACGCCGAGCAGCGACCCGACGGGCATGACATCGCCGGCACCGGCGAGGATGCGCCGCAGAATGCCGCCGGCGGGCGAGTCGACGGTGTTGACGATCTTCTCCGTCTCGACCTCGAGGAGCGGCGCGCCCTTCTCGATCGCTTCGCCCACCTCGACGTTCCACCGGCTGATGGAGCCTTCGGTCATCTCGATGCCCCACTTGGGCATCGTGACCGCCTGAATGTGCCCGCTCACGAGGCCAGCACCTGACGGATGGCCGCCTCGATCCGGTGGGGACCGGGCACGTAGGCCCGCTCGAGCGCCGGCGAGAAGGGCACGGGCGTATGCGGAGGTGTGACTTGCACCACCGGCGCCTTGAGCGAGCGGAACCCGCGTGTCGCGGCGAGCGCCGCGATGTCCGCCGCCACGCTGCATCGCGGCGGCGACTCGTCCACGATGACGAGCCGCCCGGTGCCCTCCAGACTCTCGAGGATCGTGTCCTCATCGAGCGGCGAGGTGGTGCGCGGATCGATCAGATCGCAGCTGACACCCTCCCGGGCGAGGGCGTCGAGCGCCTTCTCCGCGAACGGCACCATCCGCGCGAGGGCCACCACGGTGGCATCGCGGCCCTCGCGCACCAGACTCGCCTCGCCGAAGCGCACGGTGTACGGCTGCTCGGGCACCTCGCTCTTGCGCGGATAGAGCGCCTTGTGCTCGAAGAACACGACCGGGTCATCGTCACGGATCGCCTCGATGAGCAGTCCCTTCGCATCGCGGGCATTCGAGGGCACCACCACCTTGAGCCCCGGCACCGCGGTGAGCAGCGCGTAAATCGACTGCGAGTGCTGCGCACCCATGTTCATCCCCGCACCCATCGCCATGCGGATGACGAGCGGACAGCGGCTCTTGCCGCCGAACATGTAGCGGAACTTCGCGACCTGGTTGTAGATCTGGTCCAGGCAGACGCCCACGAAATCGGCGAACATCAGCTCCGCCACCGGCCTGAGGCCCGTCAGCGCCGCGCCGGCCGCCGCGCCGATGATGGCCGACTCGCTGATCGGCGTGTCGATGACGCGGCCGGCGCCGAAGCGCGGCAACAGGCCCTTGGTGACACCGAAGATGCCGCCTGAGGCCTCGCGCTCGCCCGAGGTGCCGCCGGCCCCGCCGGAGACGTCCTCACCCAGCACGATCACCCTCGGATCCCGCTCCATCTCCTGGTGCAGCGCCTGGTTGATCGCATCACGCATCGAAAGCTGTGGCATGCCCCTCTTCCCGCCGACTCGTATGGCCCGTGCTTCGCCGTCAGTAGTGGATGTAGACGTCCGTGGCCAGCTCGGACTCCGGGGGCAGGGGCGCGGCCCGCGCCGCGCTCACCGCCGCATCGACCTGCTGCAGCACCTCGCGGTCGATGGCATCGAGCTCCTCGCCCGGGACCGCGCCGTCCTGCGCCACGCTGGCGCGGAAGCGCGCGAGACAATCCAGCGTCGCGCGGTGGCGCGCCACTTCGTCCTTCGCCCGGTACTTTTGCGGATCGCCCTCGAAGTGTCCGTAGAAGCGCGTGATCATCGCCTCGATGGCCGCCGGGCCGCCGCCCGAGCGGGCGCGCTCGAGCGCGCGGCGCATCGCGGCGCGCACCGCGAAGAAATCCGCGCCGTCCACCCGCTCGGCCGGCATGCCGAAAGCCGCGGCGCGCGCGGTGATGTCCCTGGATCCGACCGCATAGTCGACGCCGGTGTGCTCGCTGTAGCCGTTGTTCTCGAACACGAAGATCGCGGGGACGCCGAGCACTACCGCAAGGTTCATCGCCTCGAACACGGTGCCCTGGTTGCAGCTGCCATCGCCCCCGAACGCCACGCTCACGCGGCCCTGGGCGCCCTCGGGGCGCCGCAGCTTGCACGCGATCGCCGCGCCGACGGCGAGAGGGGGGCCTGCGCCGACGATGGCGTTGGCTCCGAGCATCCCCTTGTCGAAATCGGCAATGTGCATCGAGCCGCCCTTGCCCTTGCAGAGGCCGTCGCGGCGGCCATAGATCTCCTTCATCATGCCGGTGATGTCGCAGCCCTTGGCGATGCAGTGGCCGTGGCCGCGATGGGTGCTCACGATGTAATCCTCGTCGGTGAGATCCGCGCACACACCGACCGCCACCGCCTCCTGGCCGGCGTAGAGGTGCGTGAAGCCGGGGATCTCTCCGGTGGCGATCTCGACGTGCAGACGCTCCTCGAACTCGCGGATCGTCTTCATGCGCCGGTAGGCCTCGAGGAGGCGTGACTTCTCGGTCGTCATCGCCCTCTCCTACAAAGCCCCGGCGGGCTTGCCCTGCGGACCGTAGACATAGTCGTCGAGCACCTTGTGGAAGTGCCGGATGCGAAGCTCCTGCGCCCCGATCCACAGGCCCTTGAAGCCCCTCGAGTGCATCCCCGCCTGCACGCCGGGCAGATTCTCGGCGTCCTGATCGAGCACGAGGCCGATCGACTTGTCGCCGTGCTTCCAGCGCTTGTGCTCCGCCCGCGCCGGCCACTCCTGGCCGTCCGGCACCAGCTCGAAGGTCATGATGTCGTAGAACATGCGGTCGGGATCGTGCGGGTGCGGCCGCTGGCGGAAGATCCAGAAGTCATCGGCATGCACGTTGAGGGAGAGGTTGGGGAAGATCAGATAGTGATAATCGTCGGTCAGCTGATCGTCGTTCAGCCGCGAGTAGTCCTTGCCGTGGCGCGCGCCGTGGGCGCGCTTGTGCTGCTGCACATCGCGGCGGATCTCCGCGATCGGCCTGTCATAGTCGGCGGGATCCATCCCGGCGGCCTTCATGATGGTCTTGATCGGCTCGGGGATCGCATTCGGCTTGCGCACCCGCGGCGAGAGCGTGCCGAAGGGGATGAGATAGCGGTTGTGGCGGCCGTAGCAGTCGATCTGTACGTCCAGGTCGTGCAGGTACCATAACAGCTGCGGATGGATGCCCTGCACGTGATAGGTCTCGTTGAAGGCGTCCACCGAGGTCTTCCAGTTGCAATCCCACTCGACCGTGATGTCCCGCGTCTGGACCATCTTGTGCAGGTTGTAGGGCTCGAGGTGCCGCGGCAGCGGGTCCAGATACTCGAGCAGCGGCGGCGGCGACTCGTTGAGGGTGTACCAGACGAAACCGCCCCACGTGCCGCACGGAATCTCGGTGAGGGCGTGCGGCGGCTTTCCCTGGGGGAAGGTATCGATGTCAGGGATACGGCGATAGGAGCCGTCGAGCTCGTACTCCCAGTGGTGGTAAGGACACTTGAACGACAGCGACGAGCCGGTACTGCCGATGCCGCAGCCACGGATGCGATTGCCACGGTGCTGACAGACGTTGTAGAACGCACGAACCGAGCCGTCGCGCTGGCGCACGATGAGGATCGACTCCGGGCCGATCTCGGTGACGATGTAATCGCCTGCCTCCGGGATGTCGACCTCGCGTCCGCCCAGCAGCCACACCTTGGTCCACATGCGCTGCCACTCGAGCGCCATGAATTCGCGCGAGAAGTACCGGCGCTGATCGATGATCCCGTGACCGAGATCGGGATCGGGCGCCTTCTCGAGGGGAGTGCCGGGGCTGTCCTCGGGCCTGGCGCGCGGCACCGGCGTGAAACGCGGCGTCTTCGACCGCTCCCAGAACTCGTCCATCAGAACTGCACGCGCTTGGTGAAGCCGTTGTCCGCCACGATGTTGGAGCCCGTGATCAGGCTGCCGGCGGGACTCGCCACGAAGGCGACGATGCGCGCCACCTCTTCCGGAGTGCCCATGCGCCCGCACGGGATCTGCTTGAGCGCGTAGTCGAAGAGCTTCGGCATCGTGCCCTTGATCAGCTCCCACGCGCCACCCTCGAAGTAGACCGGGCCCGGGGAGACGGAGTTCACGCGCACGCCTTTGCGGCCCACGTGCTGTGCGAGCTGCTTCGAGTAGGTGATGAGCGCGGCCTTCATGGCGTTGAAGGCCTGCGGCACACCGAAAGTCTCGAGGGCGTTGGTGGAGGAAAGAATGACGATGGAGCCGGACCCGGACTTCTCTAGGTGCGGCATCAGCGTCTCGCAACCCCGCACCGTGTGCATCACGTCGACTTCGAAGTTGCGCGTCCAGTTCTTCTCGCTGTCGAAGCCACCGCCCGCGCTCACGTTCGGGATGAAAATGTCGCAGCCGCCGAGCGCCTGCGCGGAGCGCTCGAGCCAGGCCTTGTAGGCATCGCCCTCGCGCACGTTGACGGCTTCTCCGATGACATTGACCCCTCGCTGCTCGAGCGCGCGCACGGTCGACTCGACTTCCTCCGCCGTGCGCGAGCAGAGGGCGATGTCCACGCCCTCGGTCGAGAAGAGCTCGACGATGGCGCGGCCGATGCCCTTGGTGGCGCCGGTGACGATTGCTTTCTTTCCCCTGAGACCCAGGTCCATCGCGCTCTCCTTCGAGTGCTCATAGCGGCGGGCCGGTCACGCGGGAAACGCCTCCGGCACGTGTGCCGGCCGGGCGGTGAGCAGGCGCCGCGCAGGCCCTTTCCCGGGGATTATAGGCGGCAGCCGCCAAAATACAATCAGTCGTGACTGTTTTTTTCTAGCCCCGATGAGGCACACTTCCACCGGCCGGGGACGCCGGTGCGGCGCTCGCGGCCGCCGCCGCGCGACTCGCGTGGATCTCCCGCGGCAACGGGTTGCGCCGCAGCGTCAGCCCGCCGTTCACCTGGAGGGTCTCTCCCGTCATGAAGCACTCCTGCCCGGCAAGCCATAACGCCGCATCGGCGACATCCCTGACGGTGCCGATGCGCCCGAGCGGATATTCCCTGACGAACGCCTCCTCGAGCCCTGGCATCGCCACCTCGCGGGAGGTCATGGGCGTCGCGGTGAGACCGGGAGCGATGCAGTTGATGCGTATGCCCCGCGAGCCGAACTCGTTGGCGAAGCAGCGCGCGAGCGCTTCGGCGCCCGCCTTGGTCCCGATGTATGCGGCGTGGTGGAACAGGAGCGCCCGCACGGATGCGGACGAGGTGAGCACGATCGAGCCGCCGCCACGGGCCATGGCCTGGCAGAAGACCTGCAGGAAGAAGTACGTGCCCTTGAAGTGCAGGTCCATCAGGCGGTCGATCTGCTCCTCGCTCGTCTCGAGGAGCTTGGCGATCAGGCCGAGCCCCGTGCAGTTCACTGCAATGTCGACCCGTCCGAAGGACTGCGTCGCGCAGCGCGCGAGCGCCCGCACGTCCTCCTTGCGCGTGATGTCGCAGAGCGCGAACCGGCCGCCGATCTCGGCGGCGATCTCGCGCAGCGGCAACTCGTGGCGTCCGCCGACGACCACGCGCGCGCCCTCCTCCGCGAATCTCCTGGCGATCGCCTGGCCCATGTTGTCCCGGCCGGCCGCGCCGAGCACGACCGCCACTTTGTCGGCGAGATGCTTCATCACCGCGAGCCCCCATGCAAAAGAACCGGAGAGAACACCTTATGACCGAAGAGCTTGCCGCCCTCACGCAGCGCATCCGCGCCCTCGAAGACCGCGCCGAGCTGCGCGAGCTGGTCGCGCGTTACGGCATCGCGGTCGACGACCGCGACATCGATTTGCTCACGGCGCTTTTCACGCCGGACGCATCGTTCCGCTCCGAGGACGGTGTGATGAGCGCGCATGGCCGTGATGCCGTGATCGAGCAGTTCCGCGGCCGCTTCGCCGCGCTGAAGGCCACCAACCACATCGCCCACGACCAGATCCTCGAGCCCGGGCCCGGGCCGGATGCGGCCTCGGGTCTCGTGTCCTCCCATGCCGAGGTCTGCCGCAACGGCCGGGTGCTCATCGCGGCGCTGCGCTACCGCGACCGCTATCGGCGCCACGAAGGGCGCTGGCGCTTCGCCGAGCGGGTCCTCTCGTTCCTCTACTATCTTCCGGTCGAGGAATACGCTGAGGGTCTCGCGGGCCGCCTGCGCATGCGCGCCTACGGCGAT
>DASTAC010000102.1:0-2260 GCA_035713045.1 Steroidobacteraceae bacterium
CAACCCGTGTGCGGCCGGAGCGTGTCCGGTGTCTTGCGTGGCTCGATGCCATAGCGCCTCGCGGGCCGGCGTCCGGCGATCACGGCGGCTAAAGGTGGCAGCCGAGCTTCACCCACAGCATTCGCGCCGGCAGGAGATAGAACGACTCGCTGCCGAACTCACTCGCGGTCACGGGCGGGCGGCGATTGGTGAGATTGGTTCCATCGAGCGTCACGCTGTAGCGGCCCCATCGGTAACCGAGCCTCGCGTGCAGAGTCGTATAGCCGCCCACCGGTGCCGTATTCTCCTCATCGAGAAAACGCCGCCCGACGTATTGCGCGATTAGCGAGGCGCTGAGCCCGCGCGCCGGAGTATAGAGTATCCCCGCCGAGGCGAGCAGATGCGGCGAGAGCGGCAGCTCGCGGCCCGCCACGTTGACCGTGGAGACCCCGTCGAAGAAAAGGTACTGCGTGTAGATCGCATCGTGATACGAGGCGGCCGCGATCACTGCCAGCGCCTTGTTGAGGTCGTAGTGCACCTCGAGCTCCGTGCCGCGCAGCCGCTCCCCGCCCGCGTTCACGAGCGCGCCGGATGGGGTCGAGACCACGAGGTTCGAGAAATCGAGCTGGAAAGCCTCGAGCTGGTAGTCCAGGCGCCCATCGAGCGCATCGCCCTTGAAGCCCGCCTCGTAGCTGTCGGCCGTCTCGGGGCTGAGCAGCGCCGGGGTGTAGTCCGGACCGAAATCGACGGCCGCCGGCTTGAAGGCCTGCCGATAGTTGGCGTAGAGGTGCGCCTCGTCCCGCCCGGAGCGCCATAGCCGGTAACTCGCCCCCACCGTCTCCGTCGGCTTCACGATGGTCTTGCTCACGGTCTGCGCCAGCAGCACCGGCGGCGGCAGGGTGAGGTCACTCGAGTCCTTGTGCTCGTAGGCCTCATTCAGCCGGACCCCGGCGAGGATGTCCCAGCGCGCATCGGGACGGAAATCAACCTGTGCGTACTGACCGGCGAAGAGACGCCGGTCATCGAGCGCGCCGACTTCATTCGGCGGAACCGTCCAGGTCGGCGGAGGAACGACCGCGCCATCGAGCGGCACCGTGTAGGCGCTGTTTCCGTTCAGGCTCCGCTGCACGCCGCGCCCGTAGAGCAGATCGGTGCCCACCAGCACGTGCGCTTGCCTGGAGAGGCCGATCGCGAGATGCGTGTCGAAGTAGCCGTCCTCGATCAGACGGTGCTGGTTCTGGGTGTCAGCCGCGCCACTGAGATCCGGGTGCAGGAAAGCGCGAATGTCCGTGACTTTCGAGTACGCATAAGAGACGCGCGTATCCCACCTTCCCAGTGGCGTCGGGTGCGAATAATCGAGCGAGAGCTGATACGCGTTCTCATTGATTCGCGCATCCGCGGGATTGAAGTTGGCGTTGATCGGCGTAAGCGAGGTGAGCGTCGCGCCGCTGCGGATGACCGGACTCGGCGGCACGTCGCTCACGAACGAGAGATTGGCGTCGATGCGTAGCGTGCCACCGCCCACATCGATCGCACCACGATACAGCCCCCGCTCATCCGCGACCGACTCGCGTCCATCGGCGAATCCCAGCCGCTCTCCGTCGACTGCGACGGATTGCCGGTAGGAGCCCAGATGCGGCAGCGCGAGTGACGCCGAGCCGCGCAGCGACCCGTACGTGCCGTAGGACAGGTCGGCTTCGTTGGACGCCTGGCCCGCCGGATAGTGCAGTACCTGCACGACGCCGACGAACGAGGTCGCTCCGTACATCACCGGCGCCGACCCCTTCATCACTTCGATCCGATCGACATCGGTCAGGTCGAGGGTCGGGATCGCCGGGTTGAACGCCCCACCCCACGGTACGCCGTCGACGACGAGCAGAAACGCGTCGAACTCGTGCAGGCCCCAGAACGCAGGCACCGCGCTCGAGGGGCCCGCATCGCCGCCGGCAGGCGCCTCGACGCCCGGGACCAGGCTGAGCGCGCTCGCCATACCATGCGCATCGAGGGCCCGGAGCGTCTTGTCCGAGACGACGGAGATGTCGATCGGGATGCGCCCCTGCGGCTCCGGGGTGCGCGTCGCGGTGACCACGATGGTGTGCAGCAAATCGGCCCGCGCCGGTGAAGGCGCCGCGATCATCCCGCAGGCACAGGCAGCGGCCATGAGGGCCGGTACGATGGATCCGTTCTTCATGAGGCGATGCACTATAGGGAGCGCGCCCGGACTACTGCCATCGCTCGTATGTGCGGTGGGCGCGCGATCCGCTCGACCGGACGCATCTCG
>DASTAC010000103.1:0-5532 GCA_035713045.1 Steroidobacteraceae bacterium
ACCTGGCACGCGTCACGCGGGCGGTGGTGTTCGGGTCGACCGCGACCGCGCTCATTCAGGGCGTCTTCGTCGGCGTGGGCTTCGCGCTTGCGGGCCTGCCGTCGCCGGTGGTTTTTGGCGTGCTGGCGACCATAGCGGCCCTGCTGCCCGCGGGCGCGAGCGTCGTGCTGATCCCGGCGATACTCTATCTGGCGGTGGCCGGCCACTGGCTCGGCGCGGTCTTCCTGGCATTCTGGACCGCCCTGCTCGTAGTGGTGGAGAACGTCGCGCGTCCGCTGCTCACCGCGCACCGCGCGCACGTCTCGACCCTGGCCGTGTTCATGGGCGCAGTGGGAGGTGTCTCGGCCTTCGGCGTGCTGGGGCTGGTCATCGGACCGGTGCTGCTCAGCTTCGTGGTGGCCCTGGTCAGGTTCACGACCGAGGTGCGGGACACCGCCATACCGTAAAATGCGCGCCTCATGTATCTAGATGCCATCCTCAACCCTCTGAACGAGGCGCAGCGCGCGGCGGTCTCGGCGCCGCTCGTTCCGGTGCTCGTGCTGGCGGGCGCCGGCAGCGGCAAGACCCGGGTGCTGACCCATCGCATCGCGTGGCTCATCCAGGTGGAGCATGCCTCCCCTTATTCCATCCTGGCGGTCACCTTCACCAACAAGGCGGCCGGCGAGATGCGCGGCCGGGTCGAGCAAATCCTCGGCGCTCCGCCCGGGGTGCTCTGGATCGGGACGTTCCATGGCATCGCGCACCGGCTGCTGCGGCTGCATTGGCGCGAGGCGGGGCTCATTCAGGGCTTCCAGATCCTCGATTCCGACGATCAGCAGCGGCTGGTGAAGCGGATCATCAAGGCCAATGACCTCGACGAGTCGCGGTGGGAGCCGCGCGAGGTCACGTGGTTCATCAACTCGAACAAGGACGAGGGCCGTCGGCCCAAGGACCTGAAAGCCGGCAACGATCCCACCCGCGCGCAGATGATCCGACTGTACGGGCTCTACGAGGAAGCCTGCGCGCGCGCGGGCGTGGTCGATTTCGCGGAGCTGCTGCTGCGCGCCTACGAGCTCTGGCGCGATCGTCCTGAGCTCCTCGCGCATTACCGCCACCGCTTCCGCCACGTGCTGGTGGACGAGTTCCAGGACACCAATTCCATCCAGTACGCCTGGCTGCGCCTGATCGCAGGCCCCGACGGCCACCCCTTCGCGGTGGGCGATGACGACCAGTCTATCTACCGGTGGCGCGGCGCACGCGTGGAGAACCTGCAGCAGTTCCGCCGCGACTATCCCAACGCGAAGCTGCACCGGCTGGAGCAGAACTACCGCTCCACGGCGGCGATCCTGGCCGCCGCCAACGGGCTCATCGCGCACAACTCCGGCCGCCTCGGCAAGACGTTGTGGACGAATGGGGAGCCGGGACTGCCCATCCAGCTCTATGCCGCATTCAACGAGCGCGACGAGGCGGAGTTCGTCGCGCGTCGCGTCGCCGACTATGCCGCTGGCGGCAACCGCCGCAGCGATGTCGCGGTGCTGTACCGATCCAACGCCCAGTCGCGTGCGTTCGAGGAGGCCTTCATCGCGGCGCGCATCCCGTACCGGGTGTACGGCGGCCTGCGGTTCTTCGAGCGTGCCGAGATCAAGGATGCGCTGGCTTATCTGCGGCTGCTGTTGAATCGCGATGACGACGCCGCATACGAGCGGGTGGTGAATCTGCCGACGCGCGGCATCGGCGAGCGCACCATCGAGGGGCTGCGCAGCGAGGCGCGCAGTGCCGGCACCTCGCTCTGGAGGGCGGCCCTGGCCCGCAGCGAGGCGCAGCAGGGCGGCAGAACCGCGAACACGCTGCGCGGCTTCCAGGATCTCATCGACCGACTGGCGCGCGACACCGCGGGCCTGCCGCTGCACGAGCAGATCGACCACGTGCTCAGGGAGAGCGGTCTCATCGAGCATCACGGCCGTGACAGGGCTCAGGACTCCCCGCGCGGCGAGGGGCGGGGCGAGGTGGCCCGCAGCGAGGCGCGCCTCGAGAATCTCGCGGAGCTGGTCAGCGCGGCCCGCAGCTTTGGTGCCGAGAGCACCGACCTCGAGCTGCCGCCGCTCGACGCGTTCCTGGCCCACGCCGCGCTGGAGTCCGGCGAGCGCCAGTCCGACGCCGGCGAAGACAGCGTGCAGATGATGACGCTGCACATGGCGAAGGGGCTCGAATTCAGGTTCGTGTTTCTCTGCGGCATGGAAGAAGGGCTCTTCCCCCACAACCGCTGCATATCCGATCTCGAGGCGCTGGAGGAGGAGCGACGCCTCTGCTACGTCGGCATGACGCGGGCCATGAAGCATCTGTATCTCACCTACGCCGAGCAGCGCCGCGTGCACGGCATGGACACCCACCCGGCGCCCTCACGCTTCATCAAGGAAGTGCCCGGAGACATCGTCGCGGAGGTCAGACCCCGGGTGCAGGTGGCCCGCGCCGCGACCGTCGCCCGGATGCGGCGCGACCAGCCGGCAGCGCCCGGCATTCGATTCCGGTCCGAGGAGCCGGCGCCCCCGGGGATGCGGCTCGGGGCCCGGGTGCGCCACGGCAAGTTCGGCGAGGGCGTCGTGTTGAACGTCGAGGGCAGCGGCCCCCATGCGCGCGTGCAGGTGAGCTTCGAGGATCAGGGCACCAAGTGGCTGATGATGCAATATGCCAACCTGGAGGCTCTTTAAAATGGCGCTGGATCCGGGCTCCTGCCCGGCCCAGCGCTGCTTTGGGCAAAAAGCGTGGTTTTTGCCCAAAGCTCGCTCGGCGGGCGAAGCAATGCTTCGCTGGAAAGCACCGCCTCGCCCTGCGGCGGCGGGGCTCATCCGTGTGCCTCAGGAAATGGCACTGGATCCGGACATGATCGAGCCATGAAGATCCTCATTCTCGGGGCCGGCCAGGTCGGCCGCACGGTTGCCCGGCACCTCTCGCGGGAGGAAGCCAACGAGGTCACTGTCGTCGACGTGAGTGAGGACGTGCTGCGCGACCTGCAGGACCGCCTCGACGTGCACACTGTCGTCGGCAATGCCGCCTACCCCACGGTTCTCGAGGCCGCCGGCGCCGCGGAGGCGGAGATCGTGGTGGCGCTGACCAACAGCGACGAAGTCAACATGATGGCGTGCGAAGTGGCCTTCACGCTGTTTCGCACGCCGACGAAGATCGCCCGTATCCGCTCGGCGGAATACACCCAGCGGCCGGAGCTCTTCAGCGAGCAGGCGATCGCGGTCGATGTCTTCATCAGTCCGGAGCAGCTGGTCACGGAGTACATCACGCGCCTGATCCGCCATCCCGGCGCGCTGCAGGTGCTCGACTTCGCTGCCGGCAAGGTGCGCCTGGTGGGCGTCCGTGCCGTCAGCGGCGGCCTGCTGGTGGGTCACTGTCTGCGCGAGCTGCCGGAGCATCTCGCCCGGATGGAGGCGCGCGTTGTCGCCATCTACCGCCGCGGCCGCAGCGTGCCGCCGGAGGGCGCGACCGTCATCGAGGAAGGCGACGAGGTGTTCTTCCTCGCGGCGAGCGACGACATCCGCCGCGTGATCGTCGAGCTGCGCAAGGAAAGCACCCGGGTTCGCCGGGTGGTCATCGCGGGCGGCGGCAACATCGGGTTTCGGCTCGCGCGGTCGCTGGAGAAGTCGAGCCAGGTGAAGCTCATCGAGCGGGACCCGCGCCGCGCCCGCTGGGTGTCGGAGCAGCTCGAGAACACCATCGTGCTCGGCGGGGACGCCGCGGACGAGGAACTGCTGATCGAGGAGAACATCGACAGCGCGGACGTCTTCGCAGCGCTCACCAACTCCGAGGAGGCCAACATCCTCTCGGCCATGCTGGCCAAGCGGCTGGGCGCGCACAAGGTGATGGCGCTCATCAACAAGCCCTCATACGCCGACCTGATCGAGAGCGGCAGCATCGACGTCGCCATCTCTCCCCAGAGCATCACCATCGGCTCGCTGCTCGCGCACGTTCGCCGCGGGGACGTGGTGCGGGTGCACTCCCTGCGCCGCGGCGCCGCCGAGGCCATCGAGGCGATCGCCAATGGCGACGAGCAGAGCTCGCGCGTGGTCGGCAGGACGGTGGCGGAGATCCCGCTGCCGGAGGGCGCCTCCATCGGCGCCGTCGTGCGCGGCGAGCAGGTGATCATGGCGCATCACGACACCTTCGTGCAGTCGGGCGATCACGTGATTCTCTTCCTGGCCGATCGCCGCCACATCGACGCGGTGGAGCGGCTCTTCACGCGCGCGATGCGCGGGTGAAGCCCGTCTAGGCCCGGCCGTTGCTCGGTATCGTCTATTTTCTCGGGCTCATTCTCGCCGCCTTCGGGCTGGCCTTTCTCCTGCCCATCGGCTGCTCGCTCGCCACCGGCGATGGGCTCTGGCCGCAATTCCTGCTCGCGGCCGGGATCACCGTCGCCGCCGGCGCCGCGCTCTGCGCGGCGACTTTCAGGTACCGCCGCGAGCTCAAGGCGCGCGACGGCTTCCTGCTGGTGACTCTGGGCTGGGTGCTCCTGGCGGCCTCCGCCACGCTGCCGCTGCTCTTCACGCTTCCCGGCTTGAGCTTCACCCGCGCGTTCTTCGAGACCATGTCGGGGCTCACGACCACCGGCTCGACGGTGCTCGACGGGCTCGATGCGCTGCCGCCTTCGATCAACTTCTGGCGCCAGTCGCTCATCTGGCTGGGAGGTCTCGCGGTCATCGTGGTGGCGGTCGGGGTGACGCCGCTTCTCGGCGTGGGCGGCATGCAACTCTCCAAGCCCGAGGCGCCCGGACCGGTCAAGGACGAGAAGCTGGCGCCGCGGATCACGGAGACCGCGCGCTCGTTGTGGCTCGTTTATGCCTTGCTCACGCTCGGCGGCGTCGTGGCGCTGCGGCTGTGCGGAATGACCTGGTTCGATGCGATCTGTCACGCGTTCTCCGCGGTCTCATTGGGCGGGTTCTCGACCCACGACGCCAGCATCGGCTACTTCCACTCGGCGGCGGTCGAGTTCGTGCTCATCGTGCTGATGCTGATCTCGGCGCTCAACTTCGCCCGCCACTTCGCGGCGCTGCGGCGCCTGTCGCTGAAGCCTTACCGGCACGACCCCGAGCTCAGGGCGATCGCGCTGCTGCTCGTCGCCAGCGTGGTATTCATCGCGGGTCTCCTGACCTGGAACGGCGTCTATCCGACATTCGGCACCTCCCTGCGGTACTCCGCGTTCAACGTGGTGTCCATGGCCACGACCACCGGCTGGGTGACGGTGGGCAAATCGGGTTTCTCCGGCTGGCCGGTCTTCGCGCCCATCTGGATGCTGTTCCTCTCGGGCATCACCTGCAGCACCGGCTCCGCCGGCAGCGGGACCAAGATGTTCCGCACACTGGTGCTCGCACGCCAGGCCGGACGCGAGCTCAAGCTTCTCGTTCATCCGAATGCCATGGCCCCGGTGCGGGTCGGCGGCCGGCCGGTGCCGGAGCGGGCGGCGGACGCGGTGCTGGCCTTCGTCTTCCTCTACTTCATGACGGTGTCGGTGCTGACCTTCGCGATGCTGCTCACGGGCATGGACTTCGG
>DASTAC010000104.1:0-11842 GCA_035713045.1 Steroidobacteraceae bacterium
CCGAAGATGACGACGAGCAGGATCAGGTGCAGGAGCTTGCGCAGGCCGTCGAGGCCGTGCCAGATCCCGCTCAGGATCGACTTGATCATGGCGCTGCGCGCAGGACTAACGGGGCTCGCCGAGCGAACCCCGTCCGTGACGTGACGCCAAGCGCCCGGAACAGTGCCATGCCCCGGCGCTCAGATCTTCTCTTCGATCCTCGCCGCCTTGCCCGAGAGATCCCGCAGGTAGTAGAGCTTGGCGCGACGCACGTTGCCGCGGCGCTTGACGGTGATGTCGCTGATGGCCGGGCTGTAGGTCTGGAACACGCGTTCCACACCCTCGCCGTGGGACATCTTGCGCACCGTGAAGGATGAGTTGAGACCGCGATTGCTGCGGGCGATGACGACACCCTCGTACGCCTGGATGCGCTCGCGGTCGCCCTCGACGACCTTCACCTGCACGACCACGGTGTCGCCCGGCTTGAAATCCGGCACCTCGCGGGTCATGCGCTCTTTCTCGAGTTGTTGGACGATCTTGCTCATTTGCTCATCCTCGATCTTTCGTCTCGCGCCGCTTGAGCGGCGAGAAATTGGCTCAGCAACCGCTGCGCCTCGGGCGCGAGCCCGTGACGAGCGATCAAATCCGGGCGCCGCAGCCATGTACGCGCCACGGCCTGGGCCAGCCGCCAGCGGCCGATGTCGGCATGATTGCCCGACAACAGCACCGGCGGCACCGCCCGCCCCTCGAACACTTCCGGCCGCGTGTAATGCGGCCAGTCGAGCAGCCCCGCGGTGAAGGAATCCTCACCGCTCGAGCGCTCATCGCCGAGCGCGCCCGGAAGCAGGCGCACCACGGCATCGATCACCGTCAGGGCCGGCAGCTCGCCGCCCGAGAGCACGTAATCACCGATCGAGATCTCCCGATCGATGCCGAGCTCCATCACCCGCTCATCCAGTCCTTCGTACCGGCCCGCGACGAGCAGCAGGCCCGGAAGCTGCGCCAGCTCCCGCGCCGCGGCCTGGCTGAAGGGCTCACCCTGGGCCGACAGGCACACCCTGGGACTTCCCTCCGGCAGCCGCGCCTGCGCCGCGCGAATGGCCGCGAGCATCGGCTGCGGCTTCAGCACCATGCCGGGGCCGCCGCCATAAGGCCGGTCGTCCACCGTGCGATGCACATCACTCGTGTGTGCCCGCGGGTCCTCCGTGCCGACCGCCAGCAGTCCCCGCTCGAGCGCGCGTCCCACGATCCCGTAACGCAGCGCTCCGCAGACCATGTCCGGAAAGAGCGTGACGACTTCGATCCTCATGGCGCTGCCCTACTCGAGCTCGGCCGGCCAATCCACCAGGATACGGCCCGCCGCCAGATCGACCCGCCGCAAATGCGCCGGATCCGCCAGCACCCAATGCTCCTTGCGAGTCGCCCCACCCGTCCCGGCAGCGGCAGGTTGGCCCTCCGCCACCACCATCACGGCGCCCGCCGGGGCGTCGATGAAGTAGGCGACCCGACCGAGCGCCGCGCCCTCGAGGTTCTCGACCTCGAGGCCGATCAGGTCCGCGCGGTAGTACTCGCGATCACCTGTCGGCGGCAGCGCCGCACGCTCGATCTCGACCCATGCGCCGGTCAGAAGCGCCGCGCCGTCGCGGTTCTCGACCCCCTCGAGCCGGACGACCAGTCGCTCACCGTGCAGCTGCCCCTCGATCAGGCGATAGCGCTTGCGCTCGCCACTGGCGAGGCGCAACACCCATTCGCCGTACCCGAGCAGTGCCTCCGGCACTCCCGTGAACGGGGACACGTGCACCCACCCGGCAAGGCCGAAGGGAGCCCCGACCCGGCCGAGCTCCACCGTTTCCCGGGGCACTCGCACTGGCGGACGCGGGTCTCAGGGGCGCTTCCTCGCGCGAAGCGCGGGAATGCCCCTCAGGCCGTAGCCTGCTTCCGGTACGACGCCACGAGCGATCGCACCCGCTCCGACGGCTGCGCACCCTTGCCTACCCAGTAATCGATCCGCGGGAGGTCGAGCTTCAGCTTCGTCTCTCCGCGATGCGCGATGGGATTGAAGAACCCCACGTGCTCGAGGCTGGGTCCGCCCTGGCGCTTGCGGCTGTCGGTCACGACGACGTGATAGAAGGGCTGATTTCGCGCCCCGCGCCTCGTCAGGCGAATGGTCACCATGTTTCGTTTCGCTCTCGATGGTTGCCGGAGCGGTCCCGCCGGCCGGCGCCGATCGCCGTACACCCGCGGAGCCACCCCAAAAAAGAGCGCGGATTCTACGCGGTTCCGGGCTCGCTTGAAAGTCGAAGGTGGCTTTATTGGACCGGGGGGAGGCCCGGGGGCAGCCCGCCCTTCAGGGCGCCGAGGAGCCGCTGCAGCCGGCCGCCCTTCATGCTCTTCATCATCCGCTGCATCTCCAGGAACTGCTTCATCAGCCGATTCACGTCCTGGACCTGAACGCCCGCGCCCTTGGCAATCCGCCGGCGCCTCGAGCCATCGATGACTCCGGGGTTGCGCCGCTCCCGCGGAGTCATGGAATTGATGATGGCGACCTGGCGGCGAACCTCACGATCGCCCTGATCGGCGGAGACGCCCCCCTTGGCGGTCGCGGCGACCGGCAGCTTGTCCATGAGAGCTCCCAGGCCGCCCAGCTTCTGTACCTGCTCGAGCTGGCTCTTGAGATCGGTGAGATCAAAGCCCTTGCCCTTGACCACCTTGCGGGCCAGGCGCTCGGCCTCCTGCCGGTCCACCTGCTTGTGGACCTGCTCGACCAGGCTGACGACATCGCCCATCCCGAGGATGCGCGAGGCCATGCGGTCCGGATCAAAGGGCTCGAGAGCCTCGGTTTTCTCCCCGACCCCCAGGAAGACGATCGGCTTGCCCGTCACGTGACGCACCGAAAGCGCCGCGCCGCCGCGCGCATCGCCGTCGGCCTTGGTCAGGATGACGCCGGTCAGATCGAGCGCGGCGCCGAAAGCGCGGGCCGCGTTCACCGCGTCCTGGCCCGCCATGGCATCGACGACGAAGAGCCGCTCGGCCGGGTGAGCCGCCTGATCGATCTGCCGGACCTCGTCCATCAACGCCTCATCGACGTGGAGGCGGCCCGCCGTGTCCACGATGAGGACGTCGAAGACACCGCGCCGGGCCTGCTCCAGCGCCTCGCGCGCGATATCGGCGGGGGCGGACTGCGCACTCGCGGCGAAGTACTGGGCATTCACCTGCTCGGCGAGACGCTCGAGCTGCAGCATGGCCGCAGGGCGCCGGACGTCGGTGCTGACCATGAGCACGCGCTTGCGGTGCTGTTCCACCAGCCAGCGGGCGAGCTTGGCGGCGGTCGTCGTCTTGCCGGCGCCCTGCAGTCCCGCGAGCAGCACCACGATCGGCGGCTGGGCACGGAGGTTGAACCCCGCACGGTGACCGCCCATGAGCTCCACCAGCTCCCGGTGCAGGATGCCGATGAACGCCTGGCCAGGCGTCAGGCTCTGGGCCACCTCGGCGCCGACGGCCTTCGACTTCACCGAGTCGATGAAGCTCTTGACGACGGGCAGGGCGACGTCCGCCTCGAGAAGGGCCACCCGCACCTCCCGCAGGGCGTCGCCGATGTTCTCCTCGGTGATACGCCCCCGGCCGCGCAGGGAGTCGAGGGTACGGGAGAGGCGTGCGCTCAGGGTATCGAACATAGGTGAAGTATATTGGAAGGCGCGGGACCCTGAGACCCCGCTTTCGCGACCGGGAATGCCCCGGGGAAACCCAGCGAGGAACCCAGAATTGAGCGACTCACCCTCCTCTCCCGTGCTCGTCATCGTCCTGCTCGCGCTGCTCACGATCATCGCCTTCTCCTCCGGCACGGAGGTCGCGATGCTCTCGGTCAACCGCTATCGCATCCGCCACCGGGCGAAGGCGGGCCAGAGCACGGCACGCCTCCTCGAGCGCCTGCTGCAGAGGCCCGAGGACTGGCTCGGCGCCAACCTGGTCATCCTGGCCGCCGCGAGCGTCTTCGCCTCGGCGACCGCCACTCTGCTGGCGCAGCGCACCGGCTACCGCCACGCGGTGCCGCTCACGGGATTCCTGCTCACGGTGGCGGTCATCGTCTTCTGTGAGCTCGCGCCGAAGATCTTCGCGGCCACCTATCCTGAGGCGGTCGCCCTCAACACCGCGCGCATCTATCGCGCGCTGGTGCTGTTGGCACGGCCGTTCCTCTGGGTGACCAACAGGATGGCGTACGGCCTGCTGCGGCTGGTCGGGGTCGTGAGGTCCGAGCGCGCGAGCCAGACGCTGAGCACCGAGGAGCTGCGCACGGTGGTCGCCGAAGCAGGTCCCATGATCCCGGCCCGGCACCGGCAGATGCTCCTCTCCATCCTCGATCTGGGTCAGATCACGGTCAACGACATCATGATCCCGCGGCAGGAGATCGCCGGCATCGACGTCGAGGAGCCGTGGGACGACATCCTCGAGCAGCTGCGCCAGACGCCGCACACGCGCCTGCCCGTCTACCGCGGCGCCCTCGACAATCTGGTCGGCATCCTGCACATGAAGCGTGTTGCGCACGAGCTCGCCCGCGGCACGCTGACCCGGGAGCGGCTCGTGGAGATCGCGGGCGGCCGCGAGCCCTACTTCGTGCCGGAGAACACCTCCCTCAACATGCAGCTCGCCAACTTTCAGCGCAACCGGCGGCGGCTCGCCTTCGTGGTCAACGAATACGGCGACATCGAGGGGCTGGTGACGCTGGAGGATATCCTCGAGGAGATCGTCGGCGAGTTCACCACCGATCCGGCGACGGTGACGCACAAGGACATCCATCCCCAGGGGTCGGGTGTCTTCATCATCAATGCGAGCGCGACGCTTCGCGCGCTCAATCGGGCACTGCAGTGGCAGTTGCCCACCGACGGCCCGAAGACGCTGAACGGGCTGCTGCTCGAGCAGCTCGAGACGATACCCTCGCCCGGAACGGCGGTGAACGTGGGACCCTACCAGTTCGAGGTCCTGCAGATCGCCGACAACACCATCAGGACGGTGCGCGCGCGGGGACCGGCCGAGGAGCCTGCTTCGGCTCGCGCGAGCCGCTGAGCGCGGCCTCGAGCGCCTCGCTCACCCGGGCGACGGCGATCACCTCGATCCCCTCCAGGGGCTTGCGCGGGGCGTTCTCGCGCGGCACCACCGCCACCCGAAACCCCTGCTTCTGCGCTTCCCGCAGGCGCTCCTCGCCGTAGGCGACCGGACGCACCTCGCCCGTGAGGCCGATCTCGCCGAAGGAGACGAGCGAGCCCGGGACCGCCCTGTCGGCGAGACTGGACGCGAGCGCGATCACCACCGGCAGATCCCAGGCGGTCTCATCGATCTCCACGCCTCCCACGGCATTCACGAAGACGTCATGCTCCTGCAGCGACAGCGCCGCATGGCGACTCAACACCGCGAGCAGCATCGCCAGGCGGTTGGCATCGAGCCCCTGCGCGATGCGCCGCGGTGCTCCGAAGCGCATCCGATCGACGAGCGCCTGAAGCTCGATCAGCAGCGGCCGCCCGCCGTCGCGCATCACCGTGACGATGCTGCCCGCCGCGGGCTCCGGCGCGCGCGCGAGGAAGATCGCGGAGGGATTGCGCACCTCCCTGAGACCCGCCTCGGTCATGGCGAAGAAGCCGAGCTCGTTCACCGCGCCGAAACGGTTCTTGGTCGCCCGCACGATACGAAAGCGGCTGCCGGCCTCGCTCTCGAAATAGAGGACGGTGTCGACCAGGTGCTCGAGGACCCGGGGCCCCGCGATCGCTCCCTCCTTGGTGACGTGCCCGATGAGGATGACGGCCGTCGCGGTCGCTTTGGCGAAGCGGACGAGCTCCGCCGTGCATTCCCGCAACTGGGAGACGGCGCCGGCGCTCGCGGCCACCGTGGATGACTGCACCGTCTGGATCGAATCCACGACGAGGAGCGCCGCCTGCCGTTGGGCGGTGTGATCCAGGATCGACTGCAGGTCCGTCTCGGCGAGCACCTCCAGTGCGGCAGCGGCAATGCCGAGCCGCCGGGCGCGCAGGGCCACCTGGGCGACCGACTCCTCGCCGCTCGCGTAGACCACGCCACGGCCCACCGCCACGTGCGCCGCCACCTGCAGCAGCAGGGTCGACTTGCCGATACCGGGATCGCCCCCGAGAAGTGTCACCGACCCCGGCACGATGCCGCCCCCGAGCACCCGATCGAGTTCGCCCTGTCCGCTCGGCAGGCGCGTGAGGTCGAGCGTCCCGCTGCTCGCGAGCGGCACGGGCGCCCCGCCCGTCGCGGTGGCGGCGGGCGAGCCCCGGCGCGAGCCGCTCCCCGGGGGGGCCGGGCGACGTGCCGCCCGCTGCTCGAGCGAGTTCCACTCCCCGCAGGCCGGGCATTGTCCCTGCCATTTCGGGGTCTCCCCCCCGCAGGCGCTGCAGACGAAAACGGTGATCGGGCGAGGCATGGATGCGCTTCACGAACCAGTGGGGCTCGGTTGAGATAGGATGCGCGCCTTGGGGGAGGACCGGATGGCCGGTTTGTGACCAGGTGCTCGGACTCAACCGAAGGCAATGCTAGCTTATGTCCGCTCTACTGGGAGCGCGATGGTGATGCGCATCACGAAAAAGCGGGCGAGGAGGCGTCTCCTGGCCGGCGACCGGCAAGCGCCGCAGGCGACTTGCCGTATCAACGATATTCAAGGGCCGAAAACGGCGGCATGAGCTTAAAGAGCAAGCTGCGCATCGTCGGGCAGACCGATACCGGTAAGGTTCGCGAGCACAACGAGGACACCATCGCCATGGACTCGGACATCGGCCTGCTGGTGCTCGCCGACGGCATGGGCGGCTACAACGCGGGCGAAGTGGCGAGCGGCATCGCCGTGAAGACGATCGTCAGCCTGGTGCGCGAGCAGGTGGAGCGGGAGGACCTTACCGTGCACGATCGCGGCGCGAACCTCTCCCGTCCGAGCATCATCCTGCGCGATGCCATTCAACGGGCCAACAAGATCATCTACCAGACCGCCCGCAGCCAGCCCCAGTGCGAAGGCATGGGCACGACGGTCGTGGCGGCGCTGTTCTTCGACAACAGGGTGACCATCGCGCACGTGGGCGACTCGCGCATGTACCGGCAGCGCAACGATAAATTCGAGCAGGTCACCATGGACCACTCGCTCCTGCAGGAGCTGGTGGACCGCGGGTTCTACTCCGCCGAGGAGGCCCAGCGGGCGGCGAACAAGAACTACGTCACCCGGGCGCTCGGCGTGGAACCGACCGTCGACGTCGAGATCCAGGAGATTCCGGTCCAGAAGGGCGAGGTCTACATGCTCTGCTCGGACGGGCTCTCGGACATGGTCGAGGACGAAGATATCCATTTAACGATAAGCACGTTTGGTGCTAATCTTGACAACGTTGCGAAGCAACTGATTCAACTGGCGAACGATAATGGGGGCCGCGACAACATCTCCGTGCTGATGGCGCACGTGCTCGACCCGTTCCCGGCTCGCACGCGCATATTCGACAGGATCCTGGGTTGGTTCGGCTGACACGGCGAGGCGAATGACATGGCAAGGTTGGTCTTGAGCCTGGACAGCCAGGTGATGGCGGAATACAACATGAACAAGGAGCGTTACACCATCGGCCGGCTGCCGGACAACGACATCCGCATCGACAATGCGGCCGTGAGCGGGCACCACTCGCTCATCATCAACATCCTCAACGACTCGTTCCTCGAGGACTTGAACAGCACCAACGGCACCTACGTCAACGGCAAGCTGATCAAGAAGCACGCCCTGCAGCACGGCGACGTCATCACCGTCGGGCACCATCAGCTGCGCTTCGTCGAGGACGACGAGCAGCAGGACGAGTTCGAGAAGACGATGGTCATCCAGCCCTCGGCCCGGCCGGTCGAGAAGCTGCGCACCGCCGTCGGACAGTCGCAGTTCGACGGGGAGGCGGAGCGGGCTCCGGCCGCCGCTGCCGCCGCCACGGCCGCCTCCCAGACCGGCAAGGGCCGCGCGGTACTCGACGGCGGGGCGCTCAAGAAGGCGAAGCTGCAGGTCCTCTCCGGCGCCTTCGCCGGACGGGAGCTGGAGATCACCAAGGCCCTCACCACGCTCGGCCGGCCCGGCGTACAGGTCGCGGCCATCACGCGCCGCGGCGAGGGTTATTACATCGTGCACGTCGAGAGCGGCAAGCCCGATGACTTCCCGCTCCTGAACGGCACGGCCATCGGGGCCCAGGCCACCAAGCTGAGCGACAACGATGTCATCCAGCTCGCGGGCGTCAAGATGGGATTTTTTGTTAGTTGATGGGCTGAAAGCCGCCTGGCGGCGCTTTTAGCGGCCAGCCCCGCGACTCGATTCGCCGCGCCGGAGACTTACCGGCTTTCGCACGGCGCACCCATCGAGGTCAGCGCAGCTCCAGGGGAACGCGCTGACTGACTCCGCAAAGAAGCTCGTAGGGGATCGTGCCGGCGTGGCGGGCGACCTCCTCTACGGGCAGCCCCGTTCCCCATAGCACGACCGGCGCGCCGACCTGCACGCCGGGCAGGTCCGTCACATCGACGGCAATCATGTCCATCGATACACGGCCACAGAGCGGCGCACGCCGGCCCTCGACGAGGACGGGCGTGCCATTGGGAAGTCCGCGGGCGAGCCCGTCGCCGTAACCGGCCGCGATGATCGCCACTCTCGAATCGCGGCGCGCCTGCCAGGTACCGCCATAGCCTACCGTCTCGCCGCGGGGTACGTGGCGTACGGCGATCACGGAGGTTTCCAGGCTCATTACGGGCTGCAGGCCGAGATCGCTCCCGATCCGGTCCGCGAACGGGGAGGCTCCATAGAGCGCGAGACCCGGCCTCACCCAGTCACATCCCAGGTGCAGCTCGCTGAAGACGCCGGCGGAATTGGCGATGCTGATCGCGCAATCGAGCCCGCGGGTCGCTTCCTTGAAGCGCGCGACCTGCTCGGCCGTCATGGGGTTCTCGGGCTCGTCCGCGCGCGCGAGGTGGGTGAGGAGGCGGATCTCGAGGGGCGCGGGCTCGAGCTTGCGCAGCCGCTCGAGCGCCGCCGGGAACTCGCTCGGTCGGAACCCGAGCCGGTTCATGCCGGTGTCGATCTTGACCCAGAGCACGAAGCGGTGCGGCCCGGGGTCCTCCTCCAGGATCTCGATCTGCAGGGCATCGTGCACGACGAGGTCGAAGCCATGCCGCGCGGCTTCGAGCAGCTGCTCGGCGGCGAACACGCCTTCGAGCAGCACGATCGGCTGGCTGACGCCCTGCGCGCGCAGCGCCAGCCCTTCCTCGAGGCGTGCGACCGCGAACGCATCGACCTCGGCCAGCGCCAGCGCCGTCGGCACCAGGCCGTGCCCGTACGCATTGGCTTTGACGACCGCCATGACCCGGGCGCCCCGGGCGCGCTCGCGGATCGTCCTCACATTGTGGCGCAGCGCTCCGGCGTCGATCGCCGCCCGGATGAGGCGGCTCACCTGAGCACGCCCTCCGCATAGGCGTCCGGCGCGTAGTTGGCGAAGCGGGTGTACTGGCCCTGGAAGGTGAGGACGAAGGTGCCGATCTCGCCGTTCCTGTGCTTGACGAGCTCGATCTCCGCGATGCCCTTCTTGGTCGTGTTCTTGTCGTAGACCTCTTCGCGGTAGATCAACAGGATCATGTCCGCATCCTGCTCCAGGGACCCGCTTTCACGAAGGTCCGACATCACGGGCTTCTTGTTCTCACGCTGTTCCACCGCCCTGTTGAGCTGCGACAGCGCTATCACGGGGATCGCGAGCTCCTTCGCGAGCACCTTCAGACCGCGAGAGATCTCGGCGATTTCCGTCGCACGATTTTCCTTCGTTCCGGGCACCTGCATGAGCTGCAGGTAGTCGACCACTATCAAATCGAGACCGTGCTCGCGCTTCACGCGCCGGGCCCTCGCGCGCAGCTCCGTGGGAGTCAAAGCCGGGGTCTCATCGATGAAGACCTTCGATTCCGACAATTGACTCGTTGCGCTCGTGATTCGCACCCAGTCGTCGTCCGAGATGTTCCCGCTCCGCAGGCTCGCGAGCGGCACGCCGCCGATCGAAGACAACATGCGGGTGACGACCTGGTCGGAAGGCATTTCCAGGCTGAAGATGGCAACGGACGCACGCTTCGCATGGTGCACGGCGGCGTACTCGGCCATGTTGACCGCGAGGGTGCTCTTGCCCATCGCCGGTCGTCCGGCGACGATCAAGAGATCTCCCGGCCGCAGACCTCCGGTGATCCGGTCGAAATCCGTGAAGCCGGTGGGCAGCCCCCGCAATTTGTTGGGGTTGGAATGCCACTCGTCGATCTGATCGATGACTTGCGGCAGGAGACTGCGCACCGCAACGGCGCCCTGGCGCCCGCGGAAGCCCTGCTCCGCGATCTCGAACACCTTCTGCTCGGCACGGTCGACCAGCTCGCGGGCGGTCTCCCCTTCGTTGTTGAAGACGGCCGAGGAGATCTCCGTGCCGGCCTTGATGAGCTGCCGCAGAAGCGAACGCTCCCGGACGATGTCGGCGTAGGCGCGGACGTTCGCCGCCGTGGGCGTGTCGCGCGCCAGGGAGCTCAGGTAAGCCAACCCGCCGGCGGCTTCCAGCTTCGCCGTGCGCTCGAGCTGCTCGGAGACCGTGACGACGTCGCAGGGCTTGCCGGCGCCCGCCAGGGCGCCGACGGCCTCGAAGATCAGCCGGTGGTCGGGCCGGTAGAAGTCCTGCTCGTTGATGGCGTCAGCGACCTGATCCCAGGCGCTGGCATCGAGCAGCAGGCCGCCGAGCACGGCCTGTTCCGCCTCGACGGAATGCGGCGGGGTGAGGGAATCCACCGCGGTGACCGAGCCGCGCTCGCGACGCGCTTTGGCGGGACCGGCCACCGGACGGATATTCCTCTTCCCTGTTGCGAAAGCTACTCTTCCGCCACGATCGACACAGCGATCGGCACATCGATGTCGGCGTGCAGATGCAGCTCCACCGAGTGCTCGCCGATCGTGCGCAGCGGTCCGTTGGGCAGCCGCACCTCGCTGCGCTGCACCTTGAAGCCCGCCTTCGTGCAGGCTTCCGCGATGTCGCTGGTGCCAATCGAGCCGAAGAGCTTGCCTTCGGTGCCGGCCTTGGCGGAGATGACCAGCTTGAAATCCTTCATGGCCGCGGCGCGCTCCTCGGCCGAGGAGAGCTGCTCGCGCGCGACGCGCTCGAGCTCCGCTCGGCGGGCCTCGAAGCGGGCGATGTTGTCGGGCGTGGCGAGCGTCGCCTTGCCCTCGGGCAACAGATAGTTGCGCCCGAATCCCGACTTCACCTTCACGCGATCGCCGATGTTGCCGAGGTTGGCGACCTTCTGCAGCAAAATGACTTCCATCGCCGGCCTCAGTGCTGATCGGTGTAGGGCAGGAGCGCCAGGAAGCGCGCGCGCTTGATCGCGACGGCGAGCTGGCGCTGGTAGAAGGACTTCGTGCCGGTGATGCGGCTCGGGACGATCTTGCCCGTCTCGGAGACGTAACCCTTCAGGGTGCCGAGGTCCTTGTAGTCGATGTGCGTGACGCCTTCGGCCGTGAAGCGGCAAAACTTCTTGCGCCGCGAGAAGCGGCTGCCGCCGCCGCCGCCACCGCCACCGAATGAACTGGGTGCTCTGCTATTCATGAGTGATATTCCCGTGCGTTGGGATTACGCGTTGTCCAGACCGCCATCGCCCTCGGCGGCAAGCCCGAGGGACTCATCGCGAGGACGATCGCGGCGGCGGCCTCCGACCTCTCCCTCCTCGTCGGCCGTCTTGGCCATCGGCGAGGGCTCGGTCACCGCGGAATCCATGTTCACCACCAGATGGCGGAGCACCGCGTCGCTGAAACGGAAAGCCCCGGTCAGATCACCCAGCGTCTTCTGGTCGCACT
>DASTAC010000105.1:0-7487 GCA_035713045.1 Steroidobacteraceae bacterium
CGAAGCGATACCGCCGCAGAGCGCCTCGCCGCGGCCACGGAAGAGTTGGCGAGCGGCTTGACGGAGGCCGCCTCGGCGACCCGCGAGCTCGGGCGCTCCATGGAGCAAATCAGCCGCGGCGCCGAGACCGCCGCCGGCGCCTGCCAGGAACAGTCCACAGCCATCGGACGGATCGTGGCGGATCTTACGGCGGCGCGCCAGGAGGCCGACGCATCGGCGCGACGCACGGACGCGATCGCCGTCGCGTTGGCGGAGGTCGCCGCGCAGATTGCGGCCGCCGTCCGGGCGATCGAGCAAGGCGCGCAGCGCCAGGCTGCCTCGGTGGGGCTGCTGACGGAGCTCGATGCGCGCGCGAGGGAGATCGGCGAGGTCAGCCAGGTCGTGAGCCGCCTCGCGGACCAGACCAACCTCCTCGCGCTGAACGCGGCGATCGAAGCGGCTCGCGCGGGCGAGCATGGACGCGGCTTCGCCGTGGTCGCCGACGAGGTGCGTAACCTCGCGGAGAACTCCGACGGGAGCGCGCGGGAAGTGCAGGCGCTGACCGAGGCCATCCAGAAGGAGATCCGGGAGGTGGGCGATGCGCTGCGCACCGCGGCGGAGCGCGCGCTCGAGCAGGCGCGCGCGGCGACGCTCGTGAACGAGACACTTCAGGGCAGACGTCACGACATGTCGCAGATCATCGAGGGCAGCCGCGGCATCGCGACGGCGGCCGCGCAGGCCGAGCGCGCCGCGGTCGAGGCCCAGAGGGGAGCCGAGCAGATTGCCAGCGCCGCCGAGGAGCAATCCTCGGCGGCAGCCGAGGCGCAGCACGCCGTCGAGCAACAGGCCAGGTCGCTGGACGAGGGACAGATCGCGGCGCGGCGCCTGGCAGCGCTCGCCGAGAAACTCCACTCGGGCAGTGCGGGCGACACGGCCGTGGAGCAGATCGGCGCCAGCGCCGAGGAGCTGTCGGCAACCGTCCAGGAGCTCTCGAGCGCGGCGGCCGAGGTGTTGACCGCCGTCGAGCAGATCAGCAAGGCCGCGCAGGCACAGTCATCGGCGACGCATGAGACGGCCAGCGCCGTCGGTCAGATCGAGCGCAGTGCGCGAGTCTCGCAGGCGAGTGCCCGGACGGGCAACGAGCGAGTCGCCAGCCTCGAAGCCGCGCTCGAGGAGGGACAACGCTCCGTTCGGAGCCTCGTCGCCGACGGCTCGAACGCCCTCGATGGTATGCGCTCCACAGTGACCGCGATGGCTCGACTGGAAGGCGTGGGCCGCAAGATCGAGAAGACGATCGACGCCCTCGCGCTGATCGCCGTTCAAACGAGCATGCTCGCGGTGAGCGGATCGGTCGAGGCCGCCCGGGCGGCGGAGTCCGGGCGAGGCTTCGCGGTGGTGTCCAACGACATCCGGGGTCTGGCGCGCGAGGCCGCGACGAGCGTCGAGCGGGCCAAGGATACCGTGCGCGGCATCCTGGACCAGATCGGCGCCGTCAAGAGCGATCTGCAGCAGATCACCGCGACCGCGGAAGCCGAGGTGCAGAAGAATCAGATCGTGTCCGCGGGTCTGCTGCAGCTCGCGGAGGACGTCAGCGCTCTCGGCCGGGGGAGCAGGGCCATTCTGGAGGGCGCGGAGAAGATCCTCCTCGCCACGACCGAGATCGCGCAGGCGGCCCAGCAGGTGGCCTCGGCGGCTGAGCAGGCGAGCGTCTCCTCCCGGGAGGCGGCGGCGGCGGCCAACCAGCAATCGCGGGCGGCGGAGGATCTCGCCGCCGCCATCGAGGAAATCGCCTCGCTCGCCGATGCGCTGCGGCAGAGGACCTGACGACCCGTGCAGCCGCGCCAGCCAACGGATTCCCGGCGCTTCCTGACCTTTCGTGTCGGGAGCCAGCTCTATGCCCTCGGATCCGAGGAGGTGCTGGAAGTCATCCCCATGCCCGCCCTGGCTCGGGTTCCGCAAAGCCCGCCCGCGCTCCTGGGAATCGCCAATCTTCGCGGCACCGTGGTGCCGATCGCGGGTTTGCGGCAACTGCTCGGTCAGCCGCCCGCTGCCGAGGAGCCGAGCGCACGCGCGATCGTACTCGACATCGGCGCTCCGATCGCCGTGCGGGTCGACTCGGTGGCCGCCCTGGAGCACGCGGCCGAGGCGCAGATCGACTCGCGCGCGAAGGAAGTCGGCGCGGATGGGACCGAAAGGCTGCTGGGCGTCGTCTCCCTCGGCCGGGACGCGGCGGTGGCGAAGATCCTCGATATCAGGACGATGCTGGAGTCAGCCTTCGCCAACCGCGGCCGCGCGAGCCCACGCAACGGTCTGCCTGGAGCGCCGTTGCGGGGGGCCGAGGGCGGCGGCGCTGACGCAACCGAGACCCTCGTCACGTTCGAGGTGGCCGGGCAGGAGTTCGCACTGCCGCTCACCGAGGTTCGGGAGATCATCCCCGCTCCGGCCAGTGTGACCGCACTGGCGCATTCCGAGGCCGTGGTCCTCGGACTCACCGCCGTGCGCGATATGCTGCTGCCGCTGTTGTCGCTGAGGAGCCTGTTGGGCTTCCCCTCGCCGCAGGCGCCTTCCGGGCGCGAGAAGGTCCTGGTCGTCAGGATCGGAGGAGCCCATGTCGGGCTCGTCGCCGACCGCGCCCGCGCGGTCCTGGCGGCGGAGCTCGGACGGCTCGATCCTGTTCCGCCGGTGCTGTCCGCCCGCACGGGAGGTGAATCCCGAATCCGGTCCGTCTACCGCGGCGAGGGCGGCCGGCGCCTGATCTCGGTCCTCTCCCCGCAGCAACTCTTTCGGGACGACGTGATGCACAAGCTTGGCGCAGCGCAGCCTTCGCAGGCCAGAGACGATGAGCCCGCGCAACCGATCGGAATACAGGAGCTGACTTTCCTCGTCTTTCGACTCGGGGGAGAGGAATTCGGGCTGCCGATCGAGTCGGTCGTGGAAGTCGCACGGGCGCCCGAGCAGATCACCCGGCTTCCCAAGACCCCGAAGTTCCTGGAAGGCGTGGTGAATCTGCGAGGCGAGGTGCTGCCGGTCATCGATCAACGACGACGCTTCGAAATGCCGGCTGCGGAACGTCCGGAGGGACGCCGGCTGATCGTGGTTCAGACCCAGCGTCACCGGGCCGGAGTCATCGTCGATAGCGTGAGCGGCGTCCTGCGCTCGAGCGCGAACGCGGTCGAGCCCGCGCCGGATCTCACGGACGAGACATCCCGACTGGTGCGCGGCGTCATCAATCTCCCCTCCTCCAACCGAATGGTGCTGCTGCTCGATCCGACGGAGCTGCTGACCCGCGCGGAACGCGGCTTGCTCGACAGGTTCGAGGCGCAGCGACAGCGGACGGGAGCGTGATCAAAGTTCTGGTGGTCGATGATTCCGCGCTGGCACGCAAGCTCTTCACCCGCGTTCTCTCGCGGAGCCCCGATTTCGAGGTGCGCGTCGCGCGCAACGGGCTGGAGGCGCTGGCGCAACTCGACTCCTTCGAGCCGGATGTCATCACCCTCGACGTCCAGATGCCGGCGATGGACGGACTCGAATGTCTGGATCGGATCATGGTGCAGCGCCCCTGCCCGGTCGTCATGGTCTCGACGGTCACCGAGGAAGGTGCCGGGGCCACCCTGCAGGCCCTGCGCCTGGGCGCGGTGGATTTCGTCCCCAAGCCCTCGGGCGCCGTCTCCCTGCAGATCGAGGAGTTCGGGCCCAGGCTCGAGGAGAAGATCCGCACGGCGGCGGCGGCCCGCCTTCCCTCGACCCACCGGCTGCGGGAGCGGGTGCAGTTCAGGATCGGGGGCGCCGCCGCTCCGCGGCGCGCGACGCCGCTCGCCGAGGGGCACGAGACGGCGGACCGGCCGCAGCACGGCAGCGAAGGCCTGGTGCTCGTCGGGACTTCGACCGGCGGGCCGCCTGCGCTCGAGGCACTCCTCACGCCCTTGCCGGCGAGCTTTCCCTGGCCCATTCTCGTCGCGCAACACATGCCGGCGACCTTCACCGGGCCGCTCGCGCGGCGCATCACCGGGCTGTGCGCGCTCACGGTCCTGGAGGTCGCGCAACCGACCCGCCTGCAGGCCGGTCGTGTCTACATCGGGCGAGGCGATGCCGACCTGGTGATCTCGAGGCGCCCCGCCGGCCTGATCGCCATGACGGTTCCCGCCCACCCGCGCTACCCGTGGCACCCCAGCACCGACCGGCTGGTCCGCTCCGCGATGGAGCATCTTCCGGCGGCTCAGCTGATCGGTGTGTTGATGACCGGGATGGGAAACGACGGCGCCGACGCGATGACGGAACTGCGCGCGAAGGGCGGAGCCACCATCGCGGAGTCCGAGGAGACGGCCATCGTGTGGGGAATGCCGGGAGAGCTCGTGCGCAAGGGAGGCGCCGCGTACGTGCTGCCGCTGTCGGGCATCGCGCAATGTCTGCAGAGCCTGGTGCCCGATGCCGCTCGTTCGTAAGCCCCAGCAGCCCCCGGGAGCCGCGGCGCCTGCCCTCGCCGAGGTGCTGATCCGGCTCGGCAGCGCGAGCCCCGATGAGCGTTGGGATGCCGCACGGGCGGCGGCTGCGCTGCCCGAGGCGACCGCGGCCCTGGCCGCGGCGCTGCCCGAGGAACCGGACGCCCGGGTTCGCGAAGCGATGTTCACCAGCCTGGTGCGGATCGGAACCCCCGAGAGCGTCGCCGGGCTGCTGCCGATGTTGCGCTCCAACGATTCCGCGCTGCGCACGGGCGCGCTCGACGCCTTGCGGTCGTCGGCCGTCGTGCCGCGGGAGTTGCTGCGGCAACTGCTGGGCGATCCCGATCCGGACGTGCGGATCCTCAGCTGCGAGCTCGTGCGACGCCTGCCCAGCGAGGAAGCGTGCGCCATCCTCTGCGCCCTGCTCGCCGCGGAGCCTGAGATCAATGTCTGCGCGGCGGCGATCGAGGTCCTGGCGGAGGTGGGAGACGCATCGGCGCTGCCGGTACTCGGGCAGTGCGCCGAGCGCTTCGCTCACGAGCCCTTCCTGCGTTTCGCGAGCCAGCTCGCCGCCGACCGCATCAGGGCCGCAGGCTCCCGTGGTTGAGTTCCCGGTCCTGACGGAAGGCGAGCTGCGAAGACTCTGCGAATACCTCTACAGGCGCACCGGAATGGTTTTCACCGAGGCCAAGCGGTACTACGTCGAGCGGCGCGTGTGGGAGCGCATGGCGGCCACAGCCTCGCCGTCCTTCGCGAAGTACTTCTCGCACCTGCGAGCCGACGCGGACGATGAGATCCAGCAGTTCGTGAACGCCTTCACGGTCAACGAGACCTATTTCTACCGCGAAGACTACCAGCTGAAGTGTCTGACGAGCGACCTGATGCGGGAGCGCGTCAGAGACAGGCGCGCGGGCGATGCGATCCGCATCTGGTCGGCCGCCTGCTCGAGCGGCGAGGAGCCTTATTCGATCGCGATTTGGCTGCTCGAGAACTGGCCGAGCGTCGATGACCACCTCATCGAGATCGAGGGCTCCGACATCGATACGCGCGCGCTCGAGCTCGCGCGCGCCGGCACGTTCCCCAAGCGCGCTCTGATGCGTCTTCCGGCGCAGCTGATCGACAAGTACTTCGAAGCGCTTCCCGGGGAGCGGTATCGGATCGCCTCGCAGCTTCGCGACTCCGTCTCCTTCACGTCCGTGAACCTCATCGATCCCGAGCAGACCCGGGGGCATGGCCGCTTCGATGTCATCTTCTGCCGCAATATGCTCATCTACTTCGACGATGCCTCGCGCAGGCTCGCGGCGGAGAACCTCTTCGAGAGCCTGCTGCCGGGCGGCTTCATCTGCCTGGGACACACCGAGTCGATGAGCCGGATCTCGCCGCTTTTCGAGGCGCGGCGGTTTGCCGATGCCATCGTCTATCAACGCCCCCGGAGCCCTCAGCCGTGACCGCCGCGCTCAAGACGATCATGGTGGTGGATGATGCCGCGCTCGTGCGCGTCTACCATCGCTCCATCCTCGAGGAGGCCGGCTTTCGCGTCACCGAGGCGCTGAATGGACTCGAGGCGCTGGAAACCCTCCTCGCCGGGACGGTCGATCTGCTGATCCTCGATATCAACATGCCGCAGATGGATGGGCTCACCTTCCTGCGCATGCTGCGACAGAAGGAAGGTCCGATGGCGTCCATTCCGGCCCTGATTACCAGCACGGAATCGGCTGCGTCGGATCTTGCGTCCGCCCGCGCTGCCGGCGCCAATTATTATCTGGTGAAGCCCGTCGCCAGCGGGCAGCTCGTGGAAGTCGCCCGGATGCTGTGCGGGGTCGCGCCGTGAACGAGCTTCTGCAGCAGTTCGTGATCGAGTCGCGCGAGCTCGCCGAGGCGGCCAGCAGCGGGCTGCTGGCGCTCGAGCGCTCCCCCCGAGACGAGGGGCAGCTCAACGAGGTCTTCCGCGCATTCCACACCTTGAAGGGCGGTGCGGCCATCGTCGATTTCCCCGCAATGGAAAGCTCCATGCACGCGGCTGAAAGCATCCTGGACGAAGCGCGGGCGGGAACGAGCGCCTTGACGTCAGCGCACATCGGACATTGTCTGGCAGCACTCGATGAGGTGACGGAGTGGCTGGACGCGATCGAGCGCTCCGGGGAATTGCCTCGAAGCGCCGACGCGCGCCCGCGCTCCTTCGAAGTTCCCACACGCGGCTCCGACTATCCCACGGGAGACGCTCCGGCCGGCTGGCTCGCGCAGACCCTGAAGCGCCATGCCGAGGCCGCAGCGCCCGCGATCACGGCGGTCCGCCTCGTCCCCGCGGCGGACAGCCTCTACCGGGGCGAAGACCCTCTCGAGCGCATGACCTCGCTCCCGGGACTGCTCGCGCTCGACCTCGCCGCGCGGGAGCCCTGGGCGGCCCTCGAGAGCCTGGACCCCTTTCGCTGCAACCTCGTTCTGACGGCCCTCTCCTCGGCTCCCGAGGAGAAGGTGCGGGCGCACCTGCAAGGTCACACCGGCGAGTGCAGCATCGCGCCAGTCGCACCCGGAGCCGAGGCGGTGTCAACGCACCCTCTGCCCCAGCCCGTGACGGCCGTCCTGCGGGCACAGCAGGCGCTCCTCGGCGAGCAGCCGGCACACGGCTTCGCGGGCCGCGTCGGCTCCGCGGGCGCAGTGGCGGTCAACGCGCTGCGCTACTGCGGCCGCGAAGAGCTTTCGGAGCGCATCGCCAGAGCCGCCGAGCAGAGCCTGCGGACGCTCTCGGCGGGGCCGTTGCAGGAGGCCCTCGCGCAGCTGCTCATGGAAGAGCCCTCCCCGGTCTTCGCGCCCGCCGCGGAGCCGGTTGCGGCGCCGGAGGCCGTGGCCCGCACGTTCAGGATCGAGGCCGGCCAGGTCGACGCCCTGGTCCGGTTGACCGGCGAGCTCACGGTCGTCAACAACGCGATCGGCCACATCTGCAAGCTCGCCCGAGCGGGCGACCCCTCGGTTCCCGATCTGTTGCGGGAGCGCCATGGCGCGCTCGAGAGCCTGATCGGCGAGTTGCGGCGGGCGGTGGTCCGGATGCGCGTGCGGCCGCTTCGCGCC
>DASTAC010000106.1:0-47595 GCA_035713045.1 Steroidobacteraceae bacterium
CGACATCTATCGCAACATCGTGGCGGTCGGAAGCGACGTCGACCCCCGCGGCGGCATCCGCTGCGGGTCCGTGCTCATCGGCGAGATGACGATCGCGGGCGACTAGGTCGCGCCGCCGCCGCCCCCGTCCGCGCCGGTGCCCTCCGGAGTCGAGCGCACGATCCCGATCGGGACCGGAATGCGGCAAGGCCTGCGCGCAGCTCCCTGTTGGTTTTGGGCAGATCGGTGTCTCCGCTCACGAGGAGGCGCCGCTCGGTCCTTCCGACCACCGGCACCGCCCCCGGCATCACCCGACCATTTTTGCCCGGCGCTCGCGCTTTGCCGAGGCTTGGCCGTGACACGCCGGCGGCCGGCCCGACATCGGGCTGTGTTCCGAATCCGGCGCTCCCGGGCCGAAAAACAGCTCACTGCGGCGATGCGGCTCGGGGGCGGGCGCCGCCTTGTGGTCGCGTGAGCGTACGGCGGGTACACTCGCGCGCATGGCTGCCGCTCCCTGGATCGCCCCCTCCATCCTGTCCGCGGACTTCGCGCGTCTCGGCGAGGAAGTTGACGCCGTGCTGGCCGCCGGCGCCGACGTCATCCACTTCGACGTGATGGACAACCATTACGTGCCCAACCTCACGATCGGCCCGATGGTTTGCGAAGCCCTGCGCAAGCATGGCGTGACGGCGCCGATCGACGTGCATCTGATGATCAGCCCCGTGGACCGGATCATTCCCGATTTCGCGGCGGCGGGCGCCACCTACATCTCCTTCCACCCGGAGGCGACCGGGCACATCGATCGCACGATCGAGCACATCCGGGAGCAGGGTTGCCGTCCCGGCCTGGTATTCAACCCGGCGACGCCGCTCGACTATCTCGACTACACCCTGGAGAAGCTCGACCTCGTGCTCATCATGTCGGTCAATCCCGGCTTCGGCGGCCAGAAGTTCATTCCGGCGGCGCTGCGCAAGCTCGCCGAGGCGCGCCGCCGGATCGAGGCGAGCGGGCGCGAGGTGCGGCTCGAGATCGATGGGGGCGTCAAGGTGGACAACATCGGGGATATCGCGCGCGCCGGCGCGGACACCTTCGTGGCGGGCTCGGCGATCTTCGGCAGCGCGGATTACGCCGCGACCATCGGGGCGATGCGCAGACGGATCGGGACCTAGCTGGCGCTCAGTCCTCGTCGTCCTCGTCATCCTCATCGTCGATTTCGGGCTGCACCTGGGATTTCGCGACCGGCTTCGCCGGCACGATCACCGGACGGGTCTTCATCTTCGGCCGCGCGTTGAATACGACGATGGTCTTGCCGGTCGCGCGCAGGAGTCCCTGGTCCTCCAGCACCTTCAGCACGCGCCCCGCCATCTCGCGCGAGCAGCCGACGAGGCGCGAGAGCTCCTGCCGGCTGACCTTGATCTGCATGCCTTCCGGATGCGTCATCGCGTCCGGCTCCTCGCAGAGATTGTTGATGGCATGCGCCACCCGGCCGGTAACGTCCACGAACGCGAGATCGCCGAGCTTGCGGTTGGTGCGGTCGAGCCGCGTGGCGAGCTGGGTGGCGAGCTCGAAGATCAGTCCCGGGCTCTCCGCCGCGATCTGTCGGAAGCGCGGGTAGGTCATTTCCGCGAGCTCGCACTGGTTGCGGGTGCGGACCCAGGCGCTGCGGGTCGGCTGGTCGCTGAAGAAGAGCCCCATCTCGCCGAAGAACTGGCCGCGATTGAGGTAGGCGAGCACCATCTCGTTGCCTTCCTCGTCCTCGATCATCACTTCGACCGAGCCGCTGATGATGTAGTAGAGGACGTCCGGCAGGTCGCCCGCGTGGATGACGACCGTCTTCGACGGGACGGTTCGGATTCGGCAGTAGCTCAGGAACCGGTTGATCGCCGGGATGTCGCTCAGCGGCTTGATGTTCTCTTCCATACCCGCTCCCCGAATTTGTGTGGTCATGACGAGAGAGTTCTTATACGTTGACCCCCCGCGATCGCAAGCGTACCGCACGGAGCGCAGCGAAAACCAGAGCGGCGCGTTGTTTGGGGGCGTCGTGGCTCTGGCGGCATGCGCGCGTCGCGATCAAACCCAGTACGCGGTGGCGGTCATGATGCGGGCCGTCTGGCGCATCAGCGCGCGAACCGGCGCGGGCAGGTCCACGCCGCCGGCCGCTCTCGCGTTGGCGCCGTGCGCCGCCTCGTCCGCGCGCATCTGCTCCACGATGGCGCGGCTGCGCAGATCCGCCGGGGGCAGGCGGCCGAGATGCTCATCGAGATGTCCCTCGACCTGCCGCTCCGTCTCCACCACGAAGCCGAGGCTGGCCCGGTCGCCGGCCGCCGCGGCGAGCGCCCCGATGAGGAAGGAGCCGGCATACCACAGTGGATTGAGGAGACTCGGGCGGGATTCGAGCGCCTTCAGGCGGCTCTCGCACCAGGCGAGGTGGTCGGTCTCCTCGCGAGCGGCCTCGAGCAGGAGCTTCCGGGTGGTCTCGGAACGTGCCGCGATGGCCTGGCCGTGATACAGGGCCTGGGCCGCGATCTCCCCGGCGTGATTGACGCGCATCAGGGCGGCGGCCCGGCGCCGCTCGTACGGGGAGAGCTCCGCAGCGGCGGCGGCAGCCGGAGGCTGGGGAACGGGGCGGGAGGCCTGAGCCGGGGCGAAGAGGGCCCGAAGCGCCCGGTCGGCGGCCCCGATCCAGGGATCCCAAGAGGTCTCAGACGCCATGAGCGCCATTATAAGCAGGGCGTCGGCCGCTTGAGACGGCCGTTGCAGGACGGCGAAACCCCGGGGGGCACCGGGGCAGCTCGTTTTGCAATACGGGAGCGGCTTGAGTAGACTTGCCGGCCCTTTGCAAGGGTCCACTAAAGGCATTCCTGGGGCCGAGAGATACGGCCCCGCCGAGGCTCATATGAAGACGGTTTTCGCCAAACCCGGCAGCGTCCGGGGCGACTGGTTCGTGGTCGATGCGACCGGCAAGACGCTCGGGCGGCTCGCCACGCAGATCGCACATCGGCTCAAGGGCAAGCACAAGGCCGACTACAGTCCCCATGTCGACATGGGCGATCACATCGTGGTGCTCAATGCAGGCAAGGTGCACGTCACCGGCCGCAAGCTCAGCGATAAGATCTATTATCACCACACCGGCTATATCGGCGGCATCAAGTCGATCGCCCTGGAGAAGCTCCTCGAGGAGCATCCGGAGCGGGCGATCGAGTTCGCCGTCAAGGGCATGCTGCCGAAGAACCCGCTCGGGCGGCGCATGTTCAGGAAGCTGCACGTGTTCGCGGGCGGCGAGCATCCGCACCAGGCGCAGCAGCCGCGGCCGCTCGAGATCTGAGGGCGCGGCGCGCTCGAGCGCCGCGGCGCGCCCGCTCAGGATGAGCGGGCTGGCAAAACGCTCCAGGGACGGCTTCTTGCGAGGTTTTTGAATGGCTCTCCAGCAACAGAACTATGGCACCGGCCGGCGCAAGACCGCGACCGCCCGCGTGTATCTCCGGGCCGGCACCGGCCACATCACTGTCAACGCCCGACCTCTCGATGAGTTCTTCGGGCGCGAGACCGGCCGCATGATCGTGCGCCAGCCGCTCGAGGCGCTGCAGCTCGGCAGTCGCTTCGACATCAGCGTCACCGTGGACGGCGGCGGCATCACCGGCCAGGCCGGCGCGATCCGCCTCGGCCTGACCCGCGCGCTGATCGAGTACGACGAGACCCTGCGCAAGCAGCTTCGCGATGCGGGCTTCGTCACCCGCGACGCCCGCGAAGTCGAGCGCAAGAAGGTCGGCCGCCGCAAGGCCCGCCGGGGTACACAGTACTCCAAGCGCTAACCTGGGTGCTTGCAGCCGGCGCCGGTTCAGGCTTGAATTGGCGCCGGGCGGGATCCCGCAGGATTTGGGGGATCGTCTAGTGGTAGGACAACGGACTCTGACTCCGTTTACCTAGGTTCGAATCCTAGTCCCCCAGCCAAAAACACGAAGGCCCGCCCATCGGCGGGCCTTCGTGCTTTCTGGCGCAGGGACGGGAGAGCGGTCCGGGAGGACCGGCCCCGCAGGGTGCAGCGCCGTCGGGCGCGAAGTGATCCTGGTCCAGCCATCACGCAGAGCGCCCGCCAACCGCGGACCCTTCGCGTCATACAGCCGGTAGGAGAGTAGCGGCCTCGATCACGCTCATGAGCCGCCGCGGATCGATGGGCTTGGTGAGATGCTCATCGAAGCCGGCGGCGAGAGCCTGGCGCCGGTCCTCATCCTGACCCCAGCCGGTCACGGCCACCAGCTTCATGTGCTGTCCCCACGCGTGAGAGCGGATCTGCCGCGCCAGCTCATACCCGTTGAGCTCGGGCATCCCGATGTCGAGCAGCGCGATCTGCGGATGAATGAGGGCCGCGATCTCGAGGGCGCGTCGGCCATCATGCGCAATCTCGACCTCGTGGCCTCGCAGTTTGAGCGTCATCGCAAGGCTTTCCGCAGCGTCGGCGTTGTCGTCGGCCACCAGGATGCGGTACACGAGCTGCGCCTTCTCCGCCGAAGCGACGGACGTGGGGAGGGGGGGCGCACTCGACGGCTGCGTCGGCAGGATCACGATGAACTCGCTCCCACGCCCGAGGCCCGCGCTGTGCGCCTCGATCCTGCCGCCGTGCAGCGCCACGATTCCCCGCGCCAGCGCGAGCCCTATTCCGAGGCCGCCTTCCGTGCGCTCGAGCGCCGTGTTCGCCTGCGAGAAAAGATCGAACACCCGCGGCAACATCACCGGGCTGATCCCGATGCCATTGTCCCGCACCGAAACGACCGCCTGACCTTCCTCCACACCCACCCGCAGATCGATGCGGCCATGCGGGTCCGTATACTTCGCCGCATTGGTCAGCAGATTGATGAAGACCTGCGCGAGCCGCACCGGATCGCCATTCAGCTCGATCGGCTCCTCCGGTACGTCGACGCAGAGCGTTTGATTGCGCGCCTCCATCATCGGGCGCGCGGTCTCCACCGCTGCGAGCAGCACCGCCCCCAGTGTCGTCGGCTGCAATCGCAGCTCCAGGCGGCCGCGAGAGATCCGCGAAGCCTCCACCAGATCCTCGATCAGGCGTGCCATGTGCGCGACCTGCCGCTCGATGATCTCGAAGGAGCGCTGGCGCTGGGCTTCCGAGGCACGCGGGCTCTGTGCGACGACGACCGACTGACGGATGGGCGCGAGCGGATTGCGCAGCTCGTGCGCGAGCGTCGCCAGGAACTCGTTCTTGCGCCGGTCCGCCTCGCGCAGCTCGGTGGCGGCATGTCGCTGCTCGGTCACGTCCTGGCACGTGCCCCAGAACCTGGGCGGCGGACCGGCATCGAACTCCGCCCAGGTGTAGAGCGTATGCACTCCGTCATCGCGGACGATGTGGTATTCGAGCTCGAGGCCTCGCCGATGTTGGAGGGCCTCCTCCAATGCCGCGACGACCCGGTGCCGCTCATCCGGGTGGAGGCGTCGCGTCCAGGCTTCCAAGCTCGGCTCGATGACGCCCGGGTCGTAGCCGAAGATGCGAAAGAGCTCATCGGACCACTGGACCCGGTACGAATCCCGATCGCTCGCGTCCGCCCATTCGACCAGGTAGCTGCCCACGTGCGCGCTGCGCTGCGAGTGCCGCAGCAGCGCCGCCAGGCTCTCCAGCGCCCTCTCGTTGCATTTGCGGCCCTCGATGTTCGTCGCCGTCCCGCACCAGCGGGTGATCTCCCCCGCAGCATTGCGCATCGGCTCGCCGCGCACGAGGAACCAGAGGTAGCTTCCGTCCGAGCCGCGGCGCAGACGGCATTCGACTTCGCTGCTCTCGCCGGTGCGGAGTATGCGTGCTCTCGCCTCGACGACGTGCTGGAGGTCGTCGGGATGAACGAGGTCCCGCCAGGACTCGCCGGCGACCTCCTCGAGCGAGCGCCCAGCGTACTCGAGGAGCCGTCGGTTGCAGAATTCGATGCCTCCGTCCGGGCGGCTCGTCCAGATGAACGCGGGAAGAGTATCGATGAGCAGGCGGTAGGATTCGGCGTCCGAGCCGAATGCTCCCCCGGACTGGCCGGCCGATCCGGCGGGTCCTGTGGACCCCCGATCGCTTGCCCGGCTCGCGCTCACGGCTGCAGACTCCGCTCAGTCGCAGCCCGCCCAGAGCGCGGGCTGACGCACACTCACAACGTCGCGGAAAATCGACAGTTCCCGAGGGCTGCTCAGCCCGGGCTCTCACCGACGAGGTCACAACTCCGCGGCAGGGGCGGTAGCGGTAACTCCCCGGCAGCGGCCTGCCTCGACGGGATCGGCACCTACCCTGTCAGCCGCCGCAATGCCTCGCGATACTTCTCGCTGGTCCTCGTGAGAATGTCCGCCGGCAGCTTCGGTCCCGGCGCCTTCTTGTTCCAATCGAGCGTCTCCAGGTAGTCCCGCACGAACTGCTTGTCGAAGCTCGGTGGGCTCGTGCCCGGCCGGTACGTATCGGCGGGCCAGAACCGCGAGGAGTCCGGTGTCAGCGCCTCGTCTATCAGCGTGAGCGCGCCGCTCTCGTCGACGCCGAACTCGAACTTCGTGTCGGCAATGATGATGCCGCGGCTCAGCGCGTGCGCCGCGGCGAATTCGTAGAGTGCGATGGCGGTATCGCGGACGCGTGCCGCGAGCGGCGCTCCGATCAGCTTCTCGACCTCGGGCAGGGAGATGTTCTCATCGTGATGGCCCGCGGGCGCCTTGGTGGCCGGAGTGAAGATGGGCGCCGGCAGCCGCGATGCGAGCGTGAGGCCGGCGGGCAGTGCAACGCCGCACACGCTCCCGCAGGCCTGGTACTCCTTCCATCCGGAGCCGACCAGGTAACCCCGAACCACGGCCTCCAGCGGCAGCGTCTTCAGGCGCCGCACGATGACCGCGCGGCCCTCCAGCATGGCGCGCTCGGCGGGATCGCTGACCAGCTCGGAGACGGGGCGGCCCGTCAGATGGTTCGGGACGATGTGGCGGGTGCGCGCGAACCAGAAGTTGGATATTTCGGTGAGCACGCGGCCCTTGCCGGGGATCGGGTCCGGCAACACCACATCGAAGGCCGAGAGCCGGTCCGTCGCCACCATGAGCAGAGCATCGGCCCCGGCCGCGTAGATGTCGCGCACCTTGCCCTCGTGGAGCTTCTCGAGTCCGCGCAGCGAGGTGCGGAAGACCGTTTGGCTTTCCATGCTTGCTACTATAGCAGCGCATATGCGGTACACCGGAAAGGTTGTGGGGGGGTTGATCGGCATGTTCCTGGGGCCCCTCGGAGCCCTGGCCGGCGTGCTCCTCGGGCATCAGGTGGACGAGCACCTCGAGCGGCAGGACGGACCGTTGCCCGGTCCGGAGGAACTCACCGTCATCGGCGAGCGCTTCTTCCGCGCCACCTTCAGGGTCATGGGCTACCTCGCGAAGGCGGACGGACGGGTCTCGGAGCGGGAGATCTCCGCCGCGCGCGCCGTGATGGCGGAGCTGCGGCTCGACGCCGCACGGGTGCAGCAGGCGATCGAATGCTTCACCGCGGGCAAGCAACCCGGCTTCGATCTCGCGGCGGAGCTCGCCGATCTCGGCCGCGCCTGTGCCGGCCGGCCCGACCTCGTGCGCGTCTTCGTCGAGATCCAGGTGCGCGCCGCGCTGAGCGGCAACAATCTCGACGGCCCGGTGCGGCCGTTGCTGCATCGGATCGCCGGGCGCCTCGGGGTGTCCCCGTTCGAGATGGCGCAGATCGAGGCCGTGCTGCGCATTCGCGGCGGCAGCTTTCACTATGCGCCGGCGGGAGCCGAGCCTAGAGTCAGCGATGCGCAGAAGCTGAGTCAGGCCTACAAGGTTCTCGAGGCGTCAGCGAATGACAGCGATCAGGACATCGTCAAGGCCTACCGGCGGCAGTTGAGCCGCCATCATCCCGACAAGCTGAAGGCGAACGGATTGCCCGACTCCATGATCGAGCACGCCAAGCAGCGCACGCAGCAGATCATCGAGGCATACGAGCTGATTCGCGAGCGGCGGGGGATGTAGCACGGTTAGGGCAGCATCAGTGACCATCCTTGGTGGCAGCCCATTCTTCGATGATGTCCTGAAGGGCCTGCAGGCCATCGGTGAGCGCCGCGGGCCCCGGCTGCAGAATGATCGCCGACTTGATCTCGCGCACGAAGCCGCCGCGTACCGCCGGAATGGCGCTCCACCCGGGCCGTGCAACCACGTCCTCGGGGCGGAACTTCTTGCCGCACCAGGAGCCGAAAATGATGTCGGGCGCGCGGCGCGGCACCTCCAGGGAGTCGGCGATGATTCGCTGGCGGCCGAGCGGCTGGACCGCGAGTTCCGGGAAGCAGTCCTCGCCGCCTGCGATGCCCATCAGCTCCGAGACCCAGCGGATGCCGCAGATCAACGGCTCATCCCATTCCTCGAAGTACACGCGGGGCCGGCGCGGCAGGGCGCTCGAGCGCTTGCGAGCCCTCTCCACCCCATCTTCGAGGCGGGCCACCAGCTCGGCCGTTGGTGCCTCGCAGCCGATCATGCCGCCCAGCGTGCGGATCATCCGGAAGATCTCCGCGACGCTGCGCTGGTTGAAGAGGTGCACGTCCAGTCCCGCGCGCGCGAGTTGCGCGGCAATGTCCGCCTGCAGGTCTGAGAAGCCGAGAACCAGGTCCGGCTGCAGCGCCAGGATGCGATCGAGCTTCGCACTGGTGAAGGCCGAGACCCGCGGTTTCTCCTTCCTCGCCCGGGCCGGACGTACCGTGAAGCCGGAGATCCCGACGATGCGGTGCTCTTGGCCGAGCAGATACAGCGTCTCGGTGGTCTCCTCCGTGAGGCAGACGATCCGTTGCGGAAATCCTTGGGCTGCAGAGGACATACCGCTCATGGTAACAGGCATATCGCAGGCCCCGCCGCCGGAGCAAGCCGACCGGGGCTCTCGGCGAAACACGATACGGCTCGCTTCCCCGAGCGATGGCAGCAGGCGCATGGAAGTGCCCCGCCGCCGCGGGGCGGGGCGGCGCCTTCGGCGCAGCACTACTTCGCACCGCCGAGCGAGCTTTGGGCAAAAGCCACGCTTTTTGTCCAAAGCTGCGCCGCGCAAAGCGCCGATCCAGCGCTTCAACAAGTGACATCGGCGTGTCCGCCGCTTAACCTTGCCGGCGATGTGGGCGAGATTCTGGAGCTTTCTCGACTGGTGCTTCTTCGGTCCCGCTTCTCAGGGGGCCGGACGCCGGCCGCGCCTGATCCGCGGGATGCGCTATCCCTATGCGGTGGTCCGCGACCTCTCGCGCCCCGACATCAAGCTGCGCGCCATGGGACTCGTCTACACGACCCTGCTGTCGCTCATCCCGCTCGCCGCCTTCAGCTTCGCGATCCTCAAGATCTTCCGCGCGCGAAGCGACCTGCGCGTCGCGGTCTACCAGCTCTTCAGCGCCCTGGGACCGGTCGGGGCGCAGGAGCTGACCTCCCGCGTGATGGACTTCGCCAATGGTGTCGGCGGTGGCGTGGTCGGCTCAGTCGGATTTGCGCTGCTCGCGTGGACGCTGGTCGGCACCATCAAGAAGGTGGAGGACAGCTTCAATTTTCTCTGGCGGGTACAGCAGGCGCGCAGCTTCGCTCGGCGGGTGAGCGAGTATCTGACCCTGATCGTGGTCGGTCCGGTCATCCTCGTCGTGTTCATCGGCATGTCGCGGCGGGCGCTGGAGAGCGCGCCGCTGCGCGCGCTGGGACATCTGCCGCTCATCGATATCCTCACCGAGGCGGGCGTGAAGCTGGCCCCCTACGTCATGGTGACCGCGTTCTTCACCGGCCTCTACCTCTTCGTTCCGAACACCCGGGTGCGGTGGCGCCCGGCCCTGATCGGTGCCCTGGTCGCCGGAGTGCTCTGGGCTGCGGTGGGACGGATTTTCACGGCCTTCGTCGTGCACTCCACGCGGCTGACCATCGTCTATGCGGGGTTCGCCTTCATCGTTGCCGCACTGCTATGGACGTATCTCGGCTGGCTGATCCTGCTCGCCGGCGCGAACCTGTCCTTCTATATCCAGAACCCGACGTACCTGCGGCTCGGGCTGCAGGAGCTGAGGCTCTCGAGCCGGGAGGTCGAGCATCTGGCTCTGCGGCTGATGTACTTCGTCGGCCGAACCTACGTCACGGGCGGCAAGCGTTGGAGCGTGAACGGCCTCGCCACGGAGCTCGGGCTGCCGGGGATCGCGGTCGCGCAGATGGTGACCACGCTGGAGGTCGCGGGGCTGCTGGTGGTCACCGAGGACGATGAGCTGCTGCCGGCGCGCGACATCGGCCACATCCCGGTGAGCGAGATTCTGGAGATCGCTCGCAATCAGCGCAGCGGCCACTTCACTCCGCGTTCGGTCTCGATCCCGGTCGTCGATCGTCTGCTGGCGACCATCGACGAGGCACGCCGCGACCACTGCGGTGAGCTGACGCTCCGTGACCTAGTGGAAGAGCCGCCGCGGCCGACGCTGACGCTGGCAGCGGGCACGCGCGGCTGAATCTCGTTTGACGCGGGGCACTTCCCTGCCTGCTACGCGTCCCGCGTCGAGATCAGATCGTGATGACCCCTTGGTCGGTGCCGACCAGGAGCATATCGGCGGGGCGCCGGGCGAATAGCCCCACCGTGACCACGCCCGTGAGACCGGTGAGCTCGCTTTCGAGCGCTACCGGGTCGGCGATGCTGAGGCCGTGCACGTCGAGGATGTGATTGCCGTTATCGGTCTGGAACCCCTGGCGCCACACCGGCCGTGCGCCGCGCTCCTGCAGTGAGCGGGCAACGAGATTGCGCGCCATCGGGATCACCTCGATCGGCAGCGGGAAGGTGCCGAGCGTGGCGACGAGCTTGCTCTGGTCGATGATGCAGATGAAGCGCGCGGCCGCCGCCGCGATGATCTTCTCGCGCGTGAGCGCGCCGCCGCCGCCCTTGATGAGGTGATGCGCGCGGGTCGCCTCGTCGGCGCCATCGATGTAGAGCGGCAGATCCGCCACGTCATTGAGCTCGATCACGGGGACGCGGGCGGCATGAAGGAGCGCCGTAGTGGCGTTGGAGCTGGAGACTGCGGCGCGAACCCGTCCCGGATGCGCCGCCAGCGCCTCGATGAGGAAGCGCACCGTGGAGCCGGTGCCGACGCCGAGCACGGAGCCGGCGGGAACGTGCTCGAGAGCGGCTTCGGCTGCGAGCCTCTTCTTTGCATCGGCCATCGTCGCAGTCATGGGATTTCCGCCCTCCGGAAACGAACGTGCCCGCCGGAGCGGGCACGAGAATCTCGATTCGTCTTACTCGGCGGCCGCCGAAGCGGCCGCCGAGCAAAGGCCTTACTTCTTCTTCGCAGCTTTCTTCTTGGCCTTCTTTTTTGCTTTCGCCATGTTGGCTCTCCAGTTGTCGGGTTAGTCCGAGGTCGGAGTATATACAGGTGAAACAAAAAAACAAGCAAGGGGGGAGTGGATGTGGTAGCCGGCTCGCGCGAGCTGTGAGGTGCGCCACATCCGTTCGCGCGGCGCGCTCGCCGCTCGAGATCAGCGGCGAGCGCAGCGGATCACCCCGCGCTCGGTGATCACGAGGTCGAGCGGCACGTCGTGCTCGGCGGACACGATGCGGTCCACCTCCTGCGATGCATAACCGATTCCGACGAGAAGCGGCGCGCGCCAGACGCTGCGCAGCCGCATGAATGCGAATGCGCGATCGTAGTAGCCAGCCCCCATGCCGAGCCGCATGCCGCGACGATCGAAGCCGACCAGCGGGAGGAAGACGACATCGAGCAGCCGTACGCTGGCGAGCAGCGGACCTTCAGGCTCGGCGATGCCGAAGCGGTTGAAGCTCCGCCGTTCCGTGAGGCGCGCGAAGCGCATGGTCCGCACTCGCTGGCGCCGGTCGATGCGAGGGAGATAGACGAGGCACCCGCGGCGCAGCGCGAGCGCGATCAGGCAGGAGGTGTCGAGCTCTTCGCCGGTGGCGGCGTAGATGCCGATACGGCGGCCGGAGCGGAGATTGAGCGCGCGATCGGCATGGCGCGCGATCTGCCTCGCGGCGCGCGTGCGCTCGGCGGCGGATACGGTCCGGCGCCTGGCGCGGAGCGACGCCCGCAGGGCTCTGCGGGCGTCGGTCAGGCTGGAATCAAGAAGCGTCACCCGCATGTGCCGGTGCGAACCGTTGCTCTCGAACCAGAGCAACAGGTGGGACGAGCTGTGACAGGTAAGGCTTTCCGCTCATGGCGGACATGCACAGTGCTGCCGACGAGCCCTGCCCCGTGGGTGTTTCAATTAGGGTCCGAGGTAACCCGGCCCGCTTGTCGAACACCGCAGGCGACGCCGGGAACCACTCTACACCAAGCCCGCCTGGATGTGGCGGTCGTGTGCGTCACAGCTCGAGTTGCTGAGCGCGCTCGAGCGCGGTCTCGACCCGCTCGCGCAAGGCACGTACCTTGCCGCCCGCTTCGCCCTCGAGCTTGGCGTCGCGCCCGCGCAGCTGCAGCAGCTCGTGCGCCATGTTGAGCGCCACCATGACGGCGATGCGATCGAGGCCGACGACCTTGCCGCTGTCGCGTATCTCGCGCATGCGGGCGTTCAGGTACTCCGCCGCATCGAGAAGCGCCGAGCGCTCATCGTAGGGGCAGGAGACCACGTACTCCTTCTCCATGATGCGCACGCTGACGCGTGCCTGATCCTGAGTGCTCATGCGCCATGCTCCAGGGTTTTCAGCCTGCCGATCATGGCCTCGACGCGGGCACGCACCTGCTCGTTCTTCGAGAGGAGCGAGGCGCGCTCCGTCGCCAGCGACTCGTGCCGCTGGCGCAACGCGCGGTTCTCCTCCCGCAGATGATCTACGGTGGCCACCAGCTCCTCGATACGCCGCGCCAGGCGCGCCAGCTCGAGATCGAGCTGTGATTTGACGGTGTCGCTCATGGTCCTCCGACTATAGAGCGGCGCTCTCGGCGGGGTCAATCGGAGCTGACAGCCTGCGAGGGGCCCGCAGGCATATAATCCCCGGGTCCATGATCCAAGCGAACTACGCGGACATCCAGGGCGTCCTGACGGACGAGCGGGCGTTGGCCGAGGCGGCCGAGGCGCACGGTACGCTCGCCGGCTGCCTGTGCGCCGGCGCGGGCTACCGTTTCGAGGACTGGCTGCTCGAGATCCTGCCGGAAGGGCGGGCTCAGCCGCTCGCCGCCGCGACCCTGCGGGAGCTCTATACGGAGACCGCCGGATCGCTGCGGGCGCCGGACATGGAGTTCGACCTGCTGTTGCCCGAGGAGGCGCAGTCGATCGACGCGCGCGCGGCGGCGCTCGCCCAATGGTGTCAGGGCTTTCTGTACGGCCTCGGCTCGGGCCCGGTGCAGGATGCCGCCAGCCTCCCCGGCGACGTGGGAGAGATCGTGCGCGACCTCACCGAGATCAGCCGTGTCGGCGTCGACATCGCCCAGACCGAGGAATCGAACGAGAGCGCCTATGCGGAGCTCGTGGAGTTCGTGCGTGTGAGCGTTCAGGTCGTCTTCGAGGAACTCGAGCCGCTGAGGGCCACTCCCTCCTCACCAGGAGCACCTCTTCATTGATACGCCATAGAACCGCGGCCCGCCGCGCAGCCCCCCGCCATGTCTCGCGATCCGCGAGCACGGGCGGACAGGACCTTCGCAACGAGTTCGCGCGCCGCCGGCGCGCGCTGCTGAAGCTGATGGGCCGCGACTCCATCGCCATCCTGCCGGCCGCGCCGGTGCGGCACCGCAACAACGACGTGGAATACGCCTACCGCCAGGACAGCGACTTCCATTATCTGACCGGCTTCGGCGAGCCGGAGTCGGTCGCGGTGCTGGTCCCCGGTCGCGATCAGGCCGAATACATCCTCTTCGTGCGCGAGCGGGATCCGACACGCGAGACCTGGGACGGACCCAGGGCGGGGCCGGCTGGGGCACGGCGCGCCTTCGGCGCGGACGATGCCTTTCCGATCGCCGACATCGACGAGATCCTGCCCGGGCTCATGGAGAACCGCGCCAAGGTGTTCTATTCGATGGGCATGTATCCGGAGTTCGACCAGCGGGTCGTCGGATGGGTGAACGGGCTGCGGACGCAGGCGCGGAACGGCCGCCATGCCCCGCAGGAGATCGTGGCCCTCGATCACGTCCTGCACGACATGCGCCTTTACAAATCGCGCATCGAGATCGGACTCATGCGTGAAGCCGCGAGGATCGCAGCCGCCGCGCACGTTCGGGCCATGCGTTTCTGCCGGCCGGGGCTGAAGGAATACGAGGTGATGGCGGAGATCATCCACGAGTTCCGCCTGCACAACGCGGATACCTCGTATCACCCCATCGTGGGCGGGGGGGCCAACAGCTGCATCCTGCACTACCGCGACAACGACCAGCCGCTCAGGGCCGGCGACGTGCTTCTGATCGATGCCGGCTGCGAGCACGAGTGCTATGCATCGGACATCACGCGCACCTTTCCGGTCAGCGGCCGCTTCACCCCGGAGCAGCGCGCCGTGTACGAGATCGTGCTCGAGGCCAACCAGGCGGCGATCGCCAAGGTCCGTCCGGGCAATCACTGGAACGAGCCCCACGAGGCGGCGGTCCGCGTCGTCACCCATGGCCTGGTGAAGCTCGGGCTGCTGAAGGGGCGGCCCGCGAAGCTCGAGCGCGATGGCGCCTACCGCCGGTTTTTCATGCACCGTACCGGCCACTGGCTCGGCATGGACGTGCACGACGTCGGGGACTACAAGATCGGTGACGAGTGGCGCGTGCTGGAGCCGGGCATGGTTCTCACCATCGAGCCGGGCATCTACATTCCCGAGGGCGCTCGTGGCGTGCCGAAGCGCTTCCAGCGCATCGGCGTGCGAATCGAGGATGACGTCGTGGTCACCAAGAGCGGTGCCGAGGTGCTGACGGAAGGGGCACCCAAGGACCCCGATGCGATCGAGAAGCTGATGTCGCAGAGCGCTTCCCATGGCTGAGTCCGCGAGCCCGGCCGCGATCGCCCGTGCGGCCCCTCGCGAGGTCGATGTCGCCATCGTCGGCGGCGGACTGGTCGGGGCCAGCCTCGCGCTCGGGCTCGCCGGCACCGGTGTACGCGTATTGCTCGTCGAGAGCGTCGCGCCGGGGTCCGCTGCACAGCCGAGCTTCGATGAGCGCACCACGGCGCTCGGCAACGCCAGCCGGCGGATCTTCCAGGGTCTCGGCGTCTGGGATGAGATCTCGCGGGAAGCCGCGGCGATACGCGCGATCCACGTCTCAGATGCCGGACGGTTCGGGTTCGCGCGTCTGCAGGCCGCGGAGCATGGGATCGATGCGTTCGGCTACGTCGTGCCCAACAGAGTGATCGGCGCCGCGCTGTGGGGTCGTCTCACGGGTGCGGCCGGTATCGACGTCCGAGTCCCCGCCAGCGTCGAGGATCTCGATATCACGACGGAGCGGGCCTACTTTACGCTGGTCGCGTCCGCGGGCACCCGCGAGGTGGCTTCGGCGCGCCTCCTCGTCGCGGCCGACGGAGCGCACTCCGTAGTGCGCGCGGCGGCCGGCATCGAGGCCAGCGTCGAAGACTACGATCAGGTGGCGATCGTCGCGGCAGTGATGGGCAATCGCGGCCACGATGGCACCGCCTACGAGCGCTTCACACCGGCGGGTCCGGTGGCCGTGCTGCCGCTTCGCGGCGGCGGCTACGGAACGATCTGGTCATGTACGCCGCAGCGCGCGGCGCAGCTGCTGGCGCTTTCGGACGAGGCCTATCTCGCTGAGCTGCAGCAGTGCTTCGGCTGGCGCGCCGGCAGATTCCGGCGCATCGGCCGCCGTGCATCGTATCCCTTGAAGCTGACACGCGCCGCGGCCACGGTGGCGCGCCGCACCGTGCTGATCGGCAATGCCGCCCAGGCGCTGCACCCGATCGCCGGACAGGGATTCAACCTGGGACTGCGCGATGCCGCCCTGCTCGCCGAGCTGATCGCGGCGGCCACCGGCGATGTCGGCTCGCCGCAGCTGCTGCGGAAGTTCTCCGACTGGCGTGCCGCCGACCGGGGCGGGGTCGTGCGTTTCACCGACGGGCTGGTGCGCCTCTTCGGCAGCCGGGTCCCCGGCGCCGGCCTCCTGCGCAACCTCGGGCTGCTCGCGTTCGACCTGTCACCCCCCGCCAAGCGGGCGCTCGCGCGAGTCAGCCTGGGATTCGGCGGGCCCACTCCGCGTCTGGCACGCGGAGTGCCGCTGCAGGGAGCGCCGTGACGATCCCCGCGGCATCGACCGAGCCGTTGGATGTGCTCATCGTCGGCGGCGGTCCCGTGGGGGCCAGCGCCGCGGCGCTGGTGCAGGTCGCCTCTAAGGACGCGCGCCGGCCTCTTCGCGTCGCCGTCCTCGAGCCCCGGCGGCCTGCCGCTACACCACCCGATGCGCCCCTCGATGCGCGCGTATCGGCGCTTTCCCGCGCGAGCGAGCGCATCCTCACGGCGATCGGCGCGTGGCCTTTGATTCCGTCCTCACGCATGCAGGCGTATGAGCGCATGCGTGTCTGGCATGAGAGCGTGCAGCCGCGAAGCCCCGATGTGCTGGAGTTCGACGCGGCCTACGCTGGTGAGCCGAATCTCGGCTACATCGTTGAGAACCGTCTCGTCCAGACTGCGGCCCTGCAGACCTTCGAGGCCGCGGGGGGCCGCACGATCGCGGGCGAGCTCTCGCGGCTGCGCGTGCGCGATCATGACGTGGAGCTCGAGACGAGCGCGGGTGTTTTCACCTGCCGCCTGGTCGTAGGTGCGGACGGCGCACGCTCGGCGGTCCGGGAGTCGATCGGTCTCTCCGCCGAAAGCTCCAGCTATCACCAGATCGCCATCGTGGCCAACGTCCGCACGGAGCTGCCCCACGAGCGCATTGCCTGGCAGCGCTTCCTGCGCACCGGGACGCTCGCCTTCCTGCCGCTCGCCGACGGCTGCAGCTCAATCGTCTGGTCCGTCGACGACTCCGCAGCCGCGCCGCTCGTAGGCATGTCGCACACCGCCTTCGAGCAAGAGCTGATGAGCCAGTCGGACGCGGTATTGGGCGCCGTAAAGCTGCGCACCGAGCGCCTGTCGTTGCCGCTGCGCAAGCTGACCGCGCACCGCTTCACCGCGCACCGGTGTGCGCTGATCGGCGATGCCGCGCACGTGGTGCACCCGCTGGCCGGCCAAGGCGTCAACCTGGGCCTGTTGGACGCCGCGGCGCTCAGCGAGCTGATCTGCGCTGCTTCCCGCGTGGGCGAAGACCCAGGCGCGCGAAGCGTCCTGCGCCGCTACGAGCGCTGGCGCAAGAGCGAGATCGAGCCCGTCGCGCTCGCCATCGACGGATTCAACCGCTATCTCGCCCACGGTGTCGGCCCGCTCTCGCGCATCGCTCAGCGCGGCCTGGCACTGGTCAATCGCACCGACGAGGCCAAGCGCTTCTTCATCACCCGGGCGCTCGGCCTCGATGGTGAGCTGCCCAAAATCGCCCGGCAGCCCCCCTCCGTCCGCCCTCGGGTCCTTACCTGAGCGGAATGGCGTCGATCTTCGCCGCGCAGATGAAGTCGTTCTCCGACAGCCCCTGGATGGCGTGCGTGGTGTACTGCACGCGGCAGTAGTTGTATCCCACCTCGAGGTCCGGATGATGGTCCTCGACGTTGGCGACATGGGCGAGCGCATTGACGAAGCTCATCGTGCGGTAGAAGTCCCTGAACTTGAACTCCCGCCGCAGATACGGCCCGTCCCTGGAAAGCACCCATTCCTTGTCGAGCTGCGCCATGAGCCTCTCCGCCTCCTCGCGGGAGTAAGGCGCCACGCCCCCCTCGCAAGGCCTGCAATGCTTCTCAGCGAGCTCGTTCATCGGCGTCTCCCGTCAGTCGGTGCGCGCGTTCAGGCGATGGCAGCCCCGTCAGTGGCATTCTTCCTGGTGAATCTTCTGGCCACATACCGCTCCAGCAGCTCCTGGAACTCTTCCGCGATCCGGTCCCCCTTCAAGGTGACCGTTTTCTCCCCATCCTCGTAGACTGGCGCCACGGGCCGCTCTCCCGTACCCGGCAGGCTGATGCCGATATTGGCGTGCTTGCTCTCTCCGGGCCCGTTCACCACACAGCCCATTACGGCCACCGTCATATCCTCGACGCCATCGTATTCCCGACGCCACTCGGGCATCCGATGCCGAATGTGCGTCTGAATGCTTTGTGCAAGCTCCTGGAACACTGTGCTCGTGGTACGGCCGCACCCCGGACATGCGGTGACGAGCGGCAGGAATGACCGCAGGCCCATTGTCTGCAGGATCTCCTGCGCCACGATCACCTCCTGCGTCCGATCCCCGCCCGGCTCCGGCGTGAGGGAGACGCGGATCGTGTCACCGATCCCCTGTTGCAACAGCACCGCCATGCCCGCGGTGGACGCGACGATGCCCTTCGAGCCCATCCCGGCCTCGGTCAGGCCGAGGTGCAGCGGGTAATCGCAGCGGCCGCCCAGATCTGCATAGATCGCGATGAGATCCTGAACCCCGCTCACCTTGGCCGACAGAATGATGCGATCGTGCGCCATGCCAAGATCCTCCGCGCGGCGCGCGCTCTCGAGCGCGGACAGCACCACCGCATTGCGCATGATCTGCTGCGCGCTGAGCGGTTGTGGCCGCGAGGAGTTCTCGTCCATCAGCCGCGTGAGCAGATCCTGGTCGAGGCTGCCCCAGTTGACGCCGATGCGCACCGGCCTGCCGTAGCGGCAGGCCGTCTCGATCATCTCAGCGAACTGCGGGTCGCGCTTGCTGCCGCGGCCCACGTTGCCGGGGTTGATGCGGTACTTGGCGAGGGCCTCGGCGCAGGCCGGATGCTCGCGCAGGAGCTTGTGACCATTGAAATGGAAGTCTCCGATCAGGGGCACCGCCACCCCGAGCTGGTCCAGCCGGTTGCGGATGTGCGGCACGGCCTCCGCGGCTTCCGCGGTATTTACCGTAATCCGGACCAGCTCCGATCCTGCGCGGGCCAGAGCCTTGACCTGTTGCGTGGTGCCCTCGATGTCCGCGGTGTCCGTGTTCGTCATGGACTGCACGACGATCGGCGCGGTCCCGCCCACCCGAACGGGGCCGATGGACACCTGGGCGGACTTGCGACGCTGGATAGAGGACATGGTACCTGCCGGAGAAGTGCTTCCTGGGACCGGAGATTTTACATGCTATGATCCGCGCGCCCCATAATCGGTCTGTCCGGAGAGGGTCCGGCCACCGCCGGAACGCCGAAGGCGCAAGCTCCGCCCGGAAACGCTCAGGCACACGAACGGCAGATCGCGGGGTCTCTGGAGAGCGGTGGTCGCCCTGGCGGACCACCCACCGAAGGGGAGCGGCGCCGCTCTGGCGCCCGATCTCTCAGGTCACCGGACAGAGGGCGGCAAAGGCGCTTTACGCCTGCCGTCATCTATATCCGGAGCACCCGTGACCCGAAGAACCCCGCTTTTCGACCTGCACCAGAAGCTCGGCGCCAGAATCGTGGACTTCGGCGGCTGGGACATGCCGCTGCAGTACGGCTCCCAGATCGCGGAGCACCACGCCGTACGGCGCGGCGCCGGCGTATTCGATGTTTCCCACATGTGCGTCGTCGATCTGAAGGGCGCGCGCGTGAGGCCATTCCTCCTCAGGCTGCTCGCCAACGACATCGGTAAGCTGAAGGCGCCAGGCAAGGCGCTCTACGGCTGCATGCTCAATGAGAGCGGCGGGGTCATCGATGACCTCATCGTCTATTTCCTCGACGAGTCCTGGTTCCGCGCGGTCGTCAACGCCGGTACGCGCGACAAGGATCTCGCCTGGATGCGCCAACAGGCGGCGCAGTTCGGCATCGAGCTCGTAGAGCGCACCGACCTCGCCATGCTTGCCGTGCAGGGGCCCGAGGCGCGAGGCAAGGCCGCTCGCCTGCTGTCACCGGCCGGTGCGACGGACGCTCTGGGTCTCGATGCGTTCTTCGGCCGCGAGATCGACGGCTGGTTCGTCTCGCGTACCGGCTACACGGGCGAAGACGGCTTCGAGATAATGCTTCCCGCCAGGGACGCAGAGCGGGTGTGGCAAGCGCTGAATTCCGCCGGCGTGACCTCGTGCGGGCTCGGCGCCCGCGACACGCTGCGCCTCGAGGCCGGAATGAACCTCTACGGCAGCGATATGGACGAGAGCACTCATCCCTTCGAGTCAGGTCTCGCCTGGACGGTGGCGCTCGAGCCGCGCGAGCGGGAATTCATCGGCCGCAACGCGCTCGAGGCGATTCGCGCGCGCGGACCACAGCGCAAGCTCGTCGGCCTCCTGCTCGAGGGGCGCGGGGTGCTGCGCTCGCACCAGAAGGTGCTCGTACCCGGGGCCGGCGAGGGCGAGATCACGAGCGGCACCTTTTCCCCGACCCTGGAGCGGTCGATCGCGCTGGCTCGCGTGCCGGCCGCCGCCGGCTCCAGCGTGCAAGTCGACATTCGCGGCAAGCTGCACGATGCGCGCATCGTGCGGCCGCCGTTCGTACGTCATGGCAAGGCGCTCGTCGGTTGAGCGCATCGCCTCACGAGCCTTGATCCCATCCCCGATCCAAAATCCCAAGCGCCGGAGCGCCGCATGAGCAACGTTCCTTCCGACCTCAAGTACACCAAGACCCACGAATGGCTGCGGACCCTGCCCGACGGCACGGTGGAGGTCGGAATCACCGATCACGCCCAGCATGCCCTCGGCGATCTCGTGTTCGTGGAAGTGCCCGAGGCGGGCCGCAAGCTCTCGGCCGGAGACCCGTTCGCGGTGGTGGAGTCCGTGAAGGCGGCTTCCGACGTCTACTGCCCGATCTCCGGAGAAGTGGTCACCGGCAACCCGGCGCTCGCCGCGGAGCCGGAGACGATCAACTCCGACGCCTACGGCAAGGGCTGGCTGATGCGGCTGCGGCCGGCGGCCGGCGCCGCGGCGCCCGCCCTGCTCAGCGCCGCGGATTACGAGAAGCTGGTCGCGGAGGAGGGTGGCTGATGGCCTTCATTCCCCACACGCGCGAAGACGTCGAGTCGATGCTCGCCGCCATCGGCGTCGAGCGCATCGAGCAGCTCTTCGACGAGATCCCCGCCAACCTGCGGCTGCCGGGGCTCTCCGGTGTGCCGGAAGCCGCGAACGAGATGGAGATCGCCCGTCTCATGGCGGAGCGGGCGCGGCTCGATGGCCGTCCCCTCTGCTTCATCGGCGCGGGCGCGTACGAGCATCACATCCCCGCGGCCGTCTGGGCCATCGCCACGCGCGGGGAGTTCTACAGCGCCTACACGCCTTACCAGGCGGAGGCGAGCCAGGGCACGCTGCAGCTGCTCTACGAATACCAGACCATGGTGGCGAGCCTGACCGGCCTGGGAGTCTCCAACGCCTCGCTCTACGACGGCGCGAGCGCGATGGGCGAGGCCTGCCTCATGGCGGTGCGAGCCAACCGCAGGTCGCGCTCACGGCGGATTCTCGTGCCCACCACCGTGCACCCGCATTACCGCGCAACGGCCAGGGCGGTGGCGGGCAATCAGGGGCTGGTGTTCGAAGAGCTGCCGTATTGCGCGGAGGAGGGCTGCATCCCCGCCGGCGCGCTCGGCCGTTACGACGGGCAGGACATCACCGCGCTCGTCATCCAGCAGCCCAACTTCTTCGGCCGGCTGGAGGACGTGGATGCGCTCTGCGACTGGGCTCACGCGCGCGACATCCTGGTGATCGCCGTGGTGAATCCGACCTCGCTCGCGTTGCTGAAGCCCCCGGGCCAGTGGGGCTCCAAGGGCGCGGACGTCGCGGTGGGGGAGGGTCAGCCGCTCGGTGTGCCGCTCTCCTCGGGCGGACCGTACTTCGGCTTCATGGCCGCGCGCATGGAGCACGTGCGGCAGATGCCCGGGCGGATCGTCGGGCGCACGCTCGATGCCGCCGGCCGCGCGGGCTTCACGCTGACGCTGCAGGCGCGTGAGCAGCACATCCGCCGCGCCAAGGCGACTTCAAACATCTGCACCAATCAGGGGCTGCTGGTGACGGCCGCGACCATCTACCTCTCGCTCATGGGTCCCGTGGGCCTGGAGCGGGTCGCCGCCGCATCGCATGCGCGCACGCGAGAGCTCGTGGACGCGCTGACCGGGGTGCCGGGCGTGCGGCGCCTGTTCCGCGGGCCGGTGTTTCACGAGTCGGCCGTCGCGCTCGACCGCCCCGCAGGGCCGGTGCTGGAGAGGCTCGCCGCGCGCGGCATCCTCGGTGGATTCGATCTCGCCGAGCATTATCCCGAGCTCGGGCCTGCGCTGCTCGTGTGCGCCACCGAGACCAAGACCACCGCCGACATCGAGCGCTACGCCCAGGCGCTCGAGGAATGTCTGCGCAGCGAGAGAGGCACGATCGCTTCTTCCGGCGCGCTTCGCGCCGCTTCACGGACGGGGTTCGCCTCGAGCGAACCCCGTTGAACCCTGCGCGCAGCGCATGCAAACCCGCGCCGCCTGAGTCAAAACACCATGTCCACCCGACTTGAGAAGCCGATATTCGAGTATTCCGTCCCGGGCCGCGGCGCCGAGGACCAGTGGCCGCACGACCCCGGAGCGGCCGTCACCGACGATCTGCCCGCGTCCTTGCGACGAGCGGAACGTCCGCTCCTGCCCGAGGTCAGCGAGCTCGAGACGGTGCGGCATTTCACGCGCCTCTCGCAGCTCAACTTCTCCATCGACACGCACTTCTATCCCCTCGGGTCGTGCACGATGAAATACAACCCCAAGGCCTGCAACAGCCTGGCCATGCTGCCGCAGTTCCTGGCGCGCCATCCGCTGTCGCCGGAGAGCGCGGGACAGGGCTTTCTCGCCTGTCTCCACGAGCTGCAGGAGATGCTGAAGGCGGTGACCGGAATGCAGGCCGTGGCACTGAGCCCGATGGCCGGCGCCCAGGGCGAGTTCGCCGGTGTTGCGATGATCCGCGCCTACCATCGCGCCCGCGGCGACCTCGAGCGCAACGAGATCATCGTGCCGGAGGCGGCCCACGGCACCAATCCGGCCACTGCCACGATGTGCGGCTGTGTGGTGCGGGAAGTGCCCGTCGATGCCGACGGCGACGTCGACCTCGAGGCGCTCAGGGCCGCGGTCGGTCCCAAGACCGCGGGCATCATGCTCACCAACCCATCCACGCTCGGAGTGTTCGAGCGGCGGATCGAGGAGGTGGCGCGCACGGTCCACGCCGCCGGCGGGCTCCTCTACTACGACGGTGCGAACCTCAACGCCATCCTCGGCAAGGTGCGTCCGGGCGACATGGGCTTCGATGTCATCCACATCAATCTGCACAAGACCTTCTCCACCCCGCACGGGGGGGGCGGCCCGGGCGCAGGCCCGGTCGGCGTGAGCGCGCGGCTCGCCCCTTTCCTGCCGGTGCCGGTCGTGGCGCGGCGCGGCGAGCGCCATGTGTGGCTGACGGAGCGGGACCTGCCGCAGTCGATCGGACGGCTCTCGGGATTCATGGGCAATGCCGGGGTGCTGCTTCGGGCCTACGTCTACATGCGCATGCTCGGCCGGGAGGGGATGGGGAAAGTGAGCGAGTACGCCACGCTCAACGCCAACTATCTCCTCGCGCAATTGAAGCGTGCCGGTTTCGATGCGGCTTACCCGGACCGCCGGGCCACGCACGAGCTCATCATCACGCTCAAGCGCCAGGCGAAGGAGCTCGGCGTCACGGCGATGGACTTCGCCAAGCGGCTGCTCGACCACGGCATGCACGCGCCGACGACCTATTTTCCGCTCCTGGTGCCGGAGTGCCTGCTCATCGAGCCGACGGAGACAGAGAGCAAGGCGGCGCTCGATGCCTTCGTCGCCGCCATGGCCGAGATTCTCGCGGAAGCCGCACAAGAACCTGAGCGCGTCACCGGCGCTCCGCATACCATGCCGGTACGGCGCCTGGATGATGTCCGGGCGGCCAAGCAACTGGACCTCACCTGGAAGCCGACCGCATCGCATGCAACTCCCACGACGCCCACGACTCCCGCGAGTTCTTAGCCTCTGCCTGCTGGTCGGTTGCGCGCCGCTCGGCATCGTTGCCGGCCAGCAGGCGGCCGGGCCGCCGCCCGTGGCCGGCCCTGGCGGCGGGGCCCCCGGCCCGGCCCTCCCGGCCGGGCGCTCGCCTCCACCACTGGCCGTCCGTGGCGGCGGGGCCCCCGGCCCGGCCCTCCCGGCCGGGCGCTCGCCTCCCGAGTCGGCTCGCCCGCGGCTGCCGGGGCCGGGAGGCACGCGGCAGGCCGCGCACCTCGCCCGGCAGGCGGCGGCGGTGGAGGCCAATCCCACCTGGGCCGCGACCCTCGAGCGCATCGCCGGCAGTGTGGTGTCGATCAAGATCGACGAGGTTCGCTCCTTCGATACGGACACGAACGAGACCGCGCAGGCCACGGGCTTCGTCGTGGACGCGAAGCGCGGCATCATTCTCACCAACCGCCACGTCGTGACGCCCGGGCCGGTCACCGCCGAGGCGGTGTTCCTCGACCGCGAGGTGGTGCCGCTCAAGCCCATCTATCGCGATCCGGTGCATGACTTCGGTTTCTACCAGTACGACCCCAGGAAGCTGCGGTACATCAAGCCGAGAGCGCTGCAGCTCTATCCCCAGGGCGCCAAGGTCGGTACCGAGATCCGCGTGATCGGCAACAATGCCGGGGAGCAGCTCTCGATCCTCGCCGGCACGCTGGCGCGCCTGCACCGGCAGGCGCCGGATTATGGCTTCGGCAAGTACAACGACTTCAACACCTTCTACCTGCAGGCGGCTTCCGGGACTTCCGGCGGCTCTTCCGGCTCGCCGGTGATAGACATCCACGGCCGCGTCGTCGCCCTCAACGCCGGTGGCGCCGACAACTCCGCCTCGAGCTTCTATCTGCCGCTCGATCGCGTGCAGCGCGCGCTCAGGCTCATCCAGGAAGGCAAGCCGGTCACCCGCGGGACCCTCTACACGGTTTTCAACTACACGCCCTATGACCAGCTCGAGCGGCTGGGGCTGCCGCCGCGGCTGGAGAGGGTCGTGCGCAGGCAGTTTCCCCGCGGCACCGGCATGCTGGTGGTCTCGAGCGTGCTGCCCGGGACGCCGAGTGCGCTCGCCCTGCAGCCCGGGGACATCCTGCTGCGGGTCAACGGCCGTTACGTGACCACCTTCGATCCGCTCTCGCGGATTCTCGACTCCTCGGTCGAACGGCAGATCCGACTCGACCTGGAGCGCGGTGGCAAGCCGGTGTCGGTGACGCTGCCGGTCGGCGACCTCGATGCCATCACGCCCGCGAGCTACGTGCAGTTCGGCGATGCGGTGGTCAACACGCTCTCGTACGAGGAGGCACGCCAGCTGAATGTCCCGCCGCGGGGCGTGTTCGTCGCCAATCCGGGCTACGTCTTCGGCGCCGCGGGCATTCCCCGGGGCGCGGTGATCAGCCAGGTCGATGCCACGCCGATCGACGATCTCGCGGATTTCCGCCACGCGCTCGGCCAGCTTGCGGACGGGGCGTACGCAACCGTCCGCTTCGCGACCGTCGATGATCCCAACGGCAGCGAGCTCGGCGTCTTCCGCATGGACCGGTTGTGGTACCCGGCGGATTACTGCGTTCGCGACGATGCCATCGGCACCTGGCCGTGCACGCCGCTCGCGGCCGGTCCCGCTCCCAAGCCGCAACCCGTGAGCTCCACGGGCTTCCCGAAGTATCCGGATCCGCGGATGAACGCGCTCGCCCCGTCGCTGGCGATGGTGACGTTCACGATGCCGTACTCGGTCTCGGGCGTGGTCGAGCACTACTACCATGGGACCGGACTCGTCGTGGATGCGAAGCGCGGGCTGGTCGTCGTCGACCGCGACACCGTGCCTGTCTCCCTCGGGGATGTCACGGTGACGTTCGCGGGCACGGTCCAGGTGCCCGGGCGGGTCGTCTATGTCGACCCGCTGCACAACTACTCGATCGTGGCTTATGACCCGAGGCTCATCGGCGCGACGCCGGTCAGGTCCGCGAAGCTCAAGCCGGAGAAGCTCTCCGCGGGGCAGAGGGTCTGGGTGGTGGGTCTGGGCGGGGACAGTCAGCTGCACTCGCGGTCGACGGAGATCGCCAGCATCGATCCGCTGTCGCTGCCCCTGTCGCGCACCATGCGCTTCCGCGATACCAACATCGAGACCATCGGCCTCGTGAACCCGCCCAGCGAGTACGACGGCGTGCTCGCCGACGCCTCGGGCGACGTCGTCGGGATGTGGTCGAGCTTCGCCTACGACACGGCAACCGGCATCGCGCAGGCGCTGCGCGGGGTGCCGATCGGCCTGGTGGCGGACATGGTCGATCGCGTGCGCAGCGGGCGGCCGCTGCATTCACTGGACGTGGAGCTCTTCCCGGAGCCGCTGGCGAACGCCCGCATGATGGGCCTGTCGCAGGCGTGGACCGCGAAGCTCGCGGCGCGCGGCCCCATCCAGCGCCAGGTGCTGACCGTCGTGCGCACGGTCGGCGGCTCGCCGGCATCCAGCCTCCTGATGCCGGGAGACCTCGTGCTGGCGCTCGATGGCAAGGTGGTCACCGACTTCCGCCAAGTCGAGCGGGCGACCGAGGATCGCGCCCGAGTGAAGGTGACCGTCTGGCGCAGCGGGGGCGAGCACACCCTGACCGTGCCCACCGTGACGCTGTCCGGGATGGGACTCAAGAGAGTGGTGGAATGGGCAGGTGCGACTCTGCAGACACCCTTCCAGTCGATGCGCGCGCAGCGAGGCATTCCGCCCGTGGGTGTTTATGTCGATTACTTCGCATACGGCTCGCCCGCGGCGCGCTATGGGCTCTACCCCGGGCGGCGGATCGTGCAGGTGGACGGCACACCCACTCCGAATCTGAATGCCTTCCTCGCGGCGGTCGCGGGCCGGGCGGACCGCTCGTCGTTGAGACTCACCACGATCACCTGGAACAATGCCCCGGACGTGATCACCTTGAAGCTCGACAAGCACTACTGGCCTGGCTATGAGCTTCTGAGGACGCCCGACGGCGACTGGACGCGGCGCCCGCTCAATTGAAGCGCCGCATCGAGGCTTTGCCGGGCGTGCCGTAGCCGGCCAAGATGTCGTGAAAATGCAACGCATGACGTGATCGAGGGATCAGCCGCCGGGCGTTGCTTTAGAATGCCCGTCATGGTGCGAGTGGTCAGAGCTACACAGGTCGAGATCGAGGCTGCCGTGCAGGCCCTGCGCGACGGCGAGCTCGTGGCCTTCCCCACCGAGACGGTCTACGGCCTGGGCGCGAACGCGCAGAACCCGGCCGCGGTCCGCAAGATCTTCGAGGCCAAGCGCCGGCCCAGCACCCATCCGGTGATCGTGCATCTGGACAGTCCGCGCTACCTGCATCGCTGGGTCCGGGAGGTGCCGCAAGCCGTCCTGAGCCTCGCCGAGCGCTTCTGGCCCGGGCCGCTCACCATGGTGATGCCGCGCGGCGCCAACGTCCATGATGTCGTGACGGGTGGGCAGGACACGGTGGCCATTCGTGTGCCTTCGCATCCGATGGCACAGCAGCTGTTGACCGCGTTCGGCGGCGGCATCGCGGCGCCCTCCGCCAATCGCTTCGGCAGGCTGTCGCCGACTCGCGCGGAGCATGTGCGCGAGGAGCTCGGCGAGCGCGTCAAGGTGATCCTCGACGGCGGCGAATGCCAGATCGGGCTGGAGTCCACCATCATCGCATTCCAGGGACAGAGCGTGAGGCTGCTGCGCCCGGGAGCGATCACGGCGGCGCAGATCCAACAGGTGATCGGCGGGCTGCTGATTGGCGCGGACTTCGAGTCGCCCCGGGTGCCCGGCAGCACTGCCTCGCACTATGCGCCAGCGACGCCCATGACCATCGTGCCGTCCGGGGAGATCGATGCGCGCGCGGAGACCCTCTCCGAGGGCGGCCGGCGCGTGGCCGTGCTCGCACAGCGGCTGCCGCTCAAGGGCCACAAATACGTCACCTGGATCAATGCCGGGCGCCGCCCGGAACAGTACGGACACGACCTGTATACCAACCTGCGTACCCTGGACAAGGCCGGCTGTCAGCGGATCCTGGTTCAGGACGTGCCTGAGGGGGAGCGCTGGACCGCCATCCGCGACCGGCTGTTGCGCGCGGCGGCAAGCGTCAGCGACAGCGACAGCGACGAAAGCGGCACGATGGCGGTGTTGCCATAGTCGCCCGGCGATTTGCGCGGCCAGCCCTTTGACTGAATTTGAACTCGCGGGCCAAGGGAGGCCTTGGCCCGCTCCATCATCTGCTGTTGATGCTCGAAGAAGATGACCCGATCTCAGCGCGCGCGTTATGTTGACCCTTTTCAGCCGGCGGAGGTCCGGCGGCTGGTGCGCCAGTTCGGCTCGCCGCTCCTCATCCTCGACTGCGAGCGGGTGCGGGTTCAGTTCCGGAAGCTGAGCGCGGCGCTGCCGGGCGTCGACCTCCATTACGCGCTGAAACCCATGCCGCATGCGGCCGTCGTACGCACCGTGCTGGCCGAAGGAGGATTCCTCGACCTCGCGACGACCGGTGAGGTGCACCTGGTGAGGCGGCTCGGCGTCACTCCCGATCGGTGCATTCACACGCATCCGATCAAGCGCCCCCAGGACATCCGCAACGCGGTCGACTTCGGCGTACGCACGTTCGTGGTCGACAACCTTGACGAAGTGCGCAAATTCGAGCGCCTCGGCGACAGGGTCGAGCTGCTGCTCAGGGTTTCTTTCCGCAGTCCCGGGGCCATGTGCGATCTGTCGCGCAAGTTCGGTTGCGATCCCGAGGACGCCCTGGCACTCGCGCGCCTCGCCGCGGAGCTCGGCATCCCGGTGCGCGGCCTCTCGTTCCATGTCGGCTCGCAGGCGGCGGACTCGGCGAAGCACGTGGAGGCCATTCTCGCGTGCGCCAAGCTCATGTCGGCGGGACGCAAGGCGAAGCTCGGGCCGCTCGACACGCTCGACATCGGCGGCGGCTTCCCCATCGACTACGCCCAGCCGGTTCAGGACATCGGCCGCTTCTGCGAGCCTCTGCGCGAGGCGCTCGCCAGGCTCCCCAAAAAGGTGCGCGTCCTCGCCGAGCCCGGCCGCTACATCGTGGGGCCGGCCGTGATCGGTGTCGCTTCCGTGATGGGACGCGCGCGCCGCGAAGGACACTGGTGGTACTACCTCGACGATGGGCTCTACGGGTCCTACAGCGGCCAGCTCTATGACCATGCGCGCTATCCGGTGGAGCCGCTGCGCGACGCCGAGGAGCGGCTGCCGTCCGTGCTCGCGGGGCCTACGTGCGACAGCATTGACGTCATCGCCGAGAATCTGCTGCTGCCGAAGCTCGAGGCGGGCGATCTCATCGTCGGCAGGGCGATGGGCGCCTACACGTGGGCGAGCGCGTCGGAATTCAACTTCTTCCCCAAGGCGACGGTGGTTGCGGTCAACGGTACGCCCGGAGACACGGGCACCGTCATGCCGTTCCCGCTTTGAGCTGCCGCGCGGGCCGGCCGTGGCGCTGCGCTGGCGCGGACGCCCGGGCGCCAAGTCGCGGGCATCGGCGCAATTCGCCGGCCAACGCACAGAGCGCGAGCGGGCGGTGCCGTAAAATGCCCGCGCAACGGTTCACGGAGGCGGCTTGATACGCAATGTGGTCTTCGACATCGGCTGGGTGTTCGTGCATCTGGATCACCAGCCCTTCCTGGACTTTCTGTCCGCGCACGGCGCGCAGGCGCCGGACCTGAACTCGGTGCTGGTGCGCATCGCGCTGGAAGATCACGAGTGCGGCCGCATGGACGGCCAGGGACTGCTAGAGCGCTGCGCCGCGCTCGCCTCACGCCCGATGAGCCTCGAGGCAGCGCATGCGAGCTGGGTCGGCATGTTCGAGCTGCAGCCGCGGATGGTGGATCTCGCTCGCCGCCTGAGGGAGCGCTACAGGGTCTATCTGCTCTCGAACATCGGGGATCTGCACTGGGCGCATCTGAGGCGGCAATTCGCCATCGATCGCATCGGCCACGGTGCGCTGCCGTCGTTCGAGGCCGGATACATGAAGCCTCACGAGGGAATCTACGCGGAGGCGGAGCGGCGGTTCTCCCTGGCGCCCGCCGAAACGGTGTTCATCGACGATCGCGCGGAGAACATCGACGCTGCGCGCCGGCGGGGCTGGCACGGCATCATCCACGCGGGATACGAAACCACGGTGGAATCGCTTCGCGGCCTCGGGGTCGCCTGTTGAGCCAGTACCGGACCCCAAGCCGATGAAGCCAGACGACAATCCCGCCCCCGAGACCGCGATTCACCGGCAGGTGGCTGCCGCCCGGGCGGGGCGCGATCCGCGCGTCATCGCGCGGCTCTTCTCCGGCTGGGCCGTGTTCGGTGAGCGGCAGTTCCTGCGCGGTTACGCGCTGCTCCTGCCCGATCCCGTGGTGCCCAGTCTCAACGCCCTCGGCGCGCACGAGCGCACGGTATTTCTCCAGGATCTCGCCCGCCTCGGGGATGCGGTGCTCAAGGTGACGGGAGCCGAGCGCATCAACTACGCCATCCTGGGCAACCTCGAGCCTGCCCTCCACGCCCATGTCGTTCCCCGCTACGCCGATGAGCCGGAAGAGCTGAGGACGGCTCACCCCTGGGCGTATGACTGGGCGGCCGCGCCCCTGTTCGAGCGTCCGGCGCACCAGGAGCTTGCCGAGGCACTGCTGAAAGAGCTCTCGCGCATGGGCGTCACCAAGCCGATGCGTTACGACCCCGGAGCGAATGCGGGCTCACCGGCCTGACGCTTACTCTCACCGGTCCGGTCGTCGGGCCGGGCGGGTCGCCCACACCCGCCGCTCCCTTCCATGTCCGGCTGGCCCGCGCCGCGCTGCTGGAAACGGGCCACCCGATCAGGCTTCCGCCGCGCTGGCGTCGTGTGCCGAGGCAGCGGCCGTGCCGGCGCGCCCGAGCCGTGGGGACATCAGAAGTCTGGTGATTTCACCGTAGTCGGGCGGCTTGGTGAGGTGCTCATCGAACCCGGCCTCGCGCGAGCGCAGCCGGTCCTGCGGCTGCCCCAGTCCCGTGACGGCGATCAGGGTCACGCTCTTCCCCCAGGGACGCTGTCGTATCCGGCGGCACACCTCATACCCATCGAGCAGCGGCATCTGGATATCGAGCAGGACGACGTCCGGGTGCAGGCGCTCGGCGGTCCTGAGGGCTTCCATTCCGTCGTGCGCGGTGTAAGTCTCGTGGCCGGCGAGCTGCAGCAGTGCGGCGAGCGAGGCGGCCGTATCGGTGTTGTCATCGGCGATCACGATCCGGCGCGAGGGGGCCGGGACTTCCTCGCGCGGAATGCGCGGGCCGCGCTCGCGCGGGTGCGCCGCGAGCGGCAACCGCACCACGAACTCGCTTCCGCGCCCGGGCCCCTCGCTGAAGGCCTGCACCGAGCCGCCATGCAGCGCGAGGAGCTGCCTCGCGAGCGCGAGGCCGATACCGAGGCCGCCCTGCGAGCGCGGCAGCCCCGCTTCCATCTGCGCGAACATCTCGAAGATCGCCTCGAGCTTCGCCGGCGGAATGCCGAGCCCGGTGTCCCTCACGCGCACCGCCGCCTGGCCGCGCTCCGGCGCCAGGCTGACCTCGATGCGGCCGCCCGGCTCGGTGTACTTGCGCGCGTTCTGCAGCAGGTTGCGAAAGACCTGCGTCAGCCGCACCGGATCGCCGTCCACGAAGAGCGGCTCGGCGGGCAGGCTGGCCTCGAGCCTGAGCCCGGCCCCTTCGGCCTGCGGGCGCTCGACTTCCGCCACCTCCCGGATCAGCGCGCCCAGGTCGGTCGCGGTCCTCTGCAGCTCGATCTTGCCGCGGGCGATGCGGCTGGCATCGAGCAGATCGTTCACCAGCCGGATCAGCTGCTCGAGCTGCCGCTCCATCAGGCTGCACGCCCGCTGGCGCAGATCTTCCGCGCCGCGGCTGTGCTTGATCAGCTCGAGCCCGTTGCTGAGCGGTGCCAGGGGGCCGCGCAGCTCGTGGGCGAGCAGCGCGAGGAACTCGTCCTTCTGGCGGTCGGCCTCGTTGAGCTCGACGATCCTGCGGTTGCCGAAATAGAACATCAGTCCGATCAGGATGGCGCCGATCAGGGCTGGCGCGACCATCGCGATGACGGTCACCAGGGAGCTCAGCCGCGAGTTGGCCGCCCGCCTCGCGAGCAGCGAATACTCCGCGGACCTCATGGCGTCCACACGGGCGGTGATCTCGTCCATGAGGCGCTTGCCGGTGCCGCTGCGAACGATCGCCAGAGCGCCTGCCTCGTCGCCCTCGTTCTGCAGGAGGATCATGCGATCGAGCTGGGCGACCTTGAGGGTGATGTCGTACCGCAGCGTCGTGAGACGAGCCTGCTGGTCCGGATTCTTGCTGACCTCCCGGGTCAGCCGGGCGGTCTCACGCTGGAGACGCTCCTTGGCGTCCCGGTAGCGCCCGAGGTGGCTTCGGCCGTCGGTAAGGAGATAGCCGCGTTGGCTCCTCTCAGCGTCGCGCACTGCCGAGAGCAGGCGGGTGAGGTCGACGATCGCATCGTCCGAGTGGCCGACCAGCCGCTCGTTCGCGAGCAGGCGTTGCGCGTTGAAGTAGCCTACGACGGCCCCGCCGATCAGCACGGCAAGCGTGATCGCCAAAGCCCAGAGCGACAGCTGGCGACGGAAGTAGGAGGGGCTCGGCACGGATCAGCACTCACGCTGTCGGCGATCGCGCGGGACCCCGCGAAATCGCCGGTGACTCGGACGCCCTATGGCTGGTACTGCGAGGTCAGAGCGACCCGAGAGATCCGGGTCAGTCCGGCATCGGCCTCACCTGCCCTCTGAGCGCATCCTCGAAGCCGAAGTTCCGCAGGTCGAGCACACGCTGGGGATAAAGAATGCCATCGAGGTGATCGACCTCGTGCTGCACTACCCTGGCATGGAATCCCTCCACCGTGCGCTCGATGATCGCGCCCTCGAGGTCGAAGCCGCGATAGCGGAGCTTCCTGAACCGCGGCACCAGCCCGCGCAGCCCTGGAACCGAGAGGCATCCTTCCCAGCCCTCTTCCTGCTCGTCGCCGATCGGCGTCAGCTCGGGATTGACCAGTATGGTGTAGGGAATGGGGCCCACATCCGGATAGCGGGGGTTGGAGGTGACCTCGAAGATGACCACCCGCAGGCCGATGCCGATCTGCGGCGCGGCGAGCCCGGCGCCGTTGAGCGCCCTCATGGTGTCGCTCATGTCCGCGACGAGCCCGGTCAGCTCGGCATCGAAGCGTTCTACCGGAGCGGCCACCTGCCGCAGCAGCGGCTCGCCCATCTTGAGTACCGGTCGCACGGCCATGCGGATGACTGTATCACTTCGGCCGCTCCCCGAGAGTATCCGCGACATACGCGCCGCGCTTGCCCATCGGTGCGGGCGGCCCGCGCGTCGTGTCGACCGCCGTCTGATGCTCCGTCTCGGCGTTGAACTCGGCGCCGAGCACGATCGCAAACCCCTGCAGGTAGAACCACATGATGAGGACGATGACGCCGCCCAGGGCGCCGTAGGTCTTGCCGTAGCTGCCGAAATCGCGGACGTAGAGGGAGAAGAGAAAGCTCGCGGCCAGCCAGAGCGTGGCGGCGATGATCGAGCCCCAGCTGACCCAGCGCCACTGCGCGTTCTGCCGGGAGGGCGCGTAGCGGTAGACGATGGCGAGGCCGAGGATGGCAAAGGCCCAGAGCAGGATCCAGCGGACCACCAGCACCGCGAAGCTCACGAAGCCCGGCAGCGGCAGGTGCTGCAGTGTCAGCGGCACGGCGAGGGTGAGTGCCAGCATCAAAACGAAGCCCACCACAGCGCCGATCGCGAATCCCGCAGCGACCAGAACGAGCTTGATGAAGCCACGGCGCTCGCGCTCGGTATAGGCGATGTTGGTCGCGGACATGAGCGCCGAGACTCCCTGGCTGGAATAATAGATCGAGACGACGAGGCTCACGATCGCGCCAATGCCGAGGGTCTGGTTGTGCGGTCTCGCCAGCGCCTGAAGCTGCGTCTGAATGATGCTTGCGGCGTCGCGCGGCAGGATGCCGTAGAAGGGAGAGATCTCCCTCGCCACCTGCGCCGGCGACGCGAACATGCCATAGACCGACGCCAGAACCGCCATGGCCGGAAACACGGCCAGCAGCGTATTGAGCGCTACACCGGATGCCACGAGGGAGACGTTGTCCTCGCCGAGCTTGTGCACGACGCGCAGGAGAATGTCGCGCCACCCTGCACGGGGAATCTCGCTCGGCGCGTGCGCGCTGCGGCCGCGGCCTGGCTCCTTGCGCTCAGCCTCGACTTCGGGACTGGAGTGCGAATCAGGTATGCGCACGCCGTGGGCCGAGCAACCGCTATTCCCGTGAGGTGCGGTATTCGCGGAAAGCCAGCGGCTGCTCGGTGGCGGACCCGGCCGCGTGTCTCTCGGCCTGCGCGACGGCCGCGGTCACCAGAGCATGGTGAGGGGAGAGCGCGCAGACCGGATCGGCGTTGGCGGCATCGCCGGTCAGCAGATAGGCCTGGCAGCGGCAGCCGCCAAGGTCCCGTTCCCGCTCCGGGCAGGTGCGGCAGGGCTCCTTCATCCAGCCCTCCCCGCGGAAGCGGTTGAAGGCGGGGGAGTCGTACCAGATCGAGCGGAGGCTCTCCTCGCGCACGCTCGGGAAGGAGATGCCGGGCAGCATTCGCGCCGACTGGCAGGGCAGCGCCACCCCATCCGGCGCGATGCCGAGGAATATTCTCCCGAGGCCGCTCATGCAGGGCTTCGGCCGCGTCTCGAAGTAATCGGGGACCACGAAGAAGATCCGCATGCGCGAGCCGATCCGCTCGCGAAAGCGAGCCGTGGCCTGCTCCGCGCGACGCAGCTGCTCCCGGGTCGGCAGGAGCTGCGCGCGGTTGCGCCATGCCCAGCCGTAGTACTGGGTGTTGGCGAGCTCGACATACTCCGCGCCCATCCGCTCCGCCATGCCCAGGATTTCCTCGACGTGATCGATGTTCAGGCGGTGCAGCACCACATTGAGCACCATCGGATAGCGAAACTGGCGGATCAGCGCCGCGACGCGGGACTTCAGCTCGAACGTGCGCGTGCTGCTCAGGAAGTCGTTCATCTGGCGCGTGCTGTCCTGAAACGAGAGCTGGATGTGATCGAGCCCGGCATCCTTCAGCGCCCGCAGGCGAGGCTCCGTGAGACCCACGCCTGAAGTGATGAGGTTGGTGTAGAAGCCCAGCTCGTGCGCCGCGGCGACGATCGTCTCCAGGTCATCCCGCAGCAGCGGCTCGCCGCCCGAGAGCCCGAGCTGCACCGCCCCGAGTGCCCGCGCCTGCGCCAGAACCCGCAGCCACTCTCCGGTCTCGAGCTCGCGCCCCACGCTCGTGAGCTCGGTGGGGTTGTAGCAGAAGACGCAATGCAGCGGGCAGCGGTAGGTGAGCTCGAGAAGGAGCCACAGCGGCGGCCCGGGGCGCTCCCCGCCCGGGCCGGGATTCGCGGCGGCCCCGGCCGCCACCGGATCGATCACGGTTGCAGCTCCAGCCAGGCGCGCTCCACGGCGAAGGCGACGAATGCGCAGACGTCAGGGGACAGGCCGGCGACCGCATACGTCCGCTCCAGGTCCGCCACGATCTCTGCGACGGTGCGCGCGCCGTCACAGCGTGTCAGGATCGCGGCGGCGCTCTGGTTGAGCTTCACCATCCCCTCCGGATAGAGCAGCACGTGCCCCTCCTGTGCCGGCTCCCACTGCAGCCGGAAGCCGCCGCCGATGGCGGGTCGCATCGCGACGTCGATGGTTTCCATCACTGCCCTCCTGACTCACTGCGTCCCGTATTTGAGGGCCATCGCATCGTTCATCTGCCAGAGCACATCGAGCTTGAACCGCAGGATCTCGAGCGCGCGCTCCTGCTCCGCCCGGGTGCGAAAACGCTCGAGCGTCGACGCGAGGGCGTGCTCGGCGTCGCGCGAGGCGAGGTTGACGCGGCTCTGGAAGTAATGCAGTCCGGCGCGGTCGATCCACGGGTAGTGCTCGGGCCACCCGGCGAGCCGCTGCCGGTGGATCTGCGGCGCAAAGAGCTCGGTCAACGCGGCGCACGCCGCCTCGTGCCACGGCGCGCGGCGGGCGAAGTTGACGTAGGCATCAACGGCGAAGCGCACCCCCGGCAGGAGATCCGTCAGGCTCTCCACCCGCGCGCGCTCGAGGCCCACCGCTTCGGCGAGCCGCAGCCAGGACTCGATGCCTCCGGGATCGTCGCCGTAACCGTCGTGGTCGAGAATGCGCTGGACCCAGTGACGGCGGACGCTGCGGTCGTCGCAGTTGGCGATGATCGCGGCATCCTTGAGCGGAATGCTGACCTGATAGTAGAACCGGTTGGCCACCCAGCCGCGGATCTGCTCCGGCCGCGCGCGGCCGGAGTTGAGCATCACGTTGAAAGGATGATGGATGTGGTAGTTGCGGTCCTGCGCGCGCAACCGGGCCTCGAACTCAGGGCGGCTCCATGGGTCGGCGCTCACAACTGGATGTCCATGCCGTCCCAGGCGACTTCGATCCCGCGGCGGCAGAGCTCGGCGCGCTCGGGGGAGTCCTCATCGAGGATGGGGTTGGTGTTGTTGACGTGGATCAGGATCTTGCGCGTGGCGGCGGGCAGCCGTCCAAGCCACTCCAGCATGCCGTCCGGACCGCTCTGCGCGAGGTGGCCGATGTCGCGCGCCCGCTTGCGCGAGAGGCCGAGCCTCACCATCTCATCGTCGCTCCAGAACGTGCCGTCCACCAGGACGCACGCGGCGCTGAGCATGGCCTGCCATGCCGCCTCGTCGATGCCGGCAAGGCCGGGAGCGTAGAACAACGCTCCCCCGGTTTGCGTATCCGTCACGAGGAGCGCCACGTTGTCGCCCGGTGCGGGAGATTCGCGATTCGGCGAATAGGGTGCGGGTTTGCCGGCGACGGGCAGGGCTTGCCAGCGAATCCCCGGCAGGTCCTCCACGGTGAACCCGGTGCCGTCGGTCGCGACGCGCCGGCGCTCGATGCGGCAATAGTGCGAGAGGACCGGGAGGATCGGATTGCCGCGCGTCAGGTCCGCGTATACGGCATCCGTGCACCAGAGAGGCCAGGCGCGTGTGGATTCGCGCAGCATGTAAAGACCGGTCGTGTGGTCGATCTGACCGTCCACGAGCACGATCGCGGCAATTGCCGAGTCACGTGCCGAGCGGGCGGGCTGAAATTCCCGATGGGCGCGCAGCTGGATGAGGATGTCGGGCGAGGCGTTGACGAGGACCCACGGGAATGCGTCCCGGCGGCCGGCGGGGCCGGGCCGTGCATCGCCAGCGCGCACGGCGATCGAGGACTGCGTCCTGGCCCGCGCCCGCACGGTGCCATCGCGCACCCCGGCGCAGTTGCGGCAGTTGCAGTTCCACTGCGGGAAGCCGCCTCCCGCGGCCGATCCGAGGACGCGGATCCTCATTCGAGTGACCTCGATGGCGCGGCGCACGCGCCGCGCGCGCGACACGTGCGCCGCGCGCCTTCCGTCAACGATGGGCGATGTACATCGTGATTTCCATGCCGAAGCGAAGATCGATCGCCTGCGGGGTTTCCCACTTCATGACGCGTCCTCCGGTCGATTGCCTCGAAGCCGGGTCGGATGGCCCGGCGGACTCATCCTCGCCAAAGCGGCCCGGCGCGGGGAAGCGGATCATCATGAATCCCCCCTCGCGATTTTCATGAGTCGCGGACGCGGACCGCCCGGCGCTGCTAGGATGGCGCTGGAATCTCCCCGCTCCGGGCAATCGCGATGAAGCTGCGCACGCGCCTGCATTTGGTGGTCACCGGCCTCACGATCGTGTGGGCGATCGTCCTGGTCGCGTCCGAGGCGCAGCTCACGCGGGCGCGCATCCGGGAAGATGTCGAGGCCTCCAATCAGGTCACCATCCAGCTCCTCGGCCGGCTGGTGGGCATCTACTGGCGCGCGGGCGGCACGCAGAGCCTGATCGGCTTTTTGACGCAACTCGGACACGTGCGCTCCAACGACATCGCGCTGGCCTATCGCGGCGGCCCGGTGCTCTATCATTCGCCGCCCGCCACCTACAAGGCGGGTCACTACGCGCCGGCCTGGTTCGCGCACTTCGTCGCGCCGAAGGTGCCGCGTTACGTGTTTCCGCTTCCCTCGGGCCTGGAGCTGATCGTGCGGGCCGCCCCGTCACGCGGCGTCCTCGACGGCTGGGATGCCGTCAGACGGCTCTTCGCCGTCGCAGCGGTCATGCTTCTCATCGTCAATGGCCTTGCGCTGTGGATCGTCGAGCGGGCGGTGGCCCCCCTGGTGATCGAGCAGCGGCTCGAGGAGGAGCGGCGCCTGATCGCGCACGAGCTGCACGATGAGTTCGGCCAGTCGGTGACGGCGATCCGCAGCCTTGCCCAGGCGATCGTCGGACAGTCGAGCCAGCCGCCGATGCAGGAGGCGGCGCGGCTCATCTCAGCGGAGGCTGCGAGGCTGTATGACGCCATGCACGGTCTCATACCGCGGTTGGCGCCGGCCGCTCTCGAGACTCTGAGCCTTTCCGAGGCGCTCGAGGGCCTCGTGCGCGACCTGCAGCGACGGCACCCCTCCGTCGTGCTCACGCTGCGGCAGGAGTTGGCCTGTCATCCGGACCCGGGCGTCTCGCTTGCCGCTTACCGCGTCGCACAGGAGGGTCTCGTCAACGCCTTGCGTCACTCGCAAGCGTCGCGGATCGACGTCGAGCTACGCGCCGATCGCGGCAGTCTCACGGTGTCGGTGACCGACGATGGTGTTGGGCTGCCGGAGGATTGGTCCCGGCCGGGTCATTACGGTTTGCGGGGAATTGGCGATCGGGTCGGGAAGCTGGGTGGCAAGCTGACGCTGCGCAGGCGCGCCACCCGCGGCACTCTCGTCGCGGCGGAGCTTCCTCTCACCGCTCTGCCGCCGGTGAGCGCATGATCCGTGTCCTGCTGGTCGACGATCACGCGGTGGTCCGCACCGGATTCAGATTGCTGCTGCAGGTCCGGCCGGACGTGAGCGTCGTCGGGGAGGCCGACTCGGGCGAGGGTGCGTGCCAGCGCTACGTCGAGCTGTCGCCCGACGTGGTGGTCATGGATATCGCGATGCCCGGCATGGGCGGCATCGAAGCGCTGCGGCGCATCCGCGCGCATGACCCGCGGGCGCGGGTGCTCGCGCTGTCCGCGCACGATGATCCGATGCATGCGCGGCGGGCGCTGCGGGAGGGAGCGCTGGGTTTTCTCTCGAAGCGCAGCGCCCCCGAGGCCTTGCTCGAGGCGGTTGCGGACGTGAGTACCGGCAAGCGCTACATCGATCCGCGCGTCGCGCAGAGGCTGGCGCTCGAGGACATCGAGGGAACGGAGTCATCGCCGGTCAGACGGCTTTCGGAGCGGGAATTCGACGTCTTCATCCGCCTGGCGCGCGGCGCCAGCGTGCAGCGCATCGCCGATGATCTGAGGCTCTCGACCTCCACCGTCGGCACGCATCTTTACAACGTCAAGCAGAAGCTCGGCGTGTCCAACCAGTCCGAGCTGACATTGCTGGCCATTCGCCACGGACTCATCGAGGCCTGACGAAGTCGTCGGGAGCGATCTTGGCCGGAAGGGCGATCCTGCGGGCGGTCAGGCGCTCCAGCGAGCGGCGGGCGGCGGCTTTGGCGATGTGCTTGCACCAGAGAGGAGTCTCGCGCCGCCCCTGACGGCGGAACTTCTCGCAGTCGCAAGTCCACTCGATGCGCTCCTCGCTCGTCCGCAGCACGTGCACCGTGTGGCCGACGAAGCGATAGGTGCCGAGGACCGTGGCGTCACTGCCGCGAGCCGGGCGCTTGGCGAGCCGGAAAGGCATGAGCTGCAGCATATCGCGGCCCGGCTGTGGAGCGCTTGTGCATAACCTGTGGGCGGGCTGTGATTCACGGCATCAATCGATGTCGGCGAGGGCAGCAGGCACATGGCGCCGCAGGAGCGCGCTTCGAGCCTGCCACTGCGCCGCTGCGTCCAGGGTCTCGAGGAAGCGCACCTCGCCGCCCGCCAGGGTGGCGAGCGGCAGCCCGTCGCGGTACAGAATCCTGTTGCCGGAGAGGGCCGGCAAGCGGGGACCGGGCGTCAGGATTCCGAGGAGATTGAGCGGGTCGGCCGCGCAGAGCGACACCCATTCCTCCCCGCGCGGCCGGCGGCGTACCTCGCGCAGGAGACCGACGGCCTCCGGAGCGGCGAACTGCTCACCGGAGAGGCCGGCGACGAAGCGGCCGCCACGGATCTCGCCTCGCGCCTCGAGGCGCCGATAGCAGAAGAGGAGGTCCCGCCAGGGCGGCAGCCACTGCGCCTCGCGCGCCATCAGGCGCCAGAACACGACGCCCCAGCGCCGCAACAACCCGCGCGCGACGAGCTCGATCATGTCGGGATCCGCCCGCTCGGTTGCAGGCGATTCGTGCTCGCGTCGCACCCGTGCCCATCGGCCTGCGCAGTCCATGCCGAAGAGCGCGCGGCGGCGACGGCGCGGACCCGTGGAGGATCCGCGGCGCTGCGAGGGAATGAGCAGGGCGCGAAGGCCCCCGAAGCTGTCGGAGTTGACGAGGCCGAGGCCCACCAGCTCCGCCAGTCCCTCCTCGGCCTGCGAGGGCAGGAGCCCGGCGCCGTCCACGATCTCGTCGAAGAAGGATGCGCCATGGGCGCCGAGATGGTCCAACACCCTGCGGGCATTGGATGACGGCGTGCCCGCATCGACCGGACCGGCGAGCGCGGTCCAGGCGCGCAGGCTTCGTCTGCCGAGGAGCGCGATCGGCGTGGCCCGGACCGGGCCCGCGGCGGGCCCCGACTCGGCTCGGCGCCGCGCCAGCCTCGTCCATACGAACCGGCCCGCGAGACATTGCTCATCGAGCCACGCCGGGTCGTACTCGTTGATGCGCGCCGGCAGGATGTCCGTTTCCCACGCGCCCGCCGGGGCTTCGAAACCTTCGAGCTGCGCGAGAACGGCGGCCACCGCATCGGGCCCCTCCATGCGCGCGCGCGGCGCGGCCCGCTGCCACTCGAGAAGGAACCTCACCAGATCCCTGGGCTCGACCGGCTCGATCTCCGCGCGCAGGCGCTTCACGGTGTAGCGGTGAATGCGCGCGAGCAGCCCGCGCTCGCACCACTCCCCCTCCTCGGGCGAAGCCGCGGTGAATCGGCCGTGCATCACCGATCCCTCCGCCTGCAGCGCCGCGAGGGCCGCGGCCATCGGGCCGGCGGAGATACCCAGCGGCGCCGCGAGGGCCGCGGCGCTCGTCGGACCGAGGCCCTGAAGCCGGCCGCGCGCGATTTCGCGCAGCGCGTCCTCCGCGCTCCACGACTGCGCATGCGACGCAGGCGTGATGAGAGGCGGCTGCGGCCTTCCGGCGGGAATGATTGCCTGGAAGAGGGGCAGGCGCTCGGCGGCAATCCAGAGCGTCGTCCCCCCTGCATTCAGCCGGGCGGCCCTGCGAGCGTCAGCGAGGGACCCGGCCCATGCAGCCCAGTCCGATCGCTGGCCCACCTCGCTCTCAGTCATGAACGTCAGCCAGCCCAGCGCATCGTGCAGCTCGTCGGCGTCGGCCGCATCGGGCCACGCCTCCTCACGCACCCGCCCGATGGCCGCCGGATCGAGCGCGCCCAGATCGCTCGCCGCCTCGGGGTCGAGCCAGCGGCGGCTCAAAACCGCCTGGGTACGCCGCTCCTCGAGCGGCGCGTCATCGAGGAACGCGTAGGGCCGCGCCGACAATACCTCGAGCGCGAGCGGCGAGGGCTCGGTGAGATCCCGTGCGGCCGCGCGGACCGCGCCGCTCTCCAGTCCCCGCAGCAGCGCCTCGAGTCCCTCGATGTCCATCGCGTCCTCCAGGCAGTCGCGGATCGCCTGCCGGACGAGCGGATGGTCGGGGATCTCGAGCTCGCCGGAAAGGTTCTCGGCGCACGCGACCTGGTCGGGAAACACCGAGGCCAGGAGGTCCTCCGCCGCCATCCGCGCGAGCGGTGCCGGCACCTTGCGCCCGGCGCGAAACCGCGGCAGCGCGAGCGCGATTGCCGCGCTCCAGCGCCAGCGCGCCGGGAACATCGGCGCCGCGCAGAGCGCCTGCACGAGCAGCGGGCGCACCGTGTTGGAATGCAGATAGCGAGGGACCTCGGGCAGCGCGAAGCTGTGCGCAGTCGTGAGCGACAGCACGATCGCATCCTCGGTCGCGGCGGCCTGCAGCTCGAAGTTGAACGAGCGGCAGAAGCGCTTGCGCAGCGCGAGCCCCCAGGCACGGTTCACGCGGCTGCCGTAGGGGGAGTGGATGACGAGCTGCATGCCGCCCGCCTCGTCGAAGAACCGCTCGAGCACCACGGTCTGCCGGGTGGGAAGGACTCCCAGAGCGGCGCGCGCCGCCGCAAGGTAGCCCGCCGCCTGCACCGCCGCCGGCGCGGCGACGCCGACCTCTTCCTCGAGCCAGCGCGCCGCCGCCTCCAGGCCGCCGTCGAGGCGGCTCGCGACCTCGCGGCGCAGCCGTGAGACACCCAGCGACAGCTCATCCGAGCGCCCGGGCGCCTCGCCCAGCCAGAAGGGGATCGAGGGCGGCTGGCCATGCGCGTCCTCCACGCGCACTGTGCCCTGCTCGACGCGCAGGATGCGGTAGGAGCTGTTGCCCAGCTGGAAGACATCGCCCTGCAGGCTCTCGACCGCGAAGTCCTCGTTGATCGTCCCGACTGGCTGTGATTGCGGCTCCAGCAGCACGGTGTAATCGGCCGTGTCGGGTATCGTCCCGCCGGAGGTCAGCGCGATGAGGCGCGCGCCGCGCCGGCCGCGCACCTGTCGGTTCACGGCATCGTAGTGGATCAGCGCGCCGCGGCGGCCGCGCCGCGTGGTGAAGCCGTCCGCGAGCATGCGCACGACCTCTTCGAACTCGGCGCGCTGGAGGTCGCGATAGGGGTAAGCCCCCTGCAACAGGGCGAAGAGCGCGTCCGCGTCCCACGCGCGCGTTGCCACCTCCGCGACGATCTGCTGCGCCACGACGTCGAGAGGCTTCGCGGGCATGCGCAGCCGGTCGAGCTCCCCACGGCGCACGCAGTCGAGCAGCGCCGCGCATTCGATGAGATCGTCGCGAGACAGCGGGAAGAGCCTGCCTTTGGGCGTTCCGCCAAGGCTGTGGCCGGAGCGTCCGACCCGCTGCAGCAGGGCGGAGATGGACCGGGGCGAGCCGAGCTGGCAGACGAGATCGACCTCGCCGATGTCGATTCCCAACTCCAGCGATGCGGTGGCGACGAGTGCCTTGAGCTCCCCGCGCTTCAGGCGCGACTCGGCATCCAGCCGCCGGTCCTTGGCCATGCTGCCGTGGTGGGCCGCGACCTGCGTCTCGCCCATGCGCTCGGACAGATGGCGCGCGACCCGCTCCGTATGACGGCGCGTGTTCACGAAGATCAACGTGGTGCGGTGCTCGCCGGCGAGCTGCGCGAGGCGATCGTAGATCTGCGTCCAGACATCTCCCGACATCACCGCTTCGAGCGGAGCGGGTGGCACTTCGATCTGCAGGTCGCGCCGCCTCACGTGGCCGATGTCGATGATCACGCAGTCCGCCCTGCCGTCCGCGAGCAGCTGCCCCGTGCCGACGAGGAACCGCGCCACCTCTTCGATCGGCCGTTGGGTCGCGGACAGTCCGATGCGCGTCAGCCGCCGGCCGGCGAGGGCCTCCAGCCGCGCCAACGACAGGGCGAGGTGCATGCCGCGCTTGCTGCCCACCATCGCGTGGATCTCGTCGACGATGACGCTGCGCACGCTCGCCAGCATGCGGCGGCCGGACTCGGAGCCGAGGAGGATGTAGAGCGACTCCGGGGTCGTCACCACGATGTGCGGCGGGCGCCGGCGCATGCTCTGCCGCTCATGCTGGGGTGTGTCGCCGGTCCGTACCGACGTGCGGATTTCGAGCTCGGGCAGCGCCATCGCGCGCAGCTCGTCGCGGATCCCCGCGAGCGGAACCTCGAGATTGCGCCGGATGTCATTGGAGAGCGCCTTCAGCGGCGAGACGTACAGGATGTAGGTCTCGTCCCCGAGCCCGCCGCGCTCCAGTCCTTCCCGCACCAGCAGATCGATGGCGGCCAGGAATCCGGCGAGCGTCTTGCCCGAGCCGGTCGGCGCGGCAATGAGGGTGTGACGAGCGGCCCGGATGGCGGGCCAGGCCTGCTGTTGCGCCGGCGTCGGCGCCTCGAAGGCGCGCTCCAGCCAGCGGCTCACTGCGGGGTGAAAGGCTTCGGGCATAGGTTCGCGCAGGGGTGAGGCTCAAGTGCGATCCGCCTGCGAACAGAGTAGAGTATCTCTATTCCTGTACGCGTGGAGAGCCGCTGGATGTGGAATAGGGCGACGGATCCGGAGGAGTCCTTCCGGGACAAGGCCATCTGGTGGTCGGCCGGGATCGTCATCGCCGCCGCCATCGCCATCGGGGTGTACTACCGGTATTACTCGGCGGTACCGGCAACTCCCGCGCAACATCCCACCGCTGCCACGCAGCAGCCGGCGCCCGCGCCCGCACCGGCCATCCAGCACCCGATCCCGCCAGCGGCTGAGCAGACGCAGACGCCGCTGCCGCCGCTCGATCAGAGCGACCCGGTGGCCCGCGACTCCCTGGCCGGGCTCCTCGGCAAGCCCGCGGTGGAGAAGTTTCTCGTGACCCACCACGTCATCCGGGACATCGTGGTCACCGTGGACAACCTGCCACGCAGAAAGGTCGCTGCGGAGCTGCGACCGGTGAAGCCGACGCCGGGGGATACGATCGTCGACAACCAGGGTGGCACGACGGTCCTCAGCCAGCAGAACTACGCGCGCTATACGCCGTTCGTCGATGTCGTGCGCTCGCTCGACCCCAAGGCGCTGGCGGCCGTCTACTTCCGGATGTATCCGCTCTTCCAACAGGCGTACGAAAGCCTCGGCTACCCCGGGAAGTACTTCAATGACCGGCTGGTGCAGACCATCCAGAGTCTGCTCGCCACCCCCAACGTGCAGGGACCCATCGTGCTCGTGCGGCCGAAGGTGTTCTATCAGTTCGCCGATCCGAAGCTCGAGGCGCTGCCCGCCGGACAGAAGCTGCTGATCCGCATGGGCCCGCAGAACGCCAGCATCGTCAAGGCGAAGCTGCAGGCGCTGCTTGCGGCGATCACGGCGACGCCGCCGCAGATGACCGCGCCGGCACAGGGTGCTCCGTCGGCGCCGGGCGGCGCCGAGGCGCAGCCGGGTGCGCCTGCGCAGGACAACGGCGCAGCGCAGACCAGCCCGCTGCCGCAAGGGACACAAGCCGCGCCTGCCAACCCACCGCCGCAGCCGCAACAGTAGCTCGGCAGGGCTGGGCGCCAGTTCTCCCGCGAGAATGCGTCTGTCCCGCGGGATCGCGACCGCCGCGCTGCTCGCCTGGCTCGCCGCGGCGTCGGGTTGCAGCCGCGGACCGCATCACCCGGGCTGGGTGATTCACTCCGCCCTCGAGGTGATCGGGCCGGCGCCGCCGGCCGGCTATCGGCTGGTCTTCCCCTACATCGTCGGGGATCTCTACGGCGCGCCCACCACGGGTAATTTCGTGGTCCCGGTGAGCCGGGCTCCCGGCGCCTTCACGCTCGACCTCAACCGGACGCAGGGAGAGTTGGAAAGCGAGCTCGGACCCACCGACTTCAGCCTCCGGTTTCTGAAGATCACGCCGGCCAAGGCGCGCATCGCCCGGCTCGCGCCCGCTGCCCTGCAGCCCAATGGCATAGACCCCATCGGCGCGGTGCAGTGGCTGGATGCGCGGTCGCGGCAGCCGCTGATGTTGGTCTATGTCGATCGGCCGGCGCGGATCGAAGGCTCGCTGACGCGGGGGGGCATTACGGTGCGCTATGACATCCGCGCTGCGCGGGCCGGGTATGTCTGGATCGCGGGCATCCGGGACGGCGCGCACGAGACGCTCTACACGGCCGTGCCCCCGCCCAGGCAGCTCGTGCTGACGATCAGCACCCGCGCACCGAGATCCGCCGGCCAGGCACGGCGTTTGCTCAAGCCTCCTGAATGACAGTCGTGTACCTGAAAACCATGGTTCGTCTGGCGGCAGAGGTCGCTGATGCCCGGGGGGCTTCGCTCTTCGTGGCCGATGGCAGCGTCCTGCGCCCCTATATCATCTACAACCTCCCTGAGGAATACGTTGCCGGCGTCGGTCCCGTTCGCGTCGGGACGCAGTGTTGCGGCCGTGCCGTCGAGTCCAAGAAGCCGTGGATCGTCACCGACATGCTCGAGGACCCGTTGTTCGCGGAGGGTCGGGAGGGAGCCGCGAATTCGCCGATTCGCGCGGCGTTCTCGGTACCGGTTCTGGCGCGAGGCGCCGCGATTGCATCGCTCGCCTGCCACTTCACCTCACCCCATAGCCCTTCCGATCTCGACATCGAGCGCAACGAGCACTTCGCCAGGCTCATCGCCATCGCGCTCAAGGGGGTCGGAGCCATCAGCGTGCAGAAGCCGGTCTTCACTTGGTCGGCGGAAGAGATGCCTCACCGGGCGGCGGCCACTCTCGAGGGATGACGCCGCGGCGCGGCTGCCTTCAGCGATCGGACACGGTGCGGCCGGCGAACGCCACTGACTGCGCGCGCTCGCTCTCCACGTGCGAGTGGAAGTCCGGCCCGCGCGCGCTGCGCTCCAGGCGCCGCGCGTGCGCATCGAGACGCTGCAGCGCGCTCAGCTTCTCGGTGCGTCCGAGGCGCGCCTGGCTCACCGCTTGCTTGAGCACGCGCAGCGTCTCGTCATACACCTTGACGGGAACCGGAAACGGATGCCCGTCCTTGCCGCCATGCGCGAGCGAGAAACGCGCCGGGTCCGTGAACCGCGCCGGAGTGCCGTGAACGACCTCCGCCACGAGGGCGAGGGCGGCGACGGTGCGCGCGCCGACACCCGGCGTGAGGAGCAGGTCCGCGAAATCCTTCGGTCCCCGATCAGCTGCCGCGGCGAGCGCACCGTGCAGCCGGCGCAGTATCACGTCCGATGCGAGAACCTCATGCCGCGCCGGCATCTGCAGATGCGGCACACGGGCCGGGACCGCCCCCGGCTCCAATGCCGCGGCAAGCGTCTGCGCAGGGGCGCCGAGCGGGGCCTCGTCCTCGACGAAGAGACTGAGCGTGCGTCCCCGCCCTGATTGCAGCCGACGGAGCACCGAGAGGGTTCGATCAGGTCCCGCACGCACGAGCTCGAGTCCGGCGGCGCGGCTCGGTCGCGCCCGGGCATCGGCGAGATTGAGGATGCGCCCCTCATTGACGCCCTCGATGGCGGCATGCGGGGAGTCGAGGAAGCTCCCGAGCCCCTCGGAAAGCCAGTGATAGCGCCGCGCCTGCCGGCGTTGCGGGCTCATGCCCTGCTGCACGATGCACCACTGGCCGCCCGCGGTGGCGATGAATCCGTGCAGGTACAGGTCATAGCCATCCTGCACGGCCGCGCTGTCGATCTTGGCGACCAGGCGGCTGGTCTCGGTCAGGCGTGCCGCGTCGATCCCGGTGAGCTCGCCCACGCGTGTCAGCTCCTCGGGCGTGCGGCGCGAGGCGCGTCCCCGGCCGCCGCAGACATAGACACCGAGCTCCCGCTCGACCGGCGCCAGCCCGCGCTTGAGCGCGCCGAGCACGCTCGTCGTGATGCCGGAGGAGTGCCAGTCCATGCCCATCACCGAGCCGAACGACTGGAACCAGAATGGGTGCGACAGCCGGCGCAGCAGCTCGTCGGTGCCGTAGTGGTGCACGATCGCTTCCGCGATGACGCGTCCGAGCGCCGCCATGCGCGAGGCGAGCCAGGGCGGCACTCGCCCTCCGTGCAATGGCAGGTC
>DASTAC010000107.1:0-5611 GCA_035713045.1 Steroidobacteraceae bacterium
GGCGCGCGCGGCCGGCGTTCGCGCTCCTCGCCGAGCGCTACGGCGGCGAGGAGTACGCGCCGGAGACGGTCGCCGGCCGCTGCGGCATCGATGCGGCGAGCATCCGGCGCATCGCCGCGGAAATCGCCGAGGTGGCCTTCAACCGGCAAGTGGTGCTCGAGCAACCCTGGACCGACACCGCCGGACGCCGCCACGCGACGATGACGGGGCGGCCGGTCGCGATGCACGCCATGCGGGGTGTCTCGGCGCATTCCAACGGATTTCACACCTGCCGCGCGATCCACGTGCTGCAGATGCTGCTCGGCGCCATCGACACGCCCGGCTCCTGGCGCTACAAGTCACCGTATCCGAAGCCGGTTCCTTGCGGTCCGCCGCCCGGCCGCGCGTGCGGTCCGGGAGCTGCGCTCGAGGGCTCCCCGCTCGGCTTTCCAACGGCGCCGGAGCATCTGCTGGTCGATGAGTCGGGCGAGGCATTGCGGCTCGATGGCGCCTTCTCCTGGGAGGCGCCGCTCGGGATCCACGGCCTGATGCATCTTGCCATCGCCCGGGCCTACGAGGCGGGGCCGGCGCGGATCGACACCCTCTTTCTCTTCATGGCCAACATGGCGTGGAACTCGGCCATGAATCCCGGCGAGGCGACGCGCATGCTGAGCGCCAGCGACGAGTCCGGGAAGTACCGCATTCCGTTCGTGATCGTGGCCGATGCGTTCGCCTCGGAAACGGTCGCCTACGCCGATCTGGTGCTGCCCGACACGACCTACCTCGAGCGCTACGACTGCATCTCCCTGCTCGACCGCCCGATCGGCTCGGCGCACGGGCCGGCGGACGCCATCCGCGTGCCGGTGCTGCGGCCGGACCGCGACGTGCGGGCGTTCCAGGACGTGCTGGTCGATCTCGCCGGCAGGCTGGCGCTGCCGGACTTCGCCGACGGGGACGGCAGGCCACTCTATGCGTCCTATGCCGATTACATGGTCCGCCACCAGCGCAAACCCGGCATCGGCCCCCTCGCCGGCTTTCGCGGCGAGGATGGCAGCGCGATCGGCCGGGGAGCGCCCAACCCCGGACAGCTCGAGCGCTACGCGCGCAACGGCGGCTTCTGGATGCACGAGCTGCCGCCCGGGGAGCTCTACTACAAGCATGCCAACAAGGCCTATCTCGCCGGCGCGAAGGCGATGGGCTTCATCGAGGACGACCGGCAGATCGTGCTGCAGCTTTACTGCGAGCCGCTGCAGCGGATGCGCCTGGCGGCGGCGGGCCATGGCGCGCGGCAGCCGCCGCCGCGGCTGCGCGAGCGCATCCGGCGCTACTTCGATCCGCTGCCTTTCTGGTACCTGCCGCTCGAGCAGGCGATGACCGACCGCGAGCGCTTCCCGCTGCACGCGATCACGCAGCGGCCCATGGCCATGTACCACTCCTGGGGCTCGCACAACGCCTGGCTGCGCCAGGTGCTGCCGGAGAACCGGCTGTACCTGCACCGCGCGCTCGCCGCCGATCTCGGCATCGCCGACGAGGATTGGGTGTGGGTCCGCTCGCACAACGGCAGCCTGAGATGCCGGGCGCGCACGATGACGGGTGTGAATCGCGATACCGTCTGGACGTGGAATGCCATCGGCAAGCGTGCCGGCGCCTGGGCACTTGAGGCCAACGCGCCGGAATTCCGCCGGGGCTTCCTGCTCAACCATGTCATTTCGGAGTACCTGCCGAAGGAAGGCGGCGAGGCGCCGCATTCGAATTCCGATCCGGTCACCGGTCAGGCCGCCTGGTTCGATCTGACCGTGTCGCTCGAGCGCTGCGCCGAGCAAACGCACGCGGAGACCTCGCCGCGCCTGGGAGCGAATCCGTTGCGGATCCGGCCGGCGACGGAGAGCGCATCGTGACCATGCTGCCGAAGCCCCGGCCGGGGGCGAAGAAACTCGGCCTGGTCATCGACCTCGATACCTGCGTAGGCTGCCATGCGTGCGCGGTCAACTGCAAGGAATGGAACACCGGCGGCGAGGCCGGCATCCTCCCCGACTACGACAAGTATGGTGCGGAGCCGGATGGCGTTTGGTTCAACCGGATCCATTCGTACGAGAGCGAAGACCGCAAGGGATGCTCCCGGACCGTCAACCTTCCCCGCTCCTGCATGCATTGCGAAGACGCGCAGTGCGTCACCGTCTGCCCGACGGGGGCGTCCTACAAGCGAGCCGAGGACGGCATCGTACTCATCGACACCGACATCTGCATCGGCTGCAAGCTCTGCTCCTGGGCCTGCCCCTACGGGGCTCGCGAGTTCGACGAGGAGGCAGGCGTCATGCGCAAATGCACTCTCTGCATCGACCGCATCTATGACGAGAATCTGCCGCCCGCCGAGCGGGAGCCCGCCTGCGTCGCGACCTGTCCGTCACGGGCCCGTCATTTCGGGGATCTCGCCGATCCGCAAAGCGAGGTTTCCCGGCTGGTCGCGGAGCGTGGCGGTGTCGATCTGCTGGCGGAGCTCGGGTATCGGCCGACCAACAAGTACCTGCCGCCGCGCCGCGCAAGCATACCAACCACGCCGCAGAAGCCCCGAACCTCCGGCGCCGTCGGCACGGCGCTTCTGAATCTTCTCGACAAGGTCCTCAGCCGGTGAGACCCGACGCCTCGATCCTGCTGCTCACGACCGCGACCGGCTTCGGCTACGGATTGCTCGCCTGGCTCGGCGCCGACACGGCCCTGGGCCTGCTGCCGCCGCAGCGGCTCGCGGCGCTCATCGCCGCGGGCGTCGCCGTATCGCTCACCTTCGCCTCGATCGGGCTGATGGCGTCGGCCTTTCATCTCGGCCGCAGGGAGCGCGCCTGGCGCGCCTTCAGTCAATGGCGATCCTCGTGGCTGTCCCGCGAGGGCGTCGCCGCCGTGCTGACATATCCGGTGGCCATCGCCTTCGGGCTCGTCGTCTGGCGCAACGGAGAGACGATCTGGTCCCGGGTGCTCGGGCTGGCCGCGCTCGCCGCTTCCCTCGGCACCGTGTACTGCACGGCGATGATCTACGCGAGCCTGAGGCCGATCCGCCAGTGGCACAACCGACACACGGCGCCCGGCTATCTCGTCCATGCGATCTTCTCCGGCGCCGTGCTCCTCGCAGTGCTGCGCACCTTCATGCTCGGCGCACCCGGGGAGGCGGCGGGCATCGCAGCCGCAGCGGCAGCCGTCGCACTCATCGCCAAAGTTGCCTACTGGCGGCACATCGACTCGCAGAAGCCGCTCGCGACCCTGGCGTCGGCCATCGGGCTGCCGGAAGGCGCCGCGGCGAGGCCGCTCGATGCGCCACACTTCACCGAGAACTTCATCCTGCGGGAGATGGGGTTTGCGATCGCTCGCCGCCATGCCGCGAAGCTTCGCCGGCTCGCGCTCCTCACAGGGTTCGTATCACCGCTCGTCCTCAGCCTGATGGCCGCGTTCGCACTGGCGCCCGCGATGGCCACGACGCTCGCGCTCCTCTGCGCCGGTCTCGGGCTGCTCATGGAGCGCTGGCTCTTTTTCGCGGAGGCCACGCACGTGTCGGCGGTGTACTACGGTCGCGCGATATGAGCCTCGGGGACCTGACAGCCGTCGCCCATGCCTTGCGGAGCTGGAGCTGGAACTTCCAGGCCTTTCGCCGTCACGGGGCCACGCGCCCGCAGGCCGGGGTCGGGCCCTTGTTGCGCTCCTGGAGCTCGCGACTCGCGCCGCTGCGCCTGATATTTCTCGGTCATGACGAGCTCGCCGGCGTCGTCTTCTGGGCCGGCCTCGTAGGCATCGGCGGGGCGCTGGCGAGCGTCGCGTTCCGCGAGGCCATCGGGTTGTACATCAGGCTCTTCACCGGGTACTGGCCGCACGCCGAGCACGGGTCGGGCCTCGTAGCAGTCGCGATGAAGCTACCCTGGTGGCACCGGGCGATCAACCCCGTCATCGGTGGGCTGCTCGCCGGTGCGGCGCTGCTGCTCGTGAAGCGCCGGCTCGTCTCTTCCAAGGCGGCCGACTACCTCGAGGCCGTGCGGGTCGGCGACGGCAGGATCGGGTTTCGCGCCTCCATCCTGAAGAGCATCGGCTCTCTCTTCACCATCGCTTCCGGCGGCTCGATCGGGCGCGAGGGCTCCATGGTGCAGCTGGCGGCCATGGTGGGCTCGAGGCTGGGGATCCTGGCGCGCGCCCCGGTGCCGAGGCTGCGGCTGATGGTGGCTTGCGGCGTGGCAGCCGGTATCGCCGCGGCCTACAACACGCCGATTTCGGGCGCGCTGTTCGCCTCGGAGATCGTGCTCGGCTCCATGTCGATGGAAAGCTTCGGCCCGTTGGTCATCGCCTCGGTGGTCTCCAACGCCACCCTGCATTCGGTGCTGCACATCGGCTCGGTCTACGAGGTGCCACACATCGTGTTCGCCTCGAATTGGGAGTTGATTCTCTACGTGCTGCTCGGAGTGGTCTTCGGGCATCTCGCACCGCCGTTCATGGCGCTTCTGGACTACTCCAAGTCGCGGTTCGTCAAGCTGCAGCTGCCCCTGTACTGGCAGCTCGCCCTCGGCGGCGTGCTCGTCGGTCTCATTTCCATTTCCGTCCCCCAGGTCTGGGGCAACGGCTATAGCGTCGTGAGCCACATCCTGCAGGGAAGCCTCCTGGGATGGATGCTGGTCGCGATCCTGGCAGCCAAAGTGGTGGCGACCGCCTCCACTGTGGGCTCCGGCGGCGTCGGTGGCGTCCTGACGCCATCGCTGTTCATCGGCGCGGCGGTTGGAACGCTGGTGGGACAAGCACTGCACTTCCTGATGCCCAACTCCGTCTCGATGCCGGCGGCGTATGGAGTGATCGGCATGGGCGCGTTTCTGGCGGCGACCACGCAAGCACCGCTGACTTCCATGCTGATGATCTTCGAGATGACGCTCGATTACGACGTGGTGCTGCCTCTGATGCTGGCATGTGTCACGGCGCATTACACCGCCAGGGTATATCGCAACGGCAAATCGATCTATCACGCCACGCTGGATGAGGCCGTGCTGGCCGAGCACGGTGATGACTGGCGGCTACGCACGATCGAGACACTGGTGAAACAGCCTGCGCTGGTCGTGAGTCGCGACACGCCGCTCGCGGAGGTATTCGAGCGGTTGTCGAGCCACTCGGTGCGTCGTGTCTACGTGACCAACGGTGACGATCTCGTCGCGTGGTTCAGGCCGCGAGACGTGCACGAGCGGCTGCAGCGCGGCGAGATCACCGCGAACATGCCCGCGGAGGCAGTGGCCCAGCCGGTCAACAACGCGCTGACGCCCGAGATGCCGCTGACCGAGGCACTCGACGGCTTCCTGCGGGAGAAGGCGCGGACGCTTCCGGTGACGCCGGGCCAATGGCGGCACACCCTTCTCGGGGAAGTTTCCCATGACGACGTGCTGCTCGCCATCCGGGACCGAATATCAGCTCCCGCCTGAGCGCGTCCTTCCCGATGCCACAGGGTGGCCTTGCGCAAGCCTCCAGGTCTCGTCGGCTACCGCAATGATCATTCAGTACACCGTTTCGACCGGAGCTTTGAACGAATAGCCGACGCCGCGCTCGGTAATGATATATCGCGGCTGCGAGCAGTCCGGCTCGATCTTGCGGCGCAGGCGCAGAATCTGGACGTCAATCG
>DASTAC010000108.1:0-18937 GCA_035713045.1 Steroidobacteraceae bacterium
GGCAAGCTCGATGAGGCCGAGAAGGCCGCGCGGGAGTTCCTCGAGCGCTATCCGTACGTCCACGACGGATACGATCGCCTCGGCATGGTCTACGAGGCGCGCGGAGATCGGAAGGCTGCGGCCGACTGTTACCGCAAGGTCGTCGAGTTCGTCAAAGCCCACCCGAAGCAGTACGAGCCCACCTTCACCGTCACCTTCGAGCAGATGATCGACGAGCTCGATCCACCACCGGCAACCTGACCCTGGGTCTACAACCGGTCTGTCGCAAGATCACGTTCCGCGAGGGCGAACCGCCGCTTCCCCTCACAAAGCGTGCTCAGAATCAAAGAGAATCCCCTCAAATACTGGGCGCGCTCTCACCGCGGCCGGTACCGGGCGACGATCGCGCGGAAGTGATCGGGACGACCCGGATAGCCGCGCTCGCGCACCATGTCGTACAGGCGCGAGGCCCGCAAGCTCGGATAGCGGGCGAGCGTGTCCTGGATGAACGGCACGAAGGCGTCGGCCATCGAGGCCCGTGTCGACTGTGCTGCCGCAGGGATGCCCGCCTGCGTCAACACGCGCCGCGCGGTGTCGTGATGGATGTTCAGCTGCCGGGCGAGCGTGCCGATCCGCCAGTGCTCGGCATGGTACAGGCGCAGGATCTCGGCCTCGAGCTCGCGCGCGATCATCGCCGCACCCTCCCGCATCGGGCAGGACGGGGCTCACCCGCTCCAGCGCCAGGTATGAAGCCGGGCAAAGGGCGGCAATGGCCGCCCACAGAACGCACAGCGCCTCTGCAGGAGACGGACGGGAGGACGGGGAGGCTCTTTGACGTCAACATCGCTCGACTCGCTCGCGCTGAGAAGATGCCGCGATACGCTGCACCGACTCCTCACGAGGGGAAAGCCCTGATGCGTCACACCTTGCCGTCGCCGCTGCCGGTAGCGCCGTTGTCGTTCGGCATGTCGGCGGGCTCCACGGGGGGTGCGCTGATAGCGAGCGCCGGCGCGGCGTACCGACTCCCGGCGAGCGAGCTCGGCGCAATCCCCGGGGCAGTACAGGTTCCCGCAATCACATTGCGCGCAGATGCACACCTGCATCCCGCAGCGACAGCAGTGATAGAGCCGGTAAGTCCCCGGCTCCTCGAGCCGCCCCAAGACCCCCTCCCCGACGGCACTGGACAGCGCCGCGGCGGCGAGGCATAAAGGGCTGGCAAAGCTGCCTCCGACGGCGCTGCGCACCGAGGGCCCGGGGTTCGACGCCAATCAAACTGCCCGGGCCTTCGTCTATGTGCGTCTCACGCCTTCAGCATAGCCGAAGCAGACAAAACCGCACCCGGGGCGCAGGTGCGGACGCCCCCGTCATCCAATCGCAGCGGTAGATCTCTGCCCGGCCTGAACGGCCGGGCAGACTGCATCGCCGCTGCGCGGCGACGCGCCGAAGGATGACGCATTGAAGGGGAAAATCGGATGAAGACGAGAGAGGTGGTTTGACCGCCCTCGAGACTCAGGCGGTCATCTCAAAACCGCGGCCCAACCCCAGAATCAGGCGGTCCCTGGCCACCGTTCACACCTCGGGAGCCGCGCGGCAAGGTACGGTATCGAATGCGCCGCAACACCCCCTCAATCCACCCGTACCGCCCTGCATCGTCCGTCGAGGCCGTGAACTCCAGAGCCTGCGTCCCCGCGAGGACTTCGCGCGTCTGCTCGATCGTGCGCAACTGAGCTTCGTTCATATCGATCACCATCCCGCATGATGATCGATCCTCCCCATCCCCCAGACCGACCGCCGTCCTCGGCAGCTCCAGGCTCACACCTCGCTGGAATCACGCCCCCTGCTCCAGGCTCATACGTCGTTGGACAAGACTGGCACTTCCCATGGGGTGTGACATCGTATAGGATGTCAAATCGTATGGAACCGCCCCGGGTCGTTCTCGATACTTCGGTGATCGTGGCCGGGCTCCGCAGCAGGCTCGGCGCGAGTAATCGCCTCCTCGAACTCGTCGCCGAGGAACGCCTGGTGCCGCTCGTGACGACGGCGCTATTCCTCGAGTACGAGGAGGTTCTGAAGCGGCCCGAGCAACGCCTGGCGACCGGTATGCACGAGAAGGATATCGCTGGCTTCATGGCCGCGTTCGCGAGCGCGGCCGAGCCCGTCGAGGTCCACTTTCTGTGGCGGCCCCAGCTCGCCGATCCCGACGACGAGATCGTCCTCGAGGCCGCGGTGAACGGGCGATCGAAGGTGATCGTCACCCATAATGTGCGGCACTTCGAGCCTGCGGCCGCGCAGTTCGGAGTTGAGGTGGTGACGCCCGGGACGTTCCTGAAAAGGATCAACACATGAGCAAGAGCACCTATCCCCTGAAGCTCCCCGCCTCGGTCAAGAAGGCGGCGGCCGAGCTGGCGGCGAGCGATGGGGTTTCACTGAATCAGTTCATCGCCGCCGCCGTGGCGGAGAAGGTCGGCTGCCTGCGCACCGCAAAGGAATTCCTGCGCGAGCGCGCGGGGACGGCGAAGCCAAAGGACATGCTCAAGTACCTTCGCCGGGCGCCGAAGGTGGCGCCGGCCGCCGACGATCAGCGGTGATGGTGGCGACCGGAGGCGCACACCCGAACGCGGTCTACGGCTTCGCTTCGTTGACCCTGCGCGATCAGCCGGGCTGTGTCTCGCGCGGCCGCAGGCCGTAATCGTCGATCCACCGCTGCAGCTCCGTATCGCCGCCTGAGAGGTGGCGATGCACTTCGCGCCGAGCCAGTCGGTCGTAGTTCAGGTAGTCGAGGCAGGCGTTGGCGAGGGCCGTGTCGAGCGCCCGCAGGTCTGTCAGATCAAACGGAAAGTCGGATCCGTTGTAGACGCCGGCGAGAAAGCACACCAGTCGACGCGCCTGGCCCGTGAACGGATATTGACGTATCGCGTCCTCGATGAGAACAAGCGCGCTCATCGCGCGCTCCATGATCGCCGAGACTTCAAGGTTGAGAGCATTCAGGCGCACCCGCTTGCCTGCTACGATCTCCTGCCATGCAAGCTGAAGTTCTTCGCGCTGACTTTTGAGGACGGTCAGCTTGACTTGAATGCGTATCTCTTCGGACGAGAGGCGGTGGCCATGTGAAGACCCCTGAGTCGGCAACGTCGCTGAACGGTATGTGTTCTCAGCCGCCGGCACTGTGAACGCATTGGCTCTCAACGGGAAGGGGGAATATCCGGTGCGTTCGTGCAGAAATGCAGCATAACGGGTGCCTATTGCCATCAAAGGGGCGACTCTACACATCGGGCTGCAGTTGACTGTCCTGCGCCGGCCGGCTCGCTTTGTAGACCATAGGGTCGTCGTGACCCCGTCGAATTGGCTGAAGCGTACACGCCGTCGTTCACGCCCCCCCGTGCGGCGCTGGGGGGCACCGCTTCGGCGGCCGGTCGGTGTGTCGGGCTTGGCGGGCGCGTGCCGCTGATCATGGACGGCGACCGCCGGCACTTGCCGTCATGCGTACTCACTTCGCTCGAGAGTCGCTGCTGCCATGAAGCAGGAGGCGACGATCGACATCCCGCTGCACGGACAGGCGATCGGCACGCGACGATGAGGCGCTCGACGATGCGGTGCAGACGGTGGTTCTTGCGTTGCAGACGTCCGTTCTCCTCTGTGGGAAATTTCGTCTCACCGATCTCGAACGCTTCACTCGGGATAGCGTCGTCCGCCCGCTCGGGTCCGCCAGGGTTGCACGAGCGCGCGAGCGCGCCCTGGCAGACCGCGTGATCATTTTACCTCTACGCTGATGTGGCGGAAGCCGGTGTCCACGCTCGGCGGAAGCTTCCGCAGGGTCGTTCGCTCACTTCAAAGACACTCTCGCTCGATGGCGGCCGGAGCACCCTCGCGTCGCGATTCGCGACGTTGATCCGAAAATCCATCAGAGGAGATGTTTCATGAGCAACGCAAAACCCGCCTACCTCAACGTCCTCATCGTCGAGCAGTTCGAGACCGCAGCCGGCAAGACCGCGCGCAGCTGGACAAAAGTCGGCGTCGCCTTCCCGCATGCCGACGGCGGCGGCTTCAACATCGAGCTCAAGGCGTTCCCGCGTGACGGCAAGCTCGTCGTCCTGCCGCCGCAGGCGGATGAGAGATCCGCCCAAGCCGCCGACGCACACGGCGCCGTCGCCGACGCGGCGCGTGCGACCAAAGCCCTGGCGGCGCGGGAACGCTCGCGCTGAGGCGCGGCGTTCAGTCACCTCGAGGGGCCGCGAGGCCCCTCGTTCTTTCACGGGCTCTGCGGGCCGCGACCGTTGTCCTTGTGCTCTGCACGTTCCAACATCGTGATTGAATATTGCCAACACCGCGCCCATAGAGCGGCAGTCAGAGGAACGCATTTCGATGGGTACGAAAGGTGGAGAGATGGTTAACTCTCGCGGCGAGATCGTAAGTGCTATGGTCCTTCTTTCGATCCAGATCCTGGAACAAACGGTGGCGCGCGCATGGCCGATAATTGCACTTTCGCGGAGAGTTGCGGAGCGACTTTATCCACTATTCCTTGGACGACATCGGCGTACCAGGGTCTCGAGTATGGGCTAATAACTATGCGCTCGATGCATGTTTCAGGGTCCCAGGCTATTTGGGCTGATAGGACCGACAACTCAGATCCGGAATCGATGACGCGCCGCTGTACAATTCGCGCTTCGTTCTCGTACTCAAACTCTTGGCGCTTGTGCATGCCGAGCCGACCTGGTGTTCTCCGATGAGTGTCATCGCAGCATCTACGGCAAGTGGCGCGGCGTGCTCGAGCATTTCGATGGCATCCAGATCGGACTCACCGCGACGCCCTGCGTCTCGAACCTCGATGACGATGCGCCGGATGAGGAAGACCGGGCCTTCGTGCGGGATACCTTGCGGTTCTTCGAGGTCGAGAAGCCGACGTTCTCCTACAAGCTCAGGGACGCGATCCGCGAGGGATACCTGGTCCCGTACCAGATCTACAAGGCGAGGACCGTCAAGACCGCGGCCGAAGGGGGCTTCCCCGTGGCTCGCCAGGAGCTCGACTGGACGGCCATGGATGCCGGGACACGGGCGGAGTTCGAGGCGCTGTTCGCGAAGGAGGGGGATCCGATGACGGTGGACCCCTCGGCGCTCGAGCGGCGCTTCACAATCCCGGAGCGCAACCGGGCCATGGTCCGGGAGTTCAAGGACGTGCTCATAATTGGGGCTGAGGCGATTAGAAGCAGGAGGTTCTCTGGCGGGTCACCGTGTTTAGCCCTCTAAGAAGCTATGTTGCGTCCAGCCTTTATAAGGGCTAAAATGCACATAGAACTTTAAAGGGCTAAATGCAATGGATTATCCTCTTCTTACTCCAAAGCAGCTCGCTGCTTATCTCCGCTCGCTGAGGCGCGCTAAGCGACTTACCCAGTCCGGGCTCGGTTCAAAGCTGGGCCTCAGTCAAAGGCGAATTGCCACCATCGAACTCGAACCCGATGCAGTAAGCATCGCTCAGATAATGCGCATCCTCGCGCTCTTGGATGCGCGCTTGATCCTTCGGGTTCCGGGCAAGAAAAGCGAAGCCACGCAGGGTCCCCCAAGCAACGACGCTACTTGGTAGTCTCCATGCCAACACTAAATGTGTGGATGAACGGAGAGCTCGTCGGAGAGTGGACGACCAGCCGCACAGGTACCCCGATTCTTCGATACGACGACTCATGGATTCAGTCCCGCCGAGTTCGTGCACTGTCGCTTTCACTGCCAATCACCCCCGATCGCGAGATCCGCGGGAATATCGTTGACTACTATTTTGATAATCTCCTTCCAGATAATCAGGACATTCGCCGTCGTATTCGCGAACGTTATGGTTTGAAGTCCACTGATGCGTTCGACTTACTCGAAGAAATCGGTCGTGACTGCGTTGGCGCAATTCAACTGCTGCCCCCCGATCGCAAGCCTGCTTACTGGGACAAAATCGACGGTACTCCGCTATCCACTGCGGACGTAGAACGAGAACTGCAAGCAGTTGCCGCGCCGGCATCGCTGGGACGACGCGAGGACGATGACGGCTTTCGCATTTCGATTGCGGGCGCGCAGGAGAAGACTGCTCTCCTCATGATGGGGAGTGCCTGGTATCGACCACGTCACGCGACACCAACCACTCATATCCTCAAATTGCCGCTCGGCATTATCGGAAATTTCCGTGGCGATTTCTCACATTCTGTCGAGAACGAATGGCTCTGCTCGAAATTCCTGCAGAGGCTCGAGCTTCCGGTCGCGCACACTGAAATTGGCCAATTCGGTGCACAAAAGGCACTCGTCGTTCAGCGCTTCGATCGCAGGTGGGTAGGAGTCGAGAAAAGCACCGTAGATCGGGCTGGCTTTTTGCCAGGAGAAGGCGTGTGGATTGCCCGCCTGCCGCAAGAAGACTTCTGTCAAGCGACAGGACGTCCTCCAACGCAGCGGTACGAGCGCGACGGCGGCCCATCCATGAACGAAATTTTGGAGATTCTGGCAACAAGCGCATATGCGGAGCGCGACCGGGCAAACTTCGCTCTCGCTCAGTTGACATTTTGGTTACTGGCCGCCACCGATGGGCACGCGAAGAACTTTTCCATACACCACCTGACAGGCGGCGCATTCGAAATGACACCGCTATATGACGTCCTGTCGGCGTGGCCGGTCATTGGAAACAGTGCCAATCAGTTGCCTCTTCAGGATGCCAAGTTGGCCATGGCGGTTGCCGGAAAGAATCGGCACTACAAGTTAGTTGACGTTCAACCCCGTCACTGGCAGGCGCTGGCGACGCGCATTGGCGGGCCGGAGCTGTGGAACCGGATGCAGTCCCTGGTCGATGCTGCGCCTCGCACGTTCGATCACATCGAGCTTCCACGCGGCTTCCCCGAGGTAGTGATTTCCAAGATCAGCCAAGGCGTACACGACCAGTCCCGGAAATTCTTTGCAGCCCTCAGCTTGCAGGGGAGGGGTGGATAGTCGGTGGAGGAACGCCGGCGAAGTCGGCAGGACGGGTGCTCGATGCCTTTCTGGATCGAGAGCGAGCGTCCGAAATTGACACCCAATGTCACACCCAGGGCGTCATGAAACTGACACCCAGCGGTAGATGGCTTGAAGAAATGATGAATGAAATCAATGGTCGGGGTGACAGGATTTGAACCTGCGACACCTACGTCCCGAACGTAGTGCTCTACCAGGCTGAGCTACACCCCGAGATGGCGAGACCCGCGGACCCTGGCGCTCGGGGCGTCGAGGAGGGCGGGCGGCGCAGTTTACTGAAGGGGCCCCGCCGCTTCAATCCGATTGCGAAAGAGATTCAGCTCAAGCTGGATCAGGTGGTGTGCTCCACCGCGAAGCGCGCGAGCGCCTCGAGTCCTTCCTTGTAGACGCTTTCCGGCAGCGGCTTCAGCGAAATCAGCGCCTGCTCGGCCGATTCCCTGGCCAGCCGTGCGGCGTATTCCAGGCCGCCGGTCGACTCGATGGCGGCGATGATGGGCTCGAGCTGTGCCAGGCCGCCTTTCTCGATGGCGACGCGGATCGCCGCCCGCTGGGCGTCGGTGCCATTGCGCAGCGCATAGATGAGGGGCAGGGTCGGCTTGCCTTCGGAGAGGTCATCGCCCAGGTTCTTGCCGCGCTCGGCCGGGTTCGAGCGGTAGTCGAGCACGTCGTCGACCAGCTGGTAGGCCGTTCCGAGATGCCGGCCGTAGCCTGCGAGCGCCTTGCGCACCTGCTCCGGGCTGCCCGCGAGCACCGCGGCGACCTCGGCGCCGGCCTCGAAGAGCCGGGCGGTCTTGCGGTAGATGACCTCCAGATAGCGCTGCTCCGTCGTATCGGGGTTATGCGCATTCATGAGCTGCATGACCTCGCCCTCGGCGATGACGTTGGTCGCGTCGGCCATGATCTCCATGACCGGCTGGGAGGTCAGGGAGGCCATCATCTGGAAGGCGCGCGAGTAGACGAAGTCGCCGACGAGTACGCTCGCCTGATTTCCGAATACCTGATTGGCCGTATCACGGCCCCGGCGGAGCGAGGAGCCGTCCACCACGTCATCGTGCAGCAGGGTCGCCGTATGGATGAACTCGATGAAGGCCGCCGCCTCCGTATGCGCCTCCGGCCGGTGTCCGCAGGCCCGGCCAGCGAGGACCACCAGCAGCGGGCGCAGGCGCTTGCCGCCACCGGAGATGATGTGCTCGGCAATCTGGTCCACCAGCGGAACGGCACTTTTCAAGCGCGCGCGGATCACCTGGTCGACGGAACCGAGGTCCGTCTGGACGAGCGCGCGTATTTCTTCCAATGTCATTAGGAGCCGGAGACCTCGATTACAGCCACGCATCCTATCCGACGTGGGGGCCGCGGAGAATGGACTCGAGCCGGATGCGGTGCCAAATCGGGTCCAAAGGGCGAAAATGGCGGCTGTTTTGGCCGAGCGAGAGCATTGCCGGCAGCCGGCTGCAGCGCTTGCCCGGCATGGCGGCCCGCCGGCGGCCAGGGCCCGCGAGGCGCGGAGCAATGGCCGTTTGACCGGGCGGGAGGGCGCCAGTAGAATGCGCGGCCTTTCTCAAGACCCCCGTTCTCCTCAAGCCTATGTACGCAGTGATCGCCACCGGCGGAAAGCAGTATCGCGTCACCAAGGACGGCGTGCTGCGCATCGAGAAGCTCGACGCGGAGGCCGGCGCCACGGTCGAGTTCGGACAAGTGCTGCTCGTCGGCGAGGGCACCAACGTGAAGCTGGGGAGCCCCCTGGTTGCGGGGGGCAAGGTGGTGGCCACCGTGGTTCGCCACGGCAAGGGCGCCAAGGTATCGATCGTGAAGTTCAGGCGCCGCAAGCATTACCTGCGGCAGAAGAACCACCGCCAGCCGTTCACCGAGATCAAGGTGACGGATATCAGCGCGGGCTGAGGCACACACATGGCACATAAAAAGGCAGGCGGCAGCACCAAGAACGGCCGCGATTCCCACTCCAAGCGACTCGGCGTGAAGCGCTTCGGGGGCGAGCACGTGCTCGCGGGCAACATCATTATCCGCCAGCGGGGCACGCCCGTGCGCGCCGGCGCGAACGTCGGTACCGGCACCGATCACACCCTGTTCGCCAAGGTGGCGGGCAAGGTACAGTTCCAGCGCCGGGGCGCCGAGCAGCGCCTCTACGTGAGCGTCGAGCCTGAGATCGGCGTGACGGAGACTCCGGCGCAGACCGCCGAAGCCTGAGGGTCGGGCCCGCGCACGCGCGGGACCTCTCCGATCCCGCCGCCGCGAGCGGTGACCGCACCAGGAAACCCCGGCCCCGCGCCGGGGTTTTCGTCTGTGAGTCTGCTATGAAATTCGTCGACGAGGCCAAGGTCAAGGTACAGGCGGGCAGCGGTGGCCGTGGCAGCACCAGCTTCCGCCGCGAGAAATTCGTGCCTTTCGGCGGCCCCGACGGGGGCGATGGCGGCAACGGCGGCAGCGTCTATCTGCGCGCCGTGCCGGGGATCAACACACTCGCGGATTTCCGCATCGAGCGCACGTGGCGTGCGCAGCATGGGGAGCCGGGCGGTGCGCGCGATTGCACGGGCCGCAGCGGCAATGATCTCTACGTCCCGGTGCCGGTCGGGACCACCGTGCGGGATGCCGAGACCGGGGAGCAGCTGGGCGACCTCACCCACGAGGGGGATGTGTTGGCGGTCGCCCGCGGCGGCAAGGGCGGCTGGGGGAATCAGCGCTTCAAGTCGAGCACCAACCGCGCCCCCCGGCAATTCGGTCCAGGGCTGCCCGGGGAGAAACGCTCCCTCGAGCTCGAGCTCAAGGTCATCGCCGATGTGGGGCTGCTCGGTCTCCCGAACGCCGGCAAGTCAACGCTCATTCGCGCCGTGTCGGCTGCGCGCCCGAAGGTCGCGGACTATCCCTTCACGACCCTGCATCCGAACCTCGGAGTCGTGGATGTCGGGCAGCACCGCAGCTTCGTGATGGCGGATATCCCGGGCCTCATCGAGGGGGCGGCGGAGGGGGCGGGTCTCGGCATCCGCTTCCTGAAGCATCTGCAGCGTACGCGGGTGCTGCTGCACCTGGTCGATATCGCCCCGGCGGACCCGGATGCCGATCCGGTGAAGGACGCGCGGGCCATCGTGGCGGAGCTGAAGAAGTTCAGCAAGGAGCTCGCGGCCAAGCCGCGCTGGCTCGTCATCAACAAGAGTGACCTGCTGCCCGAGGCGGAGGCGCAGAAGCGCGCGCGCGCCATCGTCCGCGGCCTGCGCCACCGCGGGCCGTACTTCCTCGTGTCCGGGGCCACTGGCCACGGAACACGGGAGCTGTGCGAGAAGATTATGGAGTTTTTGGAGCAGCAGGCTCGCGAGGCACGCGGCCCCGCATCACCTGCAGAAGAAACTGTCGACGAGCGGCCGGCTTCAGCTTGAGCGGGATCGGAGCCGGAGCCGGAGCAGGGGGAGTCCAGCGGAGCTTCTCTTGTCCGTTCATCGCAGTCGCCTCACGCCATTGCGCGAATCCGAGCCGCCAGCCGGCTCTTGTGTCGCGCCGCCTTGTTACGGTGGATGATCTGCTTGTTCACCAGGGTATCGATGACGGGAACGGCATCCTTGTAAGTGGCCTCGGCCGTCTGTTTGTTGCCCCCGGCAATCGCCGCCGTCACGTTGCGCACGGCTGTACGCATCCGCGAGCGCAAAGCCACGTTGCGGGCGCGGTGTTTCTCGGCTTGACGGGCCGCCTTCTCAGCGGACTTTGTGTTGGCCACGGGATCTCCGTAAGAAATAAAGAGCTTCCCCCCGACTGCGGGGGGCCGGTAGTCTGCTCAGGTAGCTGGACGTTGTCAACGCTGGCCGAGAACGTAGCCGGATCAGGACGGTCTCTTCACATAAAATGGCAGCGCCCGCAGCACCGTCGGGGAAAGGCGTCGTCGACGGACTGCATCGGGGGGCGCCCCGGACGGTCAATGCGGCGCCAAGCGGCGGCGTGAATCCTGTATCCTTTACCCGTTTGACATCAGCGGCTTAGCGGCCCCATGGAGCTCATTCGCGGACTCAAAGGCCTGAACGACCGCCACCGGGGCTCCGTCGTCACCATCGGGACCTTCGACGGCATGCACCTGGGGCACCAGGCGCTGCTCGCGAGGCTCAAGGAGCACGGCGGCCGCCTGTCCCGGCCGGTCATGGTGCTGACCTTCGAGCCGATGCCGCGGGAGTTCCTGCTCGGCGTGGACAAGGCGCCGGCGCGCCTGACCTCCTGCCGGGAGCGGTGGCGGATCCTCGAGCGCCTGGGATGCGATTTCCTGTGGCTGCTGCGATTCGGGCCGTTGCTGCGCTCTCTCACGGGAGAGCAGTTCGCGCAGCTGCTGGCAAACGAGCTGCGCACGCCGCTGGTCGTCGTGGGCCACGATTTTCGCTTCGGACGCAATGGTGAGGCGACCGCGGAGATGCTCTCGGGCGCCGGGCGGCGGCTGGGGTTCGAGGTCGATGTGATCCCGCCCGTGACGCTGGACGGGGAGCGCGTGAGCAGCAGCGGCGTGCGCGAAGCGCTCGCCAGAGCGGACTTCGAGCAGGTTCGCCGCTGGCTCGGCCGGCCGTACTCGATGACCGGCAGGGTGGTGCAGGGGAACCGTCTGGGACGTAGCTTGGGCTTTCCGACGGCGAACCTGCAGATCGAGCGGCGCCGTCCGTCGGTGCAAGGCATCTTCGCGGTGCGGGTGCATGGTGCGGCGCAGTCGCCCCTGGCCGGAGTGGCGAGCCTCGGGACGCGACCGACGGTCGACGGCGAGCACACGCTGCTCGAGGCGCACGTGTTCGATTTTTCGGGCGATCTCTATGGCCGCGAGATCGAGGTGGAATTCGTGGCGAAGCTGCGCGAGGAGGAGCGTTTCCCCTCTCTCGAGGCGCTGGTCGCGCAGATGCACCAGGATGCGGCCCGGGCGCGACAGATATTGAATGGCTGACACTCACGATGACTGATTACAAAAGCACGATCAACCTGCCGGAGACCGCCTTCCCGATGAAGGCGGACCTCGCCCGGCGCGAGCCGCCGATGGTTGCCGCCTGGCAGGCGCGCGGCATCTACGGCAAGCAGCGCCAGGTCGCACGCGGGTGGCCGAGATTCGTGCTGCACGACGGACCGCCGTACGCCAACGGTGCCATCCACATCGGGCACGCCGTCAACAAGATCCTGAAGGACATCATCGTCAAGTCGCGCTTCCTGGATGGCTTCGATTCCCCTTACATCCCGGGCTGGGACTGTCACGGGCTGCCGATCGAGCTGCAGGTGGAGAAGAAGCACGGCCGCCCGGGCCAGAAGCTCGACGCCGCCGCGTTCAGAGCGGCTTGCCGCGCCTTTGCGCAGGAGCAGGTGGACCTGCAGCGCGCGGACTTCAAGCGGCTGGGCGTGCTCGGGGACTGGGACCACCCCTACCTCACGATGGCGCCCCGGTACGAGGCGCAGCAGCTGCGCGCCTTCGGCCGCATCATCGAGAACGGCCACCTCTACAAGGGCGTCAAGCCCGTGCACTGGTGCCTCGATTGCCGCTCCGCGCTCGCGGAGGCGGAGGTCGAGTACGAGGAGAAGTCCTCCCCCGCGATCGACGTCGCCTTCCGGGTGGCCGATGTTGCCGATCTCGAGCGGCGCATGGGCGCCGCTGCCGGAGAGCTCGGCAGCGCGCCGGTCGACCTCGTCATCTGGACAACGACGCCCTGGACGCTGCCGGCGAACCAGGCCGTCGCGCTGCGCGACGAGTTTCGTTACGTACTGGTCGAGGCGGAGCGCGGCGCGGAACGCTCGCGGCTCATTCTCGCCGCGGATCTGATCGACTCCTGCTTGCAGCGCTTCGGGATGACGCGCGTTGCAGTGTTGGCCGAAGCCGCCGGCCGCGATCTCGAGGGGCTGAAGCTGTGGCACCCGTTCCAGGAGCGTCAGGTGCCGGTCATTCTGGGGGAGCACGTGACGCTCGATGCCGGCACGGGCGCGGTGCACACCGCCCCGGGACACGGTCACGAGGACTTCGTGGTCGGCCAGCGTTACGGCCTGCCCGTCACCAACCCGGTCGGCAACGACGGGCGGTTCCTGCCCGACACGCCGCTCGTCGCGGGCCTCAAGGTGCACGATGCCAACGGCGTCCTGCTCGAGATTCTGCGCGAGCGCGGCCGGCTGGTGCATCACGAGTCCTTCGTGCACAGCTATCCGCACTGCTGGCGGCACAAGACGCCCGTGATCTTCCGGGCCACGCCGCAGTGGTTCATCAGCATGGATCGCAAGGGACTGCGTCAGCATGCCTTGCGCGACATCAGGAAGGTGCAGTGGACGCCGGAGTGGGGCGAGCAGCGCATCACCGGCATGATCGAGAACCGGCCGGACTGGTGCATCTCCCGCCAGCGCACCTGGGGCGTGCCCATTCCGCTTTTCGTCCACGTGCAGACCGGAGAGCTGCATCCGCGCACGCAGGAGCTCATCGAGCAGGTGGCCGCCCGCGTCGAGCGGGACGGCATCGAGGCCTGGTTCTCGCTCGATCCGGCCGAGCTTCTGGGCCCGCAAGCCGCCGAGTACGAGAAGATCAAGGATGTGATGGACGTCTGGGCCGACTCCGGCCTGTCGTTCGAGTGCGTCGGCGCCGAGCGGCCGGAGATCGCCGCGCCCGTGGATCTGTACCTCGAAGGCTCCGACCAGCATCGCGGCTGGTTCCACAGCTCGCTCCTCATGTCCGAGGCGCTCTACGAGCGGGCTCCGTATCGCGGCGTCCTGACGCACGGCTTCACGGTCGATGAGAAAGGGCGCAAGCAGTCCAAATCGCTCGGCAACGTGATCGCGCCGCAGAAGGTCATGAGCAGCCTGGGGGCGGATGTCCTGCGCCTGTGGGTCTCCGCCACCGATTACGCCAACGAGATGAGCGTGTCGGATGAGATCCTGAAGCGGATGGCGGATTCCTATCGCCGCATGCGCAACACCGTGCGCTACCTGCTCGGGAACCTGCACGGCTTCGATCCGAAGCGCGATGCGCTGCCGCCCGGGGAGCTGCTCGCGCTCGATCGCTGGGCGCTCGCCCGCACCGCCGCCCTGCAGACGGAGATCATCGAGGCTTACCGGCGCTACGCCTTCCACCTGATCTATCAGAAGGTGCACAACTTCTGCAGCGTCGACCTCGGCGGCTTCTACCTCGACGTGCTGAAGGACCGGATGTACACCACGCCGGCGGCGGGCCGCGCACGCCGCTCCGCGCAGACCGTGATGTATCACATCGCCGAGTGCATGGTGCGCTGGCTCGCGCCGGTGCTCTCCTTCACGGCGGAGGAGATCTGGGGATTCCTGCCCGGGGAGCGCCCGGAGTCGGTGTTCCTCGAGACCTGGCATGCGGCTCCCGAGGTCTCCTGTGCCGACATCGAGTGGCCGGCGCTGCTGCAGCTTCGCGGCGATGTGACGCGCGAGCTCGAGAAGCTGCGCGATGCCGGCTCCATCGGCGCCCCGCTCGATGCCGAGGTCGACATCTACTGCGCCCCCGGCGAGCACGCGCGCTTCAATGCCCTGGGAGAGGAGCTGCGTTTCTTCTTCATCACTTCCCATGCGCGGGTGCACAGGATCGAGGGCCAGCCGCCGGCCGAGGCGGTTCCCGCCGTCAACACCGGGAGCAGCGGCGTCTGGATCGCGGTGAAGCCCACGTCGGATCCGAAGTGCATCCGCTGCTGGCAGCGGCGAGCCGATGTCGGCTCGAATCCGCGCCATCCGGAGATTTGCGGCCGCTGTGTCACCAACATCGAAGGGCCGGGCGAGGACCGCAAATTCGTATGAACACCGCCGACGATCAGGAGACCGGCATGGCCGGCCGGATTCAGGGTGGCGCGGCCGCGCGGGAGCCGAGCGGATGGCGGTGGCTGCCCGTGACGGTGGCGGTGATCGCTCTCGATCAATGGGTGAAGGCGTGGGTCGTGAGGCATCTGGCGCTGCACGCGACGATGCGCGTCCTGCCGGTGCTGCAGCTCACGCTGACGTACAATCGCGGCGCCGCCTTCAGCTTCCTCGCGGGCGAGTCGGGCTGGCAGAAGTGGCTGTTCGCGGGCCTTGCCGCGGCGGTGGCGGCCGGAATAGTGCTCTGGCTGAAGCGCCTCAACGGGCGCCGCCAGCGGCTGCTGTGCCTCAGTCTCACGCTGATCATGGGCGGCGCCATCGGCAATCTCATCGACCGGGTGCGCATCGGGCACGTGATCGATTTCGCGCTCGCTCACTGGCACCATGTCTATTTCCCGTGGGCGTTCAACGTCGCCGATTCAGCCATCACCGTGGGCGCGGCGCTGTTGCTCATCGACGCCTGGCGCGAGTCGCGCGGGCCCAAGAAGGAGAGACTTTGATGCAGGTGCTTCTCGCCAACCCCCGCGGCTTCTGTGCCGGCGTGGACCGCGCCATCGACATCGTGGAGCGGGCGATCGCCCTCTTCGGCGCTCCGATCTACGTGCGTCACGAGGTGGTCCACAACCGCCACGTGGTCGACCGGCTGCGCGATCTCGGTGCCGTCTTCGTCGAGGAGCTGAAGGAAGTGCCTTCCGGCGCCACCGTGATCTTCTCCGCGCACGGCGTCTCGCATGCGGTGGAGGACGAGGCGAAGGAGCGCGGTCTCACCGTGTTCGACGCCACATGCCCGCTGGTCACCAAGGTGCACATGGAGGTGCAGCGCTACGCCCGCGAGGGCCGCGAGGTGATTCTCATCGGGCACGCCGGGCATCCCGAGGTCGAAGGCACGATGGGCCGATTCGACACTTCCTTCGGCGGCCGCATGTATCTGGTCGGCAGCGACCAGGATGTCGGCAAGCTCGAGGTGCGGGACCCGGGGAATCTCGCGTTCGTCACTCAAACCACGCTCTCCGTCGATGACACCACGGAGATCGTCGCGGCGCTGCGGCGGCGCTTCCCGCTGCTCGCGACACCGCGCAAGGAGGACATCTGCTATGCCACACAGAACCGGCAGGATGCCGTCAAGAAGCTGCTCGCCGAGTGCGACCTGCTGGTGGTGGTGGGCTCGCGGTCGAGCTCGAACTCCAACCGCCTGCGGGAGCTGGCGGACCGCGCCGGCATTGCGGGCTATCTGGTCGACGGCCCGGAGGACCTCAAGCGCGAATGGTTCGAGGGCAAGAGCTCCATAGGGGTCACCGCGGGCGCATCGGCGCCGGAAATCCTGGTGCAGCGCGTCCTCGAGCAGCTTCGCGCCTGGGGCGCGCAGATGCCGCGCGAGGTCGCGGGCCGCGAGGAGCGGGTCACTTTCGGGCTGCCGCGGGAGCTGCGACCCACGGGGCCGGCGGCAGGGAATCCGCCGTCAGCGTCCTGATCCGCGGGCGTGATACAGCGGCTTTTTGAGCTTCCAGCGCTTGTGCGACCAAGGCCAGTCGGGAGGCGCGTCGTGGATCTGCTGCTCGACGAGGCGCGCGTAGCGCTCGGTCAGATCGCCCGGCTTCAGTGACTCGCCGGGCGTGGAGAGCGGCACGACGCGCAGCTCGTAAAAGCCGCGGCCGGTTCTTTTCATGCCGAGGAAGAACACCGGGTAGCGGGTGACGCGGCCGATCTCTTCGGGGCCCATGTAGAAGGCCGTATCGCGATTCAGAAACCGGGTCCAGTGCTTGTGCTCGCTTGTGGTCGGCTCCTGATCGGCGACCATGGCCACCGCGCGGACCACTTTGCCGCGCTTGATGATGTCGGTGAGCAACTCCTTGGCCGGAATCAGGCGGCTGCCGAAGCGGCTGCGCACCTTCTTCATCTCCCGCTCCGCCCAGCTGTCGACCAGCGGCTTGTAGGCCGCATCGAGCGGAAACCCGAGCTCGAGCGCCAGCGCGAGCAGCATCCACTCCCAGTTGCACTGGTGCGCGGCGGCCAGCAGGACGGACTGCCCCTGCGCGAGGAGGGCCTGCGGCTGCTCCAGGCCGATGATGCGCACGCGCCTGCGGATCTCCTCGGGCGCCACGGTGGCGGACTTGATCACCTCGACCAGCACGTCGGCGAACCCGCTGTAGTAGCGCTGTCGGATCCGGCGCATGTCGGCCTCATCGAGCTCGGGGAATGCCCGGGAGAGGTTCTCGCGGATGACTGCGTCGCGATGCGGAAAGACCCGGAATGCGAGCCAGCCGATGAGGTCGGCGAGCGCATAGAGCACCGGAAAGGGCAGATGCGACAGCAGCCGCACCCACCACGCGGAAGGCGGCAGGGGCGGTGCGGTGGCCCCCTCGGGGGGGCTGGCGGGTGATGCTGCGCGCAACGGGCTGGTTTCCTCTTCGCCGGGCCGCGGCGAGCGGGGAATGGTAGCGGCCTGAGCCAACTGCGCAAGCCCATTGCGGCGGCCGCCCACGCGCCGCTCCCACCGCGGCGGCGGCTGTGGCAGCATGGGCCAACGGCCCGGGGGCCTGCGGGGTGCGATCCATGCCCATCGCCGATTACTTCAGTCGGGACTACGCCGCGGCGCGCCAGCGCTTCCGAGCCGCCGCCGCCCGCGCGGGGGCGGCGCTCACGAGTTACGTGCTTCCCGGCCATGCCGGTCCTTCGGGCGAGGCGCTCGCCATCGATGCGGTGCGGCTCGGCGATGCAGGTGCGCAGGCCGCCCTGCTCGTGATTTCCGGCACCCACGGCGTCGAAGGGTTCGCCGGCTCGGGCTGCCAGGTGGGCTTGCTCGAGGACCGCCTGTACGAGGCCCTCCCGGACTCCTCGTGTCTCATCCTGCTGCACGCGCTCAATCCCTTCGGCTTCGCGTGGCAGCGGCGAGTCAACGAGGAGGGGGTCGATCTCAACCGCAATTTCGTCGATTTCTCGAAGCCTCTGCCGCCTTCGGGCGCCTATGAGGCGCTTCACGACTGGCTGATACCCGCGCAGTGGGACGGCGAGGCGCGCCGGGAAGCCGACGCGGCGCTCATGACGTTCGGCCAGACTCGCGGCATGGCGGCCCTGCAGACCGCCATCTCGGGCGGACAGTACACACGTCCCACCGGACTGTTCTATGGGGGGGCGCGCGCGTCCTGGTCCGCGGTGACGCTGGCTCGAGTCCTCGCCGAAGTGTTGCCTGGCACCGTACGGCGGCTCGGTGTGATCGATCTGCACACGGGGCTCGGGCCCGCCGGCTATGGCGAGCCGATCCTGGACGGCACCCGCCCGGAGGATCGCGAGCGGGCCGTGCGGTGGTATGGCGCGGACGTGAAGGACCTGAGCGCCGGAGAGTCGGTGTCGGCGCGGCTGGTCGGCACGATGGCGCGGGGCATCGAGCGCATGCGGCCCGACGTGGAGCTGACCTTCATCGGGCTGGAATTCGGTACGCGCCCCGTCATGGAGGTGCTGACGGCATTGCGCGCGGATCACTGGCTGCACGCGCAGGCGGGAGTCGATGCCGCCTTGCGCACGCGCATCCAGCAGCAGATGCGCGGCGCATTTTTCGCCGAGAGCCCCGCGTGGCAGACCGCGGTCTATGGCCGGACCGCCGACCTGGTGTTCAGAGCCCTGCGCGGACTCCGTGCCTGAGGCCTGCCGCGATGCCATCCGCGAGGCGAGCGGGTTGCGCAGCGGATCGGCGGTGATGGTCCTGACAGTGCCGGCGAGAGTCTCACCCGAGGCTCACCATCGGCATGCGCAGTCGGTCGATGAAGTTGGAATCCGCCACGTCACGATTCCGTCGGGCGAGCAGCTCATCGTGCCGATGAGTCCCGAGGATCGATTCACGACCCGGATGCGGGCATATTCGTCCGCTTCACCGCCCACGCGCAGAGTGGTGCCCTGCGGCGCGAGCGTGACGATGCCGTGGCGGCGATCGACCGAGATGTCATGAGAGATCGCCGCCGCCGTGAAGCTCTGCCGCAGGCCGGTCAGCTCGGCAGCCGATCCGTGGCGGTCTGCGAAAACGGTGAAACTCGATTCATACAGGTCCGGAGCAGCATCCGTGACCGCAGGTTCCAGAACTTCCAACTCCACGTCGCCCTCCGGCTCCGTCCGGGGCATCCGGACGCCACACCCGGTATTGAATGCCGGCCCGGAGGTCGTGCCGATCCGGGCAAATACCTAG
>DASTAC010000109.1:0-52604 GCA_035713045.1 Steroidobacteraceae bacterium
GTGCCGATCGCGCAGCTCGACCGCCTGCGCGCGGCCGGCGTGGACATCCCGAAGCTTGCGCGCGACGGCGTCACGATCTTCTTCACGCAGGTCTTCCGCGACGGCTTCTTCCACGCCGACATGCATCCGGGCAACATCTTCGTGATGGTCGACGACCCCGCGCGGCCGCGCTACGCGGCGGTCGACTTCGGCATCGTCGGCACGCTCGATCCGCGCGATCAGCACTATCTCGCGGCCAACTTCCTCGCCGTGTTCGATCGCGACTACCGGCGCGTCGCGGAGCTGCACGTCGAATCCGGGTGGGTGCCGGCGGGCACGCGGGTGGATGAGATCGAATCGGCCGTGCGCACCGTTTGCGAGCCGATCTTCGACCGGCCGCTCGAGGACATCTCCTTCGCCACTCTCCTGGTGCGGCTGTTCGAGATCTCGCGCCGCTTCAACGTGGAGCTGCAGCCGCAACTGATCCTCCTGCAGAAGACGCTGGTCAACGTCGAGGGACTCGGCCGCGAGCTGTACCCGCAGCTCGATGTCTGGCACACCGCGGCGCCGATCCTGCGCGAGTGGATGCGCGAGCGCATGAGCCTGCGCCAGATCATGCGCAATGTGCGCGCGCAGATGCCGGAGCTGATCGAAGCGGCGCGTGTGCTGCCCGCCGTGCTCAAGGGCGCCTTGCAGAAGGCCGAGGGCGGGATGCTGCGGATGCTGGTCGAGACGCCCGCCGTCGAGCTGCTGCACGCGGAGCTGCGGCGCGGCCACCGGCGCCGCGATGCGGTGATCGTGGGAGCCGCGGTCCTGCTCGGCGGCATCGTATGGCTCGCGCTCGGGCGCGCGGCGTGGCCCGGGTGGACCCTGACGGCGCTCGGAGGAGGGTGGCTCTTCCTCGTCTATCGGCTGTTCTGATGCCCCACCGCTCGCTCACGGAGGGCTCGGACGCCCCGGGGCATGCTGACGTTGGCGCTGCCGATCCTCTACGCGAACGTCCTGCAGACGGTCAGCTTCTGGGCTCGATCCACAGGGCTCGTGCCAGGGCGCAGACCTCTCCGTCCTCGGCGATGACGGCGGTGCCGGCGGCGCGCTTTCGCCCGCTCGCCTCCAACGCCCAGCCGATGACGGTGCAGCGCTCCCCGACGTGCACGAGGCGATTGACGTGCGCCGTGAGTTCCCCGAGCAGCATCATGCGATCGTCGGGGCTCACGGCGTAGAAGCCCGGGCAGTCGAGCGCGGCGGACATGAATTCCGGTCTGACTTTGCCGTCGCCCGCATCGAGCGAGCTGTCCGGGACCCAGGGCGCGGCGACCAGCCCCCGCTCCGCGATCGGGCCGGCGAAGATCCTCAGGCCGTCGCCCCGGTGCCTGTGCGTCCCGCACACGAAGCAGGTGGGGAAGCGATGGTGCGCGAACCCGGCGTAGCGGCGGGAGGCTTCCACCGCCTCGAAGTAGCTCGGCGGGCTGCGTACCTCCAGAGTCAGTGCCGCGGGTCTCGCCTCCCCGATGCGCTCCGTACCTGACATGACGGCGATCGTGCCGTCAGCGAGCTCCACGATCTCGAACGGAGTCTCGAGCGGCGGCGGCCGGAGGAGCCGCACCGCTACCGTGCGCCCGGCGAGCGCTGCTACCCGGCCGGCAAAGTAGCCGCCGTTGGCGGAGCCCGCGGGGCCGCAGAAGCGGCTGGCGATGACGAGCGGACCGGACATGCTCATCAGCCGCCCTCACCGGCCCCGCAGATCGCGCAGCCAGCGCGCCGGATCGCCGCCGCGCTCCAGCACCTCCACGAGCGCGGAGCCGATCACGACTCCGTCGACGTGATCGCGCAGCAGCTCGAGCTGCTCGCGGCCGCGGATCCCGAATCCCGCGCAGACCGGCACGGGCGAGCGCGAGCGCACGGCGTCGAGGTAGCGCGTGACCTCCGGCGGCACCGCGACATTCTTCCCCGTCGTACCGGTCATCGTCACCGCGTACACGAAGCCCTGGCTGCTCGCGCAGATCTTCTCGAGGCGGTCGGGACGGGTCACGGGAGTGACCATCTGCACCAGCGCGAGTCCCTGCGCCTCGAGCGCGGTACGCAACTCGACACTCTCATCGAACGGCAGATCGGGGACGATGAAGCCGGCAACACCGGCCTGCGCCGCGGATGCCGCGAGCTCCTGCGGCCCGATCGCGAGCAGCGGATTGAGATAGCTCATGAGCAGGAGCGGCGCTTTGGCGCGCGCCATGCCCTGCAGCTTTGCCAGAATCCAGCGCAGAGTCACGCCCTGGGCGAGCGCGGCGTGGCTGGCGCGCTGTATGGTGACCCCATCTGCCATGGGATCGGTGAAGGGCACCCCGATCTCGACCACATCGGCAGCGTCGGCGATCGCCTGCAGGTGTTGCTCGAAGCCGTCGCGGCTCGGAAATCCCGCGGTGAGATACGCGACGAGCGCCGGCTCGCCCCGGTCCTTCGCTGCACGGATGGCAGCGCCGAGAGTCTCGTGTCGCTTCATGAGTTGTGGGCCGCGAGCAACGTCTGCTGCAGGGTCGGCATGTCCTTGTCGCCGCGGCCCGAGAGGCACACGAGCACCGTTCCGCCGGCGTGACCGCCGGCCCAGCGCCGGGCTCCGGCGAGCGCATGCGCGCTTTCGAGCGCCGGCAGAATGCCCTCGCACTCGCAGAGCGCGCGCACCGCCTCGAGCGCCTCGGCATCGCTCGCGGTCTCATAGCGAGCGCGGCCCGTGGATGCGAGCAGCGCGTGCTCCGGCCCGATGCCCGGATAATCGAGACCCGCGGAGACGGAATGGGTCTCCTGAATCTGGCCGTTCTCATCCTGCAGCAGCATGGAGTAGGTGCCGTGCAGCACTCCCGGCCGCCCGAAGGTGATCGTCGCGGAGTTCTCGCCGAGCCCCGGACCGCGGCCACCGGCTTCGATGCCGATCAGCTCCACCGTACGGTCAGGCACGAACGGATGGAACGCGCCGATGGAGTTCGATCCGCCGCCCACGCAGGCGAGCACCGCATCGGGCAGGGCGCCGTTTCTCTCCAGGATCTGCGCGCGCGCTTCGCGCCCGATGACCGACTGCAGCTCGCGCACGAGATAAGGATAGGGATGCGGACCCAGGGCGGAGCCCAGGAGATAGTAGGTCTCCATCGGATCGGATACCCAGTCGCGCAACGCCTCGTCGATCGCCGCGCGCAGCGTTCTGTCGCCGCTCGTCACCGGCACGACGGTCGTACCCAGCAGGCGCATGCGATCGACGTTGGGAGCCTGCCGCTCCATGTCGATGGCCCCCATGTAGACCGTGCAGGGGAGCCCCAGCCGGGCGCAGGCGGCAGCGCTCGCGACTCCGTGCTGGCCGGCGCCCGTCTCCGCGACGATGCGCTTCGCGCCGAGCCGCCGGGCGAGCAGTGCCTGGCCGATGGCGTTGTTGATCTTGTGCGCGCCCGTATGGGCGAGATCCTCGCGCTTGAGCCAGATGCGCGCGCCCCAGCGCTCGGACAATCGGCCCGCGAAGGTCAGCGCGGTGGGACGCCCCACCCAGCTCGAGAGCTCCTGCGCGAGCTCCTGTTGGAAGCCTGCGGTGTGCAAGTGCTCGCGGACGCCCTGTTGCAGGCGCTCGAGCGCCGGGATCAGGGTCTCCGGCACATAGCGCCCGCCGAAGGGACCGAACCGGCCGCGCGCATCGGGGAAGCGGCCCGCGATCAGATCCGCCAGGGAATCGTGGGGTGCGCGCGCGCTCATCCGATCCTCGCGGGAGGCACGCGCAAAGCGAGTGCAACGGCACGGTGGTTTCGGCTGCGGGTGTACGTTGGGTCAGGGTACATGGTTGTTTCCGGGCTGGAACGTCAAGCGGATCGTTGCTCCTGCTGGATCATCTCGAAGGCGCCGCGCGCAGCGGCCGCGAACCGCACCACCTCGGCCGGGCTCTTGACGCCCGGCCGCTCCTCCACGCCGCTCGACACGTCGACGCCGAAGGGACGGACCGCGCCGATCGCGGTGGCGACGTTGCTCGCGTCGAGGCCGCCGGCCAGCACCAGCTGGGTGCGGCGCGCCATTCGCTGCGCGATCGTCCAGTCGCAGGGGACGCCGCTGCCGCTCGTCGGCCCCTCGAAGAGCAGCCGCGCCGGCAGCCGGGTATTGGGGCCCTCCCAGGCGCGGTATACCGGGAGCAGCTCCAGCTGCTTCGGCAGCTTCAGGACCCGCAGGTCGTCGGTGTCGGTCTGGAGCACATCGGGACGGAATACCGCGAGGACGTCATCGAGGTGCCGCTGGCTGGGATGGCGCGTCACCGCGACGCAGCGGACCCGTCCCCGGGCGGGGGCGGCCAGCGCCACCGCGTCCTCGAGCGTCAATTGCCGCGGCGAATCCGTGAAAACGAAGCCGATCGCATCGACGCGCGCGGCCAGGGCCGCCGCAACGGCTTCGGGGGTCGTCATGCCACAGATCTTGATCCACATGATTCCGCTCACCTGATGACAGCACGGCTGGCGGAGCGCGCGGCGCTCAGCATGGCTTGCGCCAATGCTGCAGGGTCGTCACCGCTCATGAGCGCGCTGCCGACGAGAGCGAGATCATAGCCGGCTTCGGCCGCCCGGCGCGCGTCCTGGGGGGTCCGGATGCCGCTTTCGGCGACCCGCGGCACGTCGGGCGGCAGGTAGCGGGCAAGCTGCTCCAGCCGGCTCGGAACCACCTGCAGGGTCGCGAGATCGCGTGAGTTGACGCCGGCCAGGAGACCGGAGCTTCCGAGCCGCGCCAGCAGCCGGTCGAGGCGCGCGAGGTCCCGTTCATCGAACGCCTCCAGTAGCACGAAAAGGTCCAGTGCGCGGGCCTGGCGAACGAGCGCCTCGAGCTCGGGGTCCGCCAGCATCCGCACGATGGCGAGCACCCCTCCGGCCCCCGCCAGGCGTGCCTCGATGACCTGGTAGGGATCCACCAGGAAGTCCTTGCGCATGACGGGTGGCCCCCCCAGCGGCAACAGCGCCTGGGCCGCGCAGCGCAGATGATCGAGGCTCCCGTCGAAGCGCGTCGGCTCTGTCAGGACCGACACCGCGGCAGCGCCTGCCTGCGCATAAGACGCGACCCTGGCGGCTACGTCCTCGCCCGGTCCCTTGAGCTGGCCGGCCGCCGGGGAACGGAGCTTCAGCTCGGCAATCAATTCGAAACGCCCGGGCTGCAGGCGCAGCGCGGGAGGCCGCGGTGTATCCAGGGCCCGGGCGAGCAGCTCCGGCTCGGGGCATGCGGCGCGCGCCGCCACGGCCCGCTCCCGGCTCGTGAGTGCCATCTGCTCGAGGAAGCCCCCGCTCATGCCAGCTCCCCGCGCGGTGCCGCCAGTGTCTCCAGCACCCGGGCGGCCGCGCCGCCGTCGATGGCTGCCGCGGCGCGCTCGATGGCCTCTCGGGGACTCGAGGCCTGCCCCGCCACTTCCAGTGCCAGAGCGGCTCCGAGCAGCAGGCAATCGCGATGCGGCCCGCGATCCTCGCCCTCGAGGACCGCCCGCAAGGCCCGCGCGTTGTGCTGAGCGTCGCCGCCCGCAAGGCCGGCAGGATCGCAGCGGCGCAGCCCGTAGTCCTCCGGCGTGCGGGTCTGCCGCTCCGTCCGGCCCGGACGTACGTCGAACACGGTGAACGGACCCACCGGGGTCGGCTCGTCCCAGCCCTCAGCGCCGTGAATGACGAATGCCCGCTCCATCGGCATGCCGGCCAGCGTGCGGGAGATGAGGTCGGCCACCTCGAGGCTGAAGGCGCCGATCACATGGAAAGGCGGCTCCGCCGGGTTGGTGAGCGGCCCCAGGATGTTGAACACGGTGCGCACACCAAGCGCCGCACGCACCGCAGCGACCGCCCGGGTCGCAGAGTGGTAGTGGGGCGCGAACAGGAACGTGAAGTTGCAGGCCGCGAGATACCGCCCGGCGAGCTCCTCATCGAGGGGCAGCGCGAGCCCCAGCGCTTCCAGCACATCGGCGCTGCCTGCGCGGCTGGAGATCGAGCGGTTGCCGTGCTTGACCACCGGCACGCCGCAAGCGGCGGTGAGTAGCGCGGTGCCCGTGGAGATATTGAGGCTGCCGGAGGCGTCGCCTCCGGTACCGACGACATCGACGGCCGCAAGGCCAGCAGGGATGGAGGGTCTGCGTGCCAGACGCCGCATCGCCTGGGCGAAGCCTCGGACTTCATCGGCGACCGCGCCTTTGGAGCGCATCGCCGCGAGGACGGCGCCGGCGAAGGCAGGAGATGTTGTCGGGTCGGCCAGCACGCCGAGCAGCTCCTCGGCTTGCGGCTGCGTCAGGTCGCGCCGCTCCAGCAGGCGGTCGAGGAGATCACGCGCGGCGGGCATCGAGGAAATTCCCAAGGAGCCGGGGGCCCTGCGGCGTCAGAATGCTTTCCGGGTGGAACTGCACTCCCTCCACGGGGAGGTCGCGGTGACGAACGCCCATGATCTCGCCTTCCGGCGTGCGGGCCGTGACGGTCAGCTCGGCAGGCAGCGTCTCCGGCGCGGCGATGAGGGAATGATAGCGGCCAACTTCGCACGGCTGCGGCAGATCCGCGAACAGTCCGCGTCCATCGTGCTGCACCAGCGAAGTCTTGCCGTGCATCAGCCTTCCCGCGCGCACGACCTTGCCGCCAAACACCTCCACGATCGACTGATGCCCCAGGCAGACCCCGAGCACCGGCACGTGCCCGGCAAAGGCCCGGATCATGTCCATGGAGACGCCGGCGTCATAGGGGGTGCCCGGCCCCGGTGAGATGCAGAGGTGGGTCGGCGCCAGCGCCCGCGCAGCCTCCACCGCGATGGCATCGTTCCGGTACACGAGCACGTCCGCTCCGAGCACCAGGAATGCCTGCACCAGGTTGTAGGTGAAGGAGTCGTAGTTGTCGATCAGGAGCAGGCGCGGTCTGGCCGGCTTTGCCGATGCGTCCGTCACAGGCCCTCCTCCGCCAGCTCGAGGGCGCGCACCATCGCGCCGCTCTTGGCGAGAACCTCTTCGTGCTCCGTGGCCGGTACGCTGTCGGCAACGATCCCGGCCCCGGCCTGATAGCTGTACTCGTCCCCGCGGAAGACCAGCGTGCGGATGGTGATCGCATGATCCATGTCGCCGCTCGCCCCGAAATATCCCACGGTGCCGCCGTAGAGACCGCGGCTGACGGGCTCGAGCTCATCGATGATCTGCATGGCGCGGACCTTGGGCGCTCCCACCAGAGTGCCCGCCGGAAACGTCGCCGCAAACAGGTCGAATGCGTCGCGCCCCGGCTCCAGCCGGCCGTTGACGCCGCTGACCATGTGCATCACGTGGCTGTAGCGCTCGATGGCGCGATAGGGATCGACGCCGACACTGCCCGCGAGCGCCACCCGCCCGAGGTCGTTGCGCGCAAGGTCGACCAACATGACGTGCTCGGCGTTTTCCTTGGGATCCGCCCGCAGCTCCGCCTCCCGGGCCACGTCCACCACCGGATCGTCCGCCCGCGGCCGCGTGCCTGCGATGGGCCGCAGCTGCGCCCGGCCTTCCTTGAGCCGCACCAGGGCCTCGGGCGAGGAGCCCACCACGGTCACATCGCCAAGGGCGCAGTAGTACATGTAGGGGGAAGGATTGATGAGGCGCAGCGCGCGATACGCTTGGAACGGATCAAGCTCATGACGGCCCTGAAAGCGGGTCGAGAGGACGAGCTGGTAGACATCGCCCGCCGCGATGTATTCCTGTGTCCGCTTCACGCCTGCCATGTAGTCGTGGCGGCTGAATGCCGGCTCCGGGCGCCCGTAACGGCCGCTACGCGGTCCGGTCGACAACCCTCCTCGCAACGCGCGAACAACCTCTCTCCTGAGGCTGCGACGCTCTTCCTCCGACCCGTCATGCAGCAGCGCGATGCCGCGCGTGAGGTGATCGAAAACCAGGAGCGAGCGGGGCGCGACATAGTGCAGGGCGGGGACGCCGCTGTCGCGTCCGGACGGCAACGGCAGCCGCTCGAAGAACCTCACGATGTCGTAGGCCGCGTAGCCCACGAGGCCGCCGGCCAGCGGTACCCCGGCGATCTGCGGGCCCGGCTTGGGTGCCCGGGCGAGCGCATCCCGCAGCCCTGCCAGCAGCTGCGCGGCCGTCGTCGGTATGGGCCGCCGCGGCTCGGCCCCGATCTGGAATCCGTCCCGATCGAGCCGCACCTCGAGCCCATCCCCGAACCCGATGAAGGAGTAGCGCGCCAGACGCTCGCCGCCTTCCACGCTCTCGAGCAGGAAGCGCGGCGCGAAGGCGCCAAGCTTCATGAACGCCGAGACCGGCGTGTCGAGATCTCCAGGGATGTCGAACCGTGAGTTCATGGGCACGAAGACACCTGCCGCCGCGCTCGGTGCGGCCGGTCCCTCGACTGCCGCCGATCTCGCCGCTCGAGGGCGGCCTCGAGCCGCTGATTGATTTGCTTTCGGGCTGACATATAAAAAAACCCACGCCGGTTTTGCCGGGTGGGTCCTGGTGGCGTTGCTTGTTTAGTAGGGTGTCGAGAGACTAGCAGCCGCGTCCACGTCCAGGGACCCACTCCGGTTTGGGAGTGCGCCACCACCACTGGATCCGGATGTGCCGCTGGGACATGGGCCGGAGCGTATCACCGCCGGGTAGTGGGCTACAATACCCGCCCTGATGCCGGCCCGTGCGACGCACCCGAGCCGCCCCGGACGCTTCAAAGGAACGACCCCGTGCCGTCTTTCGACGTAGTCTCCGAGCTCAACGCCCACGAAGTCGCCAACGCCGTCGACCAGGCGAACCGCGAGCTCACCCAGCGCTTCGACTTCAAGGATACCGGGGCGCGGTTCGAGCTCGAGGAGTTCACCGTGACCTTGCACGCGCAGGTGGAATTTCAGCTCAAGCAGATGCTCGATATCCTGAAGTTGCGCCTGGGCAAACGCGGCATCGACCTCGCCTGCCTGGACGTCAAGGAGCCCGAGACCACCCTTTCCGCGGCGCGCCAGCAGGTGCTGCTGAAACAGGGAATCGACGCCGAGACCGGCAGGAAGGTCACGCGCCTCATCAAGGATTCCAAGCTCAAGGTGCAGGCGAGCATTCAGGGCGAGAAGGTCCGCGTCACCGGCAAGCAGCGCGACGATCTGCAGGAGGCCATCAGGCTGCTGCGCGGCTCCAAGCTCGACCTGCCGCTGCAGTTCAACAACTTCCGGGACTGAGGCCGGCGGCCATGCCGAAACCTTCGGTGGTCATCGGCTGGCTCTGGCTCGCCTTCGTCGCCTACTGGCTGATCCTCGCGCAATTCAACAAGCGGGCGAGCCGCAGCGCGCGCTGGAGCGGCTGGGGCGCACGCCTGGCCATCGGCGTCGGCGTGCTCGTCGTCCTGAAACTTCACCCGCGGGCGGCCGGCGGCCTCGCCCAATGGATCGGTCGCGCCCTGCCGCTCCATCCTGGCATCGCCACGCAGTGGACGGGGGTCGGGTTATGTGTGGCCGGGTTCGCCCTGGCGTTCTGGGCGCGGGCGCACCTCGGACGCAACTGGGGCATGCCCATGTCGCTACGGCAGGGGCACGAGCTCGTGACCTCCGGGCCCTACGCCTACGTGCGGCATCCGATCTACAGCGGCATCATGCTCGCCATGATCGGCTCCGCGTTGGCGGTCGGCATCCTCTGGCTGGCGCTTTTCGCGCTGTACTTCGCCTACTTCCTCTTCAGCGCGCGCACGGAGGAAAGGATGATGCTCGCGCAGTTTCCCGACACCTATCCCGCCTACCGCCGCCGCACGAGGATGCTGATCCCGCTCGTGCTCTGATTGACGCCATCAGATCTGCCCGCGCTTACGAGCGCGGGCCGGGGAGCGCTGCAGGCCTCGCCGGCGCGCGGCCGGTACGCGCAGCCGCAGCGCCGGCGGCTCGTTCAAGTTCTGCAGGAAGGCCCGGCGCTCGGCGGGCGTGAGACCGGCCCAGTCCACCTTCTCGATGTGGGTGCGGCGCAATTCGCGGTCGGTCACACGGGCTTGCGCGCTGCTGCGGCTGATCCAGCGCGTGGGCAGGCGCTGGGTGGACCCGGTGCGCAGGAGATCCACGATCGCCGAGGCGACGTCCTCGTCGCGTGTCAGGTCACTATGCGCAGTCCTGGTGAAGTATGTCCGGGCGCCACCCAACGCGGCACTGGCGGCGGAGACGGTTCCATCGCCGTGACGCGTGATCGTGTATGTGAAGCCGTCTCGCCGGCTCGACACGGCTGTGACCGTCTCCTGCCCCACGCCCGCGATGGCGGTGAAGCGCTCGTCGGGAGGCGGGAGTCTCTCGCGGAAACGGCGCGCGCTCTCGAGGAGCCGCGACTGCAGCGGCGGCCCGGAATCCGGCCATGCCGCGGGGTCGAGCAGGTCGTGCGCACCGCCCGCTGCGGCCGCCGGCACCATCTGGTAGAGGCTCGGAAAGCTGTTGAACACTTCCTCCGCGAGGCGCTCGGCGGTCGTGGCGGCATCGAGCCGCGCGAGCTTTCTCACGACCGCGTAAGTGCCCCGCAACGCCTGGACCGGCGCGAAGGACCCCTGATTGGGCGTCCCGAGGAGGACCACCCGCTCGACGTGCTGCATTCCGGGAAGCCCGAGCGCGGCACGGCTCACGAGGCCGCCCATGCTGTGCGCCACGATGGCGAGACGCTTGGAGGAAAGTCGCCGCAGCCGCTCGGCGAAGGAGGTCGCCGACGCTTCGATGTCGAGACGCCAGTCGTAATCGTGCAGGGTGACGGCGAAACCTGCCGCTCGAAGCCGGAGCCGCAGCTTGAGGTGGGAATAGAGAACCACGCCGAGCGGAATGATCGGCGCCCTCGCATCGAGCCCGAGGAGCCGAAGCCTTCCCACCTGGATGTCGATCGGGTCGAGCCACAGCACGTCGTCGGGCAAAGGGCGCTTACGGACCATGCCGAGCTGGGAGCCGAGAATGCCCGGCACCACCACGACGTGAGGGAGGCCGTCCCTGACGCCAACGCGCTTCGCCTTGCGCGCAAGCCGCGCGAGATCCAGATACTCCGCCTCGCCGAAGTAAGCGGCAAGCTCCGGCCGCTGCGCGCCGGAGATCAACATGCTCTCGATCTCGGCATCGCGCCAGCCGAACCGGTCGTAAGGAGTGATGTGCTGGGCGCTGGTTCCGGGACGGCTCACCGATCGATTATGCCAGAGCGGCTCTGTCAGCCCGCCTTATCGGCTATCAGCTTGCAGACCGCATCGATCGCCGGCCGCCGGGCAGTCGTTTTGCGCCACACGGCGCCGATGTGGCGCACCGGCGCCGGCTTGGCGAAAGGCAACACGACGACACCGCGCGCTTCGCCGTAGGCGCCCTGGGTAGCAAGCTGCGGCAGCAGCGTGATCCCCGCCCCGGTGGCGACCATCTGCCGCAGCGTCTCCAGGCTGGTGGCGCGAAAGTCCTGGCTCTCGCCCGCGCCGACCCGGCTGCAGACCTCGAGCGCCTGGTCCCGCAGGCAGTGGCCCTCCTCCAGGAGGAGCAGGGTCTCGTCCTCCAGGTCGGCCGGCCGTACCCGCTCGCGCTTGGCCAGACGGTGCCCTTCCGGTACCGCCACGGTGAATGTCTCGCCGAAGAGCCTGCGCGCCTCGAGGCCCTCCAGGTCCACCGGCAGCGCCAGGATCCCGAGGTCCAACTCTCCGGCGCGCAGCTTCTCGAGCATCGGCGCCGTCTGATGCTCGTACAGGTGCAGCTCGAGCCGCGGCAAAGCGCGCCGGATGGCCAGTGACACACGCGGCAGGAGGTACGGCCCGATCGTCGGCAGGAATGCGAGCCGCAGCCGCCCCGCGAGCGGATCCCGGTGGGCGCGCGCCAGCGTGACCACCTCATCGCTGGCCTCGAGGATCCTCCGCGCCCGGTCCACGATCTGCGCACCGGCATCGGTGAGCGAGACGTTGTTCGGCTGCCGCTCGATGAGCTGCACGCCAAGGTACTGCTCCAGCTTTTTCAGCTGCGCCGACAGCGTCGGCTGACTCACGAAGCAGCGCTCCGCCGCACGGCCGAAATGCCGCGTGTCGGCGACTGCGACGAGGTAGCGAAGGTCTTTCAGCTTGATGTCGGCCATCACGGTCTCTCGGGGTGGGGCGTCCGATATATGAAATCTATCGGGAGTATAAAGTCAATCCATTGGATAAATCACGTGGCGTGGCCGATGATCGCTTCAGTTCCCTCACGGGACCCGACGATCACCCGACCCTCAGGAGCTCACGACATGTTAGGCATTGGTCAGCGCTTTCCGGATTTCTCCCTCACCGGCGTGGTGTCGAACGACCTCGACGCCGCCTTCCGGCCCTTCACCCACGACAGCTTTGCGGGCAAGTGGAAGGTCGTCTTCTTCTGGCCGAAGGACTTCACCTTCGTCTGCCCGACCGAGATCGCGGAGTTCGGCCGGCTGGAGAAGGAATTCCAGGCCCGCGACGCGCAGGTGCTGGGCGTCAGCATCGACAGCGAGTTCGTGCACCTCGCCTGGCGCCGCGAGAAGGAGGAGCTGCGCAATCTCCCCTTCCCCATGCTCTCCGACATCAAGCGCGAGCTCTCCCTCCGCCTCGGCATCCTGGACCTCGAGGCGGGCGTCGCTCAACGCGCCACCTACATCGTGGACCCGCAGGGAGTGATCCGCTTCGTGTATGTCACCGACCTCAACGTGGGCCGCAATCCAGAGGAAGTACTGCGCGTGCTCGATGCGCTGCAGACGGACGAGCTCTGCCCCTGCAACTGGAAGCAGGGCGAGGACACCCTGAAGGCGGCCTGAGCCGCCGACCGCACGCCGACGAAACACAGCCTGAAACGACAGAGAGGACCCCATGACCACCCTGGACAGCCTTCGCGATGCGCTGCCCGACTACGCGCGCGATCTCAAGCTCAACCTGGGCTCCGTGCTCTCACCGACGGGTGCGCCCGGCCTCACCGAGAGGCAGATCTGGGCGGTGGCCCTCGGCGCCGCCGAAGCCTCCCGCAACCCCGCCTTCGCGGCGGCCATGGGCGAGTTGGCGGCGGCGCACCTCGATGCCGCATACCAGGCGGGCGCCAGGGCGGCAGCCGCCATCATGGGCATGAACAACGTCTACTACCGCTTCCTGCACCTGGTCGAGGATCCGGAATACGCCGGGATGCCGGCCCGGCTGCGCATGAACGTGATCGGCAACCCCGGAATGGACAAGGTGGAGTTCGAGCTGGTCTGCCTCGCAGTCTCCGCCATCAACGGGTGCGGCAGCTGCATCTCCTCACACGAGCGGCAGATTCGCCAGCATGGCATGCCTCGGGAAGCCGTCCAGAGCGCCGTGAGGATCGCGGCCACGGTTCATGCGGCGGCTCGGGTTCTGGAAGGCATCACGTCGGGGACGTCCATCAGGGAGGCTCAGGCGGCATAGAGGCGACTCGTACTCTACATATGCCGCCACCGGCGGCCCCGCGGGCGCTCCTATCGCCGCGGGGCCGCTTTGTTGTAACATGAAGATCTCTCGACGCTCTCCTGACAATGCTGCGAGGAGGAACGCATGAACGTTGTTTCGGAAACTGTGTTGAACACTTCTGAAGACAAGGCCGAAGCCACCCATCAGGAGCAGAAGGCGGAGCCGGCATCCGAGCTCGTGGAGTTGGGCAAGGTTTCGGATACGCGCGGCGGCTGGCTCGGCTCCAAGGCCGACAACGGCTTCGGATTCACGGTTTACTGACCCGATCCAGACCCCTCGCCCGCAATCGTCGATAGCCCGCCAATTGCGGGCGTCACCACCGTTTGTCGATGCTGGCGCTTACGACGCGGCCGAGGGCCTGTACGTTGAAGACGTCGTAGCCGAAAATATCATCGACGAACGGCGGGTCGTGGTTGAGCACGTTCACGACATTGACGGAAAGCTCGAGGCCGCTCAACCACCCCGCGTCCGCCCCCGTGCGGTAAAAAAAGCGTGCATCCACGGTCGTCCACGGGGACACGTGCGGCAACAGCGCGCTGCTCGGATTCCGGTATCCGCCCGTATGGTTGATCGCCAGATCGAAGCCCGGCCCGGGCAGCCCCGGGCCCGAGCGGCGCCACCCGATCAGCCCGCGCAGGCGCAGAGCGAGCGGATTGTCGATCGTATTCACGATGTCGAGAGCGGGCGAGGCGGCGGTGACCGATTGCTCGAACGCAATCACATAGTTCGCAGTCACTCCGAGGTCGAGAGTTCCCAGGGCGCCGCTGACGGTGTCCTTTGCCTCCAGATCCAAGCCCGTGGTCCGGGTGGTCGCCAGATTGGCCAACCGACCGTCGACGATCTCCGCGGGCGAGCTGGCGAGACACTCGGATGCTGACCCCTGGTAGCGGTAGCCGCGGTTGTTGCAGACGGCGGCCACCTGCGCGGGGGAGGGATTGCGCGTGATCACCGGGGCCCACTCCGCCGCATTGACGAGGATCGTGAACGGATTGTCCGCCGCCGGCTGCGCGATGCGGTTGCGGTAATCGATCGAGTAGTAGGTCAACGAGAACGTGGCAGCGGCCAGGAAGTCGGGCGCGAAGTCGAAGCCGGCCGTCCAGGTATCGGCGGTTTCCTGTTTCAGGCCGGGATTCGACCCCTGCTCGATGAGCGCCAGCGAGCGGCCGGTCGGCGAGGCCGGATCGGGAAGCACGACCAGGCCTGACGCATTTCCCGCCGTGTCGTACAGGTTGTCCAGAGTCGGCGCCCGGAAGGATCGCCCCCAACTCGCGCGCAATTTCAATGTCTGGAGGGGAACCCATTGAATGCGCACCGTCGGATTGAAGGTGCCCCCGAAGTCGCTGTAGTGCTCGTAACGTCCCGCGAGGTTCAGGTCGAGCCGCGGCACGGCGCGGGAACCCGCCGGATTGCCGATCAGGGGCAGGGCGAGCTGCGAGAACAGCGCGGTGATGTGGCGGGAGTAGCGCTGGGGGACCGTCTGACCGGCGGGATCGAGCGGATCCGCGACGTCGTGGAACAGCGCTTCCTCCCTCCGCTCGACGCCGACCGCGAGCTTCGCCTCGCCCGCGGGCATCCTGAACACCGGGCCCTCTCCCACCAGGCGGGTGGATTCGATGCTCGTCATGACGTGCAGCGGGAAGACGTGCCGGATCGCCGCCAGAGTCGCCGGATTCGTATTCGAGCCGTCGCCGAAGGGGTTGAAGGCGGTGGTCGGATTCGGATCGGCGAGGCTCGCGGCCAGAGCGGCCGCGTCCGGCACGTTGGACTCCCGGGTCAGAAGAGTCTGGCGTCCGTACGATTCGCTGAGCGTCGCCTGCCAGGCGCTCCCGAGCCGCCATTTGACGCCGGCCGTGCCGGTGTATACCTGTGTCTTCGCGGAAAAGACCGTCGGGCCGAAATCGCGTGAGAAGCTGTATGACACCAGGGTGAAGGGCACGTTCCCGAACGGGTTGACATAGAAGGGATTCGACGCCGGCACCGGCAGCAGATCCGTCTGCGGGAAGTTGTTCTGCAGCACGTCTCTCGCGGCGAAGCGTCCCTCGAAGTAGATCTGCAGTCTTCTGTCGATGTTTTCAGCCGCCGTTCCGTACAGCTCGTTGGCGGTCACGTCCGGAAAGATCTGGTACCGGGAGAAAGGGTTCTCGAGATTGATGCTCGTGGACAATGCCGCCGCGGTCAGTGACCGCCCGTTCTGTCCCGCCGGAATTCCGTAGGCCGGCAGCTGCGTTGCGGGATTGAGGATGTTCCCGGGATTGCTGTAGTAGCTGTCGTAATTGGCGCCGCCGTAAGGAGTCTTGTCCGCATTGGCGGCGTATGGGCGCTGCGACGCAGCGAGCGGGGTCGCGTCGGAGTATTCGTAGGCCAGCATCGCATGGCCGCTGCTCCAGCGAGTGCCGAGCAACTGCGAGGCCGTGATGTCCCGCCGCCCTCCGATGGCGGTCCCGTAGGTCACCTTTGACTCGGCGCCCTGAAAATCATTCCGCATGATGATGTTGATGACGCCGGCGATGGCATCCGATCCATAAATGGCCGAAGCGCCGTCCGGCAGGACCTCGATGCGCTTCACCGCGCTCAGGGGAATGGTCGACACGTCCACGAAGTCGCCGTTGAGGCCGGAGAGGGGCTGGCGGTGTCCGTTCACCAGAACCAGAGTGGCGCCGACGCCGAGGCCCCGCAGGTCGAGGCCGGCGCCATACTGGTTGTTGCCGTCGATCCCCAGATCCTCGCGCGGTCCGTTGAGCGAGATCATCGGAAGCGAGTAGAGCGCGTCCTGGATGGTCGGGTAGCTCGACATGGCGAGCTGCCGGCGCTTCAGGTAGATCACCGGAGCGACGGCGTCCTGTACGCCCGGAATCAGACTTCCCGTGACGTCGACCTCGTCGAGCCGCCGCCGCTCTCGCGCGACTGCCGCCGGCGGGGACGGCCGCGCGTGCGCTCCGACCACGCGCTCGGCCGCGACCGCATGCCCGTCGGCCGGCCTGCCGGCCGGAATGATGTCGACCGCATCAGCGGTGTCGAATTGAAAGGTATAACCGGTATCCTTCAGCAGCAGCGCGAGGGCCTCCGAGCTCGCCATCACGCCGGAGACCGGATGGCTCGTGGCCTTCTCCATACGCGACGTCGGGGCAAACCCGGGCTCGATGCCGGACTGGTGATAGAAGTCGATGAGCGCGCGCGGTAGAGGCTCCGCCGGCAGATTGAAACGCACCACCGGGTCGTCGGCCCGCGCTGTCGTCAATACCAACAGGGATACCAAGGCCGTGTACAGCAGATCGAGCAGCGTGCGCACAACGAGAGAGCTGATCCTGGCCATCTTCCGAAACGCTGCCGCCCTGCTGGCCCGGCCCTGAGTCATTGTAATTGGTGGTTCCCGATCAACACTCTACCAGAGGGCCCGCCGCTGGGATACCCGAGCCGCCGCTGCGTCGCCGCGGCGAATTCAACTGCCGCGTGCGTCGCGACGCGAGATTCCCACACGGTCTTTCGGCGATGTCTGATGCCTGACTTCCTGAACAGTGGTTCAGGAATGTCTCGCCAGCCGGGTCGCGCACGGCACAATCGTGCGAACAGGGCGCACGATGATGGCTTGCGGGTTGCGGCCACTCGCCGGCCGAGGCCTTTTTGGAGTGTGTCTAAGAGATCCTCGGAGCATCCGTGCAGCGGACGGGCCGCGGTTCGCCTTCCTGGCAGCGCAGGCTCGCCTACCCGGCTCGGCGCCGCGACTTCAGGGCCACGATCTTCCGGCAGAGGACGGCGGTCGCGCCGATGACCCCCGGTCCCAACCCGCTCAACCGCTGATCCTCGAACGCCAGCAGCCAGCCCCTTCTCACGGCGCGCAGGAACGGAAATCGCCTCCACCGCGCCAGCCAGGACGCCCCACGGCCGGGCGGTGCCACCGCGATGATCATGTCGGGGTTGCGCGCGAGCACCGCGCCGATGCCGATGGCCGGTGCGCGCTGCGGCAGGTCCGCAAAGATGTTTCGGGCCCCGCACACCCGCAGCGCATCGCTCATGAGCTCCTTGCCGCCCACGGTGTAGAGCGGCCGATTCCAGACTTCCAGCAACACCGTCGTCGGACGGCTCACGCCGGCATAGCGCCTCCTCAGGGACGCGAGCCTCGCCTCTAGCCGCGCGGCTTCGCGATCGGCCACGCGGCTCGTGCCCGTCAGCCTTCCGAGCCGGCGCAGCGACGCCCCGATGCCTTCGAGCGTATCGGCCTGCTGCCGATACACGGGAATGCCTAAGCGCTCGATGGTTGCGATCTCCGCCGGATTGTTGCCGCCGGGCCAGACCACGACCACATCGGGCCGTGCTGCGATCAAACGCTCCATGTCGATGGCATCGGCAGTCCCTATCTTGGGCAGTCCGCGTTCGGATGCGGGCTGTCCGGAGTACTGGATGGTCGCCGCCAGCTGATGGCCCGCACCGGCGGCGAGCAGCATTTCGGTCGCGCCGGGAGCCAGGCTGACGATCCGCTTGGGCGGATAGCGCACCGTGACGCGACGTCCGAAGTCGTCCGTAACGGTGACGCGCGCGCGGGCCGTCTGCACGTCACCGTGAGTCCGCGGATCGCTCGACCCGAGGCCCAACGCCGCGCCAACACCTGGTGCGAGACTCAACGCAACCAGCGTGAGCGGGATCGCGAGACGCACCCGTGCGGGCCGGGTCATGCGGCGCCCACGATCTGCGCGGCCCATCGCACCACGGGTTGCACTCTCGCGGCGGTGAGGGAAAGCGCCGTGGCACGATCGACCCAGCGCCACTCCTCGTGCTCGGGCCGCCCGAGCTCGGGGCTCACCGGCAACACGACGCGCGCCGTGCGCGTCTCGGCCAGATAATACCTGGCAATCTTGCGATGTCCGTACGGGCCGGTGTCCAGACAGACATCGCCCCAGGTGAACTCCAGGTCATCGATGAGCGTTTCCTCGTGCACCTCGCGGCGGGCGGCCGCCAGCGGCTCTTCGCCCGCCTCCACCATTCCCTTGGGGAAGTCCCAGTTCCGATAGGCACGCAGCAGCAGAAAAAGCCAGCCCGCCGGGTCCCGCCGCACCACGGCCACTCCCGCGGAAAGATGAAGCCCGGCGCCAGCGAGCCCCCGGACGATCACACCCGCTCCGGCTCTGCATCCAACACCCCGGCCGCCCCCTCCTCGACGATTGTCGCCAGCCCGATCGCCTGCGGCAGCACCTGCCTGGCATAGAAGTGCGCCGTCTGGACCTTCGATTGGTAGAACTCCCGTCCCGCGCTGCCGCTCCCCGAGTCGGCGATTGCCGCCGACTTGGCGAGCAGCCAGCCTCCGATCGCCAGGCCGCAGAGTTTCAGGTACGGGACGGCGACGGCCAGGGCGCGCTCGGGGTCCGAGGCCATGTTGCCGCCAATGGAACGGGTCGCCGACTGCAGCAGATCGACGGAGCGCAACGCCGCATCGCGGGTCTCCCGCGGCGCAGCGGCACCGGGGCTCAGCGCCTGAAGCTCACGGCGCATCTCGGCGATGAGCGCACCCATGGCGGCGCCGCGGTCGCGGCCGATCTTGCGGCCGACGAGGTCGTTGGCCTGGATGCCGGTGGTTCCCTCATAGATCGTGGTGATGCGCACGTCGCGCACGTACTGCGCCGCGCCCGTCTCCTCGATGAACCCCATGCCGCCGTGGACCTGCACGCCGATACCGGCGACTTCGTTCGCGGTCTCGCTGCTCCAGGCCTTGACGATCGGAATCAACAGATCCCCGCGCGCCTGGGCGGCGGTCCGCACCGCGGCCTCCGGATGATATGCGGCGAGATCGAGCTGCAGCCCGGCGTAGAGGGCAATTGCCCGCGATGCCTGCGTGCAGGCTTTCATGGTCAGCAGCATGCGCCTGACATCGGGGTGATGGATGATGGGCAGCCGATGCGCATCCGCCGGGCCCGGAGGCCTGCCCTGGATGCGCGTGCGCGCGTATTCCGCCGCCTGCTGGAATGCGCGCTCGCCGACGGCATAGCTTTGCACGCCCACGGCGAGACGCGCCGTGTTCATCATGAGGAACATGTGTTCGAGGCCGCGATTCGGCTCGCCCACGAGATATGCGGCCGCGCCCTTGTCGTGGCCGAACTGCATGACGCAGGTCGGACTCGCATGGATGCCGAGCTTGTGCTCGAGCGACACGCACCGAACCTCGTTGCGCTCGCCGAGAGAGCCGTCGGGATTGACCAACACCTTCGGCACGATGAAGAGAGAGATGCCTTTGACGCCCTCCGGGGCGCCCTCGATCCGCGCCAGCACCATGTGGATGATGTTGTCGGTGTAGTCGTGCTCGCCCCAGGTGATGAAGATCTTCTGTCCGAAGAGCCTGTAGTGATCGCCCTCCGGCACCGCGCGCGCGCGCACCAGCGCCAGGTCGGAGCCGGCCTGCGGCTCCGTCAGCACCATCGTGCCGGTCCACTCTCCCGCCGCCAGTTTCGGCAGGAGGAGCCGCTGCTGCTCCTCGGACGCGCATAGGGAGAGCGCGTGCACCGCGCCGTGGGTCAGCATCGGACAGAGCTCGAACGCGAGGTTGGACGCGGCCAGGACCTCCTGCACGGCGCTGCTCAGCGGCTGCGGCACCCGCTGTCCGCCGAAGCGCGGATCGGCGCCGAGCTGCTGCCAGCCGCCGCGCACGTACTGCCAGTAGGCGTCCTTGAAGCCCTTCGGCGCGGTCACGCCCTCCGCCGTCCAGTGTGCGCCCTCGCGATCGCCGGGGCGGTTGAGCGGATCGAGCACCGTCTCGGCGAGCCGCGCCGCCTCCTCCAGCACCGAGGCGCCGAGCTCATCGCTGTAGTCGGCGAGGGCGGGACAGGCGGCGAGCTGTCCGACGCCGAGGAGCTCCTCGAGCACGAAACGCAGTTCGTCGAGCGGCGCGCGGTACATGAGTCATCTCCGGCGAGGCGTTGAGAGCCGATGAGCGGCCCGGTGGCGGACTAGTTTAGCCGCCGCGGGGCAGCAATCCTACTGGCCAGTAACCTGTCTGCCGGCGGGTAGGATTTCAGGCCGCCGCCATCGCGGGCACGACACTCGCCGCCAGAAACTCCACGAAGCGGCGCACGCGCGGGTCGGCTTCCAGGTCGGCGGGATAGAGGGCGTACAGAGCCGCGGCGGGCGGCGCAGTCCACTCCGGCAGCACCGCCCGCAAGCGGCCGGTGGCAAGGCCCTGGCGGCAGAGAAACCCCGGCAGCAGCCCGATCCCCAGGCCTGCCGCCGTGGCCGCGTGCAGCACTGCCGGATCGCCCACCGCCAGCTTGGGCGATACCGCCACCTCGGCGCGCTGCGTCCCGCGGCTGAGCAGCAGCCGGAATTCCGGCAGCTCCGTGGCCTCCGGCGTCAGGAGGTCGTGAGAGCGCAGATCCTCCGGCCGTGCGGGCGTGCCCCGCCGCTCGAGGTAAGCGGGGGTCGCGCAGAGCACTGCGGGCGGGGCGCCGAGCAGGCGATGCGCAATGGCGGGATCATCGGGCGGACGCGTGCGGATGGCGACATCCCAGCCGCCCTGCGCTTCAGCGCCATCGAGCGCCATTTCCAGGGGAATGTCCGGAAAGCTTTCCAGAAAGCGGGGCACGAGGGGAGTCAAAAGCAGACGTCCGTACGTCGTATCGGACACGATGCGCAGCGGCCCCGTGGCTGGGGCGTGCAGCCTGGCTATCGCCGCCCGCGCCGCATCGCATTCCTCGGTCACGCGCCGGGCATGCGGATAGAGGAGACGCCCGGCCGCGGTCAGGGACAGGCGCCGCGTCGTGCGCTCGAGCAGCCGGACCCCGAGCGCCCCCTCGAGGTCCGCGATCGCCCGGCTCACCGCCGCCTTGGGCACCCCGAGCGCACGCGCGGCGGAGGAGAAGCCGTTGAGGTCCACGACCTTGGCCAGAACGGCCAGTTGTGCCGGTGTCCAGAGCTGACTCACGCCGGGTGCAATCCCTCGAAAGCGGGACCCTATTGTTTCACCCGAGGGGCACGCGCGCCAGGGCTTGGGGCCTTACGATGTGCGCGGATCCAGCGTTTCAGATCAACTCCCGGGGGTAGCCGCCAATGCCGATTTCCGTCCACGCAGTCTCGGTCGACCTGCTCGCCAACGCGCTCGCGAATCTCTCGCACGTGCTCGAGAAGGGCCACGCCCACGCCAGCGCGCGCAAGTACGACCCGGCGCTGCTCCTCGCCGCGCGGCTCACGCCCGACATGTTCCCGTTGACCCGGCAGGTTCAGATCGCCACCGACATGTGCAAGTACGGCGTGGCGCGTCTCGCCGGCGTCGAAGCGCCGAAGTTCGAGGACCAGGAGCAGACGTTCGAGGATCTGCGCACGCGCATCGCGCGCACGATCGATTTCATGAGGGGCGTCCCGGCCGGCGCTCTCGAGGGCTCGGAGGATCGCGCCATCAAGGTGGCGCTGCGCGACCGAACGCTGGAGTTCAAAGGCCTCGACTACCTCGTTCGCTGGGTGATTCCCAACGCGTTCTTCCACGTCACCACCGCTTACGCGATCCTGCGCCAGAGCGGTGTCGAGATCGGAAAGAACGACTTCCTCACCGGCAGCGGACCCGGATTTAGTCAAACGGCGTGAGTTTTCTCACGGCGCGCAGCCGTCCACGGCACTCTCCTGGACCCGCTCGCGCGAGCTCGACGCTCGAGGAAAGCGGACGCGTTGGGTGTCCGCGATGAAAGGCGCCGCCAGGGCGTGCCAATCACCCTCCGTGCCGGCAGAGCCCCCCGGCTCGCACATTCGAGTGCGGGCGCTCGCCGGAGCAGCGCGTTGAACTAGACCCACTTCACGGCGGCGCCGGGAGTATGCTGTCACCCTAAAAGATATTCCATACCAGGAACGCGGCCCGCGATGGGGAAAGTATTGCAGCCACAGAATGCGCGGTCGGCGCGCACGCCACCGGCCTCCGCAGCGCCCGGCGCGGAGCCGGTCACGGCGGAGGCTCTGGGCTGGCAACTGCGAGCGGCGCTGCCGCCGATGCGGCTGCACTCCGTCTCCATCTATGACAGCCAGGGCAATGTCCTCTGGCTGAGTGAGGGAGCTCTCGGCCCGGACGAGCACTCCCTGGTGCTCGATGCGCTGGACACCCTGGGCGGCGACGGCGCGAAGAACTGTTGCGAGAATGGACTCGAGGATGGCCGCATTGCCGCCTTCCTCGCCGTGCGCGCGCCGCAGGGTCACCTGGTCGGGCTCGCCATGATCCTCGCCGACTTCAAATCCGGCGGCGAAGGCCTGACCGACCGCATCCTGTCCGCGCCCACGCGCACCATCATGCAGAAGCTGGCGGTGCTCCTGAGGCCTGCCGGCCCCCGCAGGCCGGACGCCGAACCGACGGCGCTGGTGCTCTCCCTGGCAGCCGCCGAGGCACCGGCCGCCTCGCCGGACACGCAGACCGCGGCGATCCCCTCTCAGGCGCGAGCGCCGGCTCCGCCCAAGCCGGAGGGCGAGCTGTCTCCGCGGGCAGTGAACGACATTCTGGAATTCGATCTGACGGATGCGCCGATCGTCGCATCGCCGGTTGAAGCGGCGGCTGCGGTGCGCGCGCCCCCGCCGGCTCAGGCGCCGCTCACGAACGGCTTCTCCCGGGCCTCCGGGACAGCCGGCTCGCCGGCCGACTCCGGCACCTCGCGGGCGCTGCGCCCGTCCGACCTGGCGGACACCGGCAGCTCGCGCCCGCCAGGCCATCCGGCTGCGGCCGATACCGGCAGCGCGCGGATGCTCAAGCCGTCCGCGCCTGCCGAGACAGGCAACACGAGGAACCTCGGCGGCGCGCGCTCGACCGGCACCGCCCGCACGATCGCGCTCGATCCTTCGCTGGTCAGCCTGGAAGTGCTGCCCTTCGTGAAGCTGCGCTCCGGCGGACGCACGCGGCGATTCGAGGTGCTGCCGGCCGGCACCGCTCGGGAGCTGCGCGACCCCGCCGTGCTCGATGCTCTGGCCATGCAGCGCCTGCTCGCCTGGCTCGGCAGCCACCGCGCAGCCTGGACGGTCGAGCCCGCGAGCTTCACGCTCAACCTCTCCATCGCCACGCTGGAGGACGAGGGTTTCCTCAAGCAGGTCGCGGCGGGCCTGCAAGGCAACGGCATCGCGCCCGACACGGTCGGCTTCGAGATCGCCGAGCCGCTCTGCACCCAGCGCCGCGCGCAGGTGGAGCGCTTCATGGCCGGATGCGAGAAGCTCGGCTGCTTCGTCGTCATCGACGACTTCTCGTTCGATTCCGCGGTGGTGCCGCTCCTGCGCTCCAAGGCATTGCGGCTGGTGAAGATCGATGCGCGCCTCACCGGGAGCGCTCTGCGCGACAAGCTGTCCCAGGCACTCGTCGTGGCGGTGGTCCAGGCCGTGAAAGTGCTCGGGATGCACTGCGCGGCCCAGCAGGTGGACTCGCAGGCATCGCTCCAGTGGCTGACCGCGGTCGGGTGCGATTTCGCGCAAGGCCCCATGCTGGCCCGGCAGCAGCCTCTGGAGACGCTCCTCGGCTCGGTATCCTGACCCAGGCAATTCCCCGGGGAATTCTTCCTGAGTATGATGGTCCGTGGGGGAACACGGTGACCATGCTCACGCTTACGCAACTGCGCTCCAGCCGCAACCGGCTCTTCTGGTCCCTGCACGCGGCCGGCTGGCTGGCCTACGGGCTGACGGTCTATTTCGGCTTCCTCTTCTACAAGGAGCCCGTCAACATCGGGCCGGTGATCGCCATCGCGGCGGCCGCGGGATTCGTATTGTCCGCCCCGATGCGCTACATCTACCGGGGCATCTGGGGCCAGGGCGAGCGCTGGGTCATTCCCGTCGTGCTCGTAACCTCGTATGCCACGGCCCTGCCGCTGCGCATCGTCATCAATCTCACGTACCAGCACTTCTGCGATCCGAGCAAGCACTTCAACTCGCTGTTCGATCTGTTCGAGAACGCGCTCCTCTCCACCTACCTGCTGCTCTGCTGGAGCGCGCTCTACTTCGGCATCAAGTCCTACGAGTCGAAGCAGCAGCAGCAGGAGGCGGTGCTCAAGGCCGTGACTCTGGCCCAGGAGGCGCAGCTGAAGATGCTGCGCTACCAGTTGAATCCGCACTTTCTCTTCAACACGCTCAACGCCATCTCCACGCTCATCCTCGACAACCAGAATCGCACGGCGAGTCACGCCGTCATGCGCCTCTCGGAGTTCCTGCGCTACACCCTCGATCAGGACCCGATGAAGCGCGTGACGCTGCGGCAGGAGATCGAGGCACTCGATCTGTACCTGGGCACGGAGAGGCTGCGATTCGGCGAGCGCCTGCGGCTCGAGTACGCGATCGAGGGCGCGGCGCTCGATGCCCTCGTGCCGAGCCTGCTGCTGCAGCCGCTGGTGGAGAACGCTCTGAAATACGCCGTGTCGCCGCGCGAAGAGGGCGGCATGGTGCGCATCGAGGGGCGTGCCCGCGGCGCGATGCTGGAAATCAGCGTGATCGATGACGGGCCGGGACTCGACGAGCGGTCGCGGCCCACGGAGCGGCGCGGCGGAGTGGGGCTGCGCAACACGCGCGAGCGCCTCGCAGTGCTCTATGGCGACAGCTTCCGCTTCGCCGCACTCAACAGCCGGCCGGGCCTGAGGATCGAGCTGGCGCTGCCCCTGGAGACGGCCGCCCACGAGCAGGCGCCGCCGTTGCCGGCGGAGCCTCGATATCGTCGCCCGGTGCGCATCGTGCAGGGCGCGAGCGCGTGAGGATCCGCACGGCCATCGTCGATGACGAGCTCCTCTCGCGCCGCGGCATCGCGCTGCGCCTGCGCGAGGCGCCTGAATTCGAGGTCGTGGCGGAGTGCAGCAACGGCCGCGAGGCCGTGACGATGCTGCAGCGCGAGCGGCCGGACCTCGTGTTCCTGGACGTGCAGATGCCGGGACTCTCCGGCTTCGACGTGCTGGCGCAGCTTCCGCGCCACCTGGTGCCCTTCGTCGTCTTCGTCACCGCCTACGATCAGTACGCGGTGCGGGCGTTCGAGGCGCGCGCCATCGACTATCTGCTGAAGCCCATCGACGAGCGCAGGTTCGATGCCGCGCTCGAGCGGGTACGGCAGAGCGCCGTGGAGCGCAGCGCCGCCGACCAGCGCGATCAGCTGCTGGAGATCGTGGCCGAGATCACCGGCGCGGGTGAGATCGGGCTCGAGGAGCTGCTCGAGCGCGGGACCGCGGCCCTCGGGGTGCGCCAGCCGCAGGTTTTGCCGATTCGCCAGGGCCGCAAGACCGTGCGGGTGCCGATCCCGGCCATTCAGTGGATCGACGCGGCGGGCGATTACATGTGCGTGCACGCGGAGGGCGACACCCACATCCTGCGAGGGACGATGAAGGAGCTGGAAGAGATCCTCGACCCTCGGCTCTTCCAGCGCGTTCACCGCTCGACGATCGTCAACCTGCGGTTCGTCAGGAGCCTGCGCGCGCACATGAATGGGGAGTACTTCCTCAGCCTCGAGGGCGGTCAGGAGCTCAAGCTCTCACGGACCTACCGCGACAAGGTCGAGCACTTCCTCGAGCGTCACGCGCTGCGGCGGAATGCGCCCGTCGAGTAGTTGACTCCGTAGCAGTCCACCAGGCGAATGCCGTTGCGGCCACCGCGCTTGGCCGCGTAGAGCGCCTCGTCGGCGAGCTGCACGGCGCCCTCCGGACTGCGGCCGGGCCGGGGGCTCACGATCGATACGCCGATGCTCGCGGTCACGACGGCCGCGGGCGAGTCGTCGTGCTCGATCCCCAGCGCCTCGATGCTCTCGCGCAGCTGCTCGGCGATCTCCCGCACGTGCTCGGCGCCGAGGTCGTAGAGCGCCACGATGAATTCCTCGCCACCATAGCGCGCGGCGATGTCGAGCGGCCGGCGCGCGAAGCGCTGCACCACCTGGGCGACGCGCCGCAACGCACGGTCCCCGGCCTGATGTCCGTAGCGGTCGTTGTAGGGCTTGAAGTGATCGACGTCGATGAGGAGGACGGCGACCGAGCGGCGCTCGCGCATCGCCTGCTGCCAGAGGCGGGCATAGGCGTCGTCGAACGCGCCGCGGTTCTTCAGTCCCGTCAGTCCGTCGCGCGCCACCCGCTCCCTGAGCAGGCTGCGCTCGAGAAAGGACGTGCGCAGCTGCCGCTCGATGCCGCGGTAGACGAAGGCGCCGACAGCGCTGGTGATCACCAACTCCGTCATGAAGTAGACGACATTGGCGGCCGGCCACCCGGCGTGGGCCAGGGCGACACCGAGCGCGCCCACCATCAACACGTTCGCCAGCAACGCTTCGCGGAAAGGCTGACCGCCGAGAAAGTAGATCGCGATGCTGAACGTGGTCAGAAAGCAGAACGGATCCGGATGGCCGCCGATGCGCCGGTCCCCGATCCCGAAGGCGGACACCGTGGCGATGATGGGCAGCAGGAGCCTCGCGGCAGGCAGGTACAGCCGCTCGTAGAGGCTGCTCCAGGACGCGAGCGCCAGCACGAGGCACGCCGGGATCACGAGTCCCAGCCAGCCGAGCGCCACCTCGCTCACCGGCATGGATTCCAACACGGTGAGCTTGACGGCGGCGGCGATCGCGAGCAGACCGAGCGCGAGCTGAAAGAATCGCACGCGTGTGCGCGCCTGGTCGAGGTGAAACGACTGGAAGCTCTGCTCGAGATCGGGCGCGAAACGCAGATCCGGGAACCCGCGGCGCAATTCCCTTGCGTATGCGGAGTCCGGAAAGCTCTCATGCTCGAGCGGCTCGGGGATGTGCATCGCGGGAGGCAATGTATCGCACGCCGCGGGCGTGGAATGTGACGCAGTACCGGTGCGGCATCTCGCCCGCACGCGGCGGAAGTGCGACCGTGGTCACGATTCGAGGAGGGGGCGGCCTCGATCTGTGAGGCCGCACGTTGGCTTGGGTCGGACAGCGTTGCAGGATGCTCGGGATGGATCCCAGACCTCGCCCGCTCCCTCTGAAGACCGCCGACCCGGGGGCGGCCGCATCGGTCCTCCCGCTGGCCGATCTGCCGGTGGAGGCGCCCCTGGACTCCGTGAGTTCGCGCAATGCCGCGACCGAGGAGCCGATCGATCCGGAGAAGCTCCTGCTCGCGAGCGAGCATGCGCCTGACTCGAGAGCGGCTGCCGGCACCGCGCCCGTGCACCGGCCGCAGCCATCGGCCGCTCCGGCCTCCCCGGCAGCGGCTGCCGTCCCCCCGACCACCCGCGCCGCGGAGCTGATGGACCGGGACTTCATCGAGCGCAACCAGGTGGTCGAGCGCTATCTTTCCGGCCGCCTGCCCCTCAAGGGCGCCACGGACTTCGAGCGCTTCTGCGGTGAGCATCCAGAGCTGCTCGATGAGCTCGGGATTCCGGAGCGCGTGAACGCGGCGCTGCGCCTGCTCGAGGCCGGCGGCAAGCCCGAGCCATGGGCGGAGCCGCCCAAGCGCTTCTGGCACAAGCCTCAAATCGCGCTCGGCCTGCTCGGCACCACGCTGGCGCTCGCCCTCGCCCTCACCCTCGTGGCAAGCGGCAGCGCGCAGAAGAGCCGTCGCATTGCCGCTCTGCGGCAAATAGCGACGGAGCGCCCGCTGGAGCCGGCCGCCAGCACGCGCGACATCCAGCTGCTGCCGAGCCGCGACGGCGCCTCGGAGACCCCCGCGATCGTCGTCGGAGGCGCCAGGGAGGCACAGCTCGCCGATTTCCGCATCGACGAGTCGCGCTCGCCCTATCAGCTCTTCCGCATCGTCATCGACCGCATCGACCAGGGCCGCGTCGGCATCATCGATCGGCTGTCCAAGGACTCGGCCGGCAACCTGAGGATCGCGCTCAACACCACCGCCCTCGGCCCCGGCGACTACCAGCTCACCATCGAAGGCCTCAACTGGCAGGGACACGCGCAGCCCGACTCCTGGGTCACCATCGGCATCCGGGCGACCCCGTGAGCGTTGCACGGCCGGAAGTCTGGGTGGCGCGCCAGCCCATCTACGATGCCTCCATGGCAGTCATGGCCTACGAGTTGCTCTACCGGGAATCGCCGACGAGCCGCAGCGCGAACATCGTCGATCCCGGCCGCGCCACCCTGGAGGTTATCGCGGGCGCCGCCCTGGAGATCGGTCTCGACCGCCTGGCCGCGGGACTTCCCGTCCATATCAACTTCCCCGAGGAGCTGTTGATCCGGGTGCCCGATCTGCCTTTGCAGCCCGGCCGGGTCGTGATCGAGGTGCTGGAGGACGTGCGCGCTACGCCCGAGGTGCTCCGGGGCCTGCGCACATTGCGCGCCCGCGGCCATCGCATCGCGCTCGACGATTACTCGCCACAGGGCAGCGACCCGCGACTGCTGGAAGTGGCGGACGTCGTGAAGCTGGAGGCCACTCACCCGCCCGCCGACGAGCTGGCGCGCCTCGCACGGGAGCTGCGGGCGGCCGGCCTCGGGCTCATCGCCGAGAACGTGGAGAGCCGTGAGCACTTCGAGCGCTGCATCGAGCTTGGCTTCACGGGCTTCCAGGGCAACTTCCTGCAGCAGCCGGAGACCTTCAGCGCACGCCGGGTGCCCGTCAGCCGGATGGCGGCGCTGCGGCTCGCGGCCTCGCTCCAGAACGAGGACTACTCGCTCGACGAGGTCGAGCGCCTGCTCAGCCAGGACGTATCGCTCTCTTACCGGGTGTTACGCTGCATCAACTCGAGCTACTACAACCTGCCGCGCAAGATCGACTCGATTCGCCAGGCCATCGTGGTTCTCGGCCTCGACACGCTGCGCCAGCTCTGCGGGCTCCTCTGCCTGCAGGGAATCGACGACCGGCCGCCGAGCCTCATCGTGCAGGCCATGACCCGCGGCCGCATGTGCGAGCAGCTCGGCAAGCTCGCAGGCACGCGGGATGCCGGAGCATTCTTCATCACCGGGCTCTTCTCCCTCCTCAATGCCCTCCTCGGACTTCCGACCCGCAAAGTGGTGCAGGAGCTGCCGCTCACGCCGGCGGTGACGAGCGCGCTGCTCACGGGCGCCGGACCGCTCGGTGCGGCGCTGCAGTGCACGCGCGCATACGAGCGGGGAGTATGGGACCATGCGGTGTATGCGGACCTGCCGCCGCATCTCATCAGGGCCGCCTACGTCGATGCGCTGTTCTGGGCAGAGCAGTCGCGGGCGATGCTGTCCGCGTGACCTTCAGCCGGTCTCGTGACTGTGCTGGTGATGGATGTCGGGATAATGAGGATGGCTGTGGGTCAGGGCCGCGTGGGCATGCTCGTGCGTGTGCGGCTCGCGTCCGTCCCAGTCGAAATCATGGGAGTGTCGGTGGTGCTCGTCATGGACGTGACGATGCGTATGCGTCGAGGCCGGATGCGCATGCACATGCTCATGCCGCTCCTGCAGGTGCAACCACACGCCCGCCCCCATCAGGACCGCCGCCGGCCAGAAAAGAGGAGAGGGGTGCTCGCCGAAGCCGAGGACTGCGATCACCGCGCCCAGAAACGGCGCCGTGGAGAAATACGCCCCGGTGCGCGCGGCCCCCAGTCCGCGCAGCGCGACCACGAAGAGCACCAGGCTGACGCCATAGCCGAGCAGGCCGACGATCATGGTAGCGGCGATCCCGGCAGGAGCCGGCAGCCGTTCGCCGAGGAGCAGGGCGAGGCCGGTATTGACGATCCCCGCGGTCAGGCCCTTCAGCCCCGCCAGGAAGACCGCATCCGAGGCCGACACCTTGCGCGTGAGGTTGTTGTCGAGCGCCCAGCAGAGACAGGCCAGCGCGATGAGGGGCGCACCCCAGCCGACGCTGTGTGCGTCTGCGGTCCCGCCACCGGCGAGCGCGGCGGCTCCGGCGACGATCAGCCCCATCCCGAGTGCGACCCGCCGGTCGGTGTGCTCGCGGAAGGCGATCCAGGCCAGCAGTGCCGTGAAGACCGCCTCGAGATTGAGCAGCAGCGACGCGGGGGCCGCCGCGGTGCGCGCCAGTCCCAACATCAGCAGCAAGGGGCCGAGCACGCCGCCGAAGGCGATGGCGAGGGACAGCCAGAGCCACTCGGCTCGGGCGAGGACGGGGGTGCGCCAGCCCCGATCCCGCAGCAGGCGGGCGACGCTCAGCCCCATTCCGCTGCCCAGGTAGAGCAGTCCGGCGAGCAGCATCGGAGAAGTGTCGTGCAGCAGTTGCTTCGCAAGCGGCGTGCTGGCGCCGAAGAGGAGCGCCGCCGCGAGTGCCGCCGCAACTGCCGGCGCCAGGGTTACACGAGCCATCCTCGGAGGCTACCGTGTCGCCCGGCCGCGGTATACCCCGGAATCAGGCTCCCGCGTGTCCCGGCCCGCGCCGGAACGGGGCGGTCAGCAGCTCGACGATCCCCTTGACGAGGCGCATCTCGCGCGACAGCGGCCGATGCAGGAAGGCGATCTTGCGCACGTAGCCGGGAACCGTCCATTGATAGCGGGAGCCCGCGGGAAAGTGGAAGGTATCGCCCGCCTGCAGCGCCTTGCGCACGCCTGAGGCATCCTCGATGATCACGCTGCCTTCCAACACGTGAGCGATCTCGTCCTCGCCGTAAAACCAGTTGAACCGTCCGGCCGTGAAATCCCACATGAAGGCCGCGGCGTGCTGGTCGCTGCTGCCGGCGAGCCGCCTGTTGCGGGCAACGGGGTTGCCCTCGAGAATCCAGCCGCGGGGGATGGGCGCGCCGACGAGGCCGTGATCGTCGTGTCGCAGCGCCCGGGCTCCCTCCATGGAGATGGTCTGCTCCAGGATGTCGAGCTCGACCGTAGGATCGTCGGCCGCCAACTGGCGTGCCGCGCCGGTCTCTTGCGGGGATTTTCCCATGTCTTGGCTCCTCGGCTCTCCCACTTGACAGATTCCGTCCGGCCGCACGCCGCTGAAGGCGCCGCGAGCATACGGCGGTGTCAGGGCGTGCGCTGTGAGTTGCCGCACAAGGCGGCCCGGCCTGCTCAGGCGGGCCGCATCGCGGTCACGCGGTCGCGCCCGGAGCGCTTGCTCGCATAGAGCGCCGCATCGGCGGCCTTGACCAGGGCGTGGAGCGAGGTGCGCCGGTCGCCTCGAAGCGGCTCGAATCCCGAGACTCCGAAGCTGCCGGTGACGCGCAGGGGACCCGCGGCCGTCTCGTGCGGGCTGGCCCGAACCCGCTCGCACAGGCGTTGCGCTATCTGGAGCGCCTCCTCGCCCGAGGCCTCGGGCAACACGATCGCGAACTCCTCGCCGCCGACGCGCGCCACCCAATCCTCTCCCAGCCGCAAGCCGTGCGTGAGCCGGCCGGCGAACTCGCGCAGCACCTCGTCGCCGACATCATGCCCGTGGGTGTCGTTCACGGCCTTGAAATGGTCGATGTCGCACATCACGAGCGACAGCGCCCGGCGCAGGCGCACGGCGCGCTCCACTTCGCGTGGAAACTCGTGCTCGAAGAAGCGGCGGCTGCCGCACCGGGTGAGCTCATCGATGGTCGCGAGAATGCGATTGTCGGTGAGCGCGACCTGCAGGGCGGAGGAGAGGCTTGCGATGCGGCGGGCGGTCGTGATGTGTGCCCAGAACTCCTCGCCGCCCGTGGCTTGCCCGGGCATGCAGTCGTTGGCGCCGCTGCGAAGCGCCTCGCGCACGCCGACCTTGCCGGTGACATCCACGAAGATCACGTGCGTCGCCGACCCCGCATGCAGCTGGCGGACCGCCTGCACGAGCTCCAGCCGGTCGGTGAAGAGGAGCGCATGCGTGCGCTTGCCCAGTCTGACGAGCGCGTCCGTCGCCGATGAGGCGAGCTCGACTTCGATGTTGGCGTTCCCGAGCCATTTCACGAACCGCTCGCGCACCTCTTCGGATCCGAGCGCGAGGAGCGCCACCGGCACCGGCGGATTGCGGCGCATGATGCTCGAGAGCGTCGAATGATCCTCATCCCGCAGCGCACGATCGAGGATCGCCTGGCGCTCGAGCAGGTGGGTCGCGGTGGAGCTCGCATCGGCATCCGGCTCCGCCCGGCGACGCTCGGGATGATCCTCCCGCGGCTCTCCAGTACGCTCATTCGGCGAGGTCATCTGGCCTCCACAGCTTGGCACGCGAGGAACTAACGCCCCTGTGCCGGTTCCGTACGCCTGTCGCCATATCAATACAGGACTGCGGCCTCAGAGTTCCGCGCACAGCGTCGAAAGCGGCGGCCGCCTCACCACGGAGCGCGTCGCCAGCCAGCCGCTCGCCACCACGACGAGCCCTCCTCCCAGCAGGGCGGCCACGCAGGCCCACGGACTGAATACATACGGCAGATCGAGCACCCGGGTCGTGAGCCAGTACGCCGCGAGCGAGGCGCCCCCCGCGGCAATGAGCCCGGAGAGGATGCCGAGGACCGCGAATTCCGCCAGCACGCCTTGCAGCACCGTGCGGCGGCTCGCCCCGAGCGTGCGCAGCATCGCGCTCTCGTAGCGCCGCTCGTCGCGGCTCGACTGCACGGCCGCGAGCAGCACCGTCAATCCGGCGAGCAGCGTGAATGCAAATACGCTCTGCACGGCCACGATCGCCTTATCGAGCACGGAGCGAACGTCCGCCAGCAGATCGTCGATGTCGAATATCGAGACGCTCGGAAACCGGCGGGCGAGGTGCGTCAGTGACTCGGCCGCCGCCGGGGTCAGGTAGGCGCTGGTGAGATAGGTGCCGGCGAGCTTCTCCAGCAGCCCCGGAGCGAACACGATGAAGAAATTAGGACGAAAGCTGTCCCATTTGACCTTGCGGATGCTCGCCACGCGAGCGGTGATGGTCTCGCCTCCAATATCGAACGTCAACCGGTCCCCGAGGCGCAACCCGAGCCATCGCTGGAATTCCGTGGAGATGGACACGAGCGGCCGGCCGTAGTCGGCCGGCGTCCACCAGCGGCCCGCGACCACCCGGTTGTCGGCGCCGAGCCCGGCCGACCAGGTGAGGTTCTGCTCCCGATTGGCGAATTCCTCTCCCCGGTGGTCCGCGAAGCGCAGCTTCTCCACCGGCCGGCCGTCGATCGCCGTCAGCCTGCCCCGGATCATCGGCAGCACGCGCGAGGTCCTCGCCCCGCGGGCATGGAGGTAAGCGATGAAGGAATCGCGGCTCTGGGGCGGTATGTTGATGAAGAAGTAGTTCGGCAGGTCGGCCGGAAGACTCCGGCGCCAGTCCCCGTTCAGGTCGTTGCGGATGATCCCGAGCAGCACCAGCGCCATGATGCCGGTGCCGAATGCGACGACCTGCACGATGCTGTCGGCCTTCCTCCGGCTGATCCTGGCGACCCCGTACCGCCACGCGACGCCGGCGCCCGTGCGCAGCCGGCCTGCCGCCACGACGAGCAGCGCTCCGGCGAGCACGAGGAGCGCGATGAAACCCGTGAGTCCCGCAGTGAAGCCGATGAAGAGCCTCCAGTCGAGCACGACCCAGTAGATGAGCAGTACGACCACCGCCGCCGCGGGGCCAAAGGCCAATAGCGCGAGCGGCCGCGGCGGCTCGATATCGCGCCGCAGCACGCGGATTGCGGGCACGCGGGCAAGCTGCAGCAATGGCGGCAACGCAAAGCCTGCCAGCAGAGCGACGGCCGTCAGAAAGCCCATTCCGATGGGCGCCAGGCTCACCGGCGGCAGCGCCCCGCTCGCAAGCACCCCCCGGAGCGCGTACACCAGCCAGGCCTGGGTGACATATCCCACCGCCGAACCGATGGCAGCGGCAAGGAGCGCTACCGCCAGCAGCTGCAGGGTCGCCAGCCAGAGGGTGAATCGACGCGTCGCGCCCAAAGTCTTGAGCAGCGCGACGGTGTCCAGGTGCCGCCCGACATAGCGTCTCGCCGACATCGCCACTGCCGTAGCGCAAAGAAGCACCGCGACCAGGCTCGCCAGGCTGAGGAAACGCCGCGCACGATCGACGGCACTCTTGATCTGCGGGCTGGTGCTCGAGACGTCACGCAGTCGCTCACCGGGGCGCCGGTGCGCCTCCAGCCAGCCCTTGAAGGCATCGACGCGCCCCGGCGGGCCGGCAAAGAGAGCGGCATACGTCGCCCGGCTGCCCGGCTGTATGAGCTGCGTGCGCGGCAGGTCGGTGGCGTTCATGAGGAGATTCGGCACGAGGCCGCGGAAGGTGCCGCCCTCATCGGGCCGGGAAATGAGCACCCGTCCGACCTTGAGCTCGGCAGCGCCGATGCTCAGGCGGGAGCCGACATGGCCACCGAGCGCCGCGAGCAGCCTGGAGTCCGGCCAAACCTCTCCCGGGGGCGGACTACCCGCGGCCGGACGTCCCTGCGCGAAGGGCCGATCCGCTACCGTCACCGCGCCAAGCAGCGGGTAGCCGGCGCTCACGGCGTCGATGTCGGCGAGCTGGCTCTGGTCGCCTTCGAACACCACGCTGAGGAGAGCCGTGGCGCTCGCGGTGCGCAGGCCCGCCCGACGGGCCGCCACCATGTCCGCCTCGTCGATGGGCCGGGCAGATTCCAGGCGCAGATCGGCGGCCAGCACCTGAGACGCCTGCATCGCCACGGCGGCGCTGATCCGCCCCGCGAGAAAGGCGACCCCCGTCAGCGCCGCCACGGCAATGCTGAGCGCGAGAAGCAGCACACCGAGCTCTCCGGAGCGCCATTCGCGGGCCAGCATCCGCATCGACAGCACCGCTGCGCGCACGCCCGCTACCTCAGCTCCCCGGCTTCCATGTGCACGCTGCGCTCGCAACGCGAGGCGAGATCGCGGTCATGCGTCACCAGGACCAGGGTGGTATGCGAGTGCGCATTCATCTCGAACAGCAATTGGCCGATCCGGGCGCCCGTCGCCGCGTCGAGATTGCCCGTCGGCTCGTCCGCGAAGAGCACCCCTGGCTTCGTCACGAATGCCCGCGCGAGCGCTACGCGCTGCTGCTCGCCGCCCGAGAGCTGGCGAGGGTAGTGCCGGGCACGCTCCTTCAACCCCACATGCTCCAGGGTCTCGAGAGCCGCCTCACGCGCCCGCCGATGGCCGGCAAGCTCCAGGGGCAGCATCACGTTCTCCAGCGCGGTGAGCGATGGGATCAGGTGAAAGGACTGGAACACGAACCCGACCCGCTGCGCACGCACCAGCGCCCTCCCGTCCTCATCGAGTCGGGTGAGATCCCGGCCCTCCAGGAGGACGCGTCCCGAGCTCGGCAGGTCGAGACCGGCGAGCAGCGCGAGCAGGGTCGATTTGCCCGCCCCGGAAGGCCCGATGACGGCAATCGACTCGCCCGATGCGATGTCGAGCGAGACGTCGTGCACAATGGTCAACGGGCCTTCGGGACTTTGGACCTGCTTGGTGAGGTGCTCGGCCTTGAGAACGCTGCCGCGAGCCGCCGGCGCGGGGACGCTGGTATTCGGCGGAACGCCGCCTTCGGCGCTTTTTTCCCGCGTGTCGAAAGGCGTGGTTTTTGCCATGATCTGCATCGGCCTGATGTTCATCGCGCTCCAGAACGCGGTGGCGTCCGCCCGTACCATTCTCGTGTTCGGCGACAGCTTGAGCGCCGCGCACGGCCTCAGGCCGGAGCAGGGTTGGGTGGCGCTGCTCGATGCGCGCCTGAAGGCACAAGGTTACGAGTACCAGGTGATCAACGCCAGCGAGAGCGGCGAAACCACCACGGGCGGCCTCGCGCGGCTGCCCCGCGAGCTGCGTCTCACCCGGCCCGGCATCCTCATTCTGGAGCTGGGTGCCAACGATGCCCTCCGCGGGCTGCCGCTCGCGCTGGCGCGGCAGCGCCTCGGCGAAATGATCCGGGTGGCCGAGGCCGCGGGAGCACGGGTGTTGCTCATCGGCTTGCTCATTCCGCCGAATTACGGGCCCCGCTATGCGCGGCAATTCGCGGACATATATCCTGACCTGGCGCGGCAATTTCATACGGCCCTGGTACCCTTCCTCCTGAAGGGTGTCGCGCTCGATCCGGATCTCATGCAGCGCGATGGGCTGCACCCGAATGCGCGCGGGGAGCCGCTGGTGCTGGATAACGTATGGCCGTATCTCGCGCCGATGTTGAAAAAGACCCGTTGAGGGGATGTCGATGAATCGATTCTGGCTGAAGTCCTATCCGCCCGGCGTTCCGGGGGAGATCGACCCCGCCCGGCTCACCTCCCTCGCGGAGCTGCTGCGGCAGGCGTGCACCGCCTACCGTGACCGGCCTGCGTACGAGCAGATGGGCCGCGCGATGACGTTCGCGCAGCTCGATGAGCTCACCCGCGACTTCGCGGCCTGGCTACAGGCCGCAGGCCTGGTGAAGGGCGATCGGATCGCCATCATGCTCCCCAACACTCTGCAGTACCCCATTGCGCTCTTCGGCGCCCTGCGGGCGGGTCTGATCGTCGTCAACACCAACCCGCTATACACCGCTCGAGAGCTGCAGCACCAGCTAGAGGATTCCGGCGCCAAGGCGATCCTCGTCCTCGAGAACTTCGCGCATGTGGTTGAGGAGGTCGCCGGAGCGACGCACCTCGAGAAGATCCTGGTCACCGCGGCCGGGGATCTGCTCGGGCCGCCCAAGTCCTGGATCGTCAACTACGTCGTTCGGCACCGACGCAAGCAGGTACCGCGGTGGCACATCCCGAGTGCCGTGAGCTTTCGGGCCGCCTTGCGCGCCGGGCGGAGTCTGCCGCTGAATGCGGTCGATATCGGGCCAGACGACATCGCCTTCCTGCAGTACACCGGCGGCACCACCGGCGTCTCGAAGGGCGCCATGCTGACACACGGCAACGTCAGCGCCAACGTCCTGCAGGCCGAAGCGTGGCTTGCCGGCCGCTTCTCACACGAGAACGGCGTGCTGATCACCGCCATTCCCCTGTATCACATCTTCGCGCTCACCGCGAACTGCCTTCTTTTCGCGCATCTCGGCTGGAAGAACGTCCTCATCATCAATGCGCGCGATTTCCCGACGCTCGTGAAGGAGATGCGCAAGCAGCCGTTCGCCTTCTTCAGCGGCGTCAACACCCTCTTCAATGCTCTTCTTCACACGCCGGGCTTCGCGTCCATCGACTTCAGCCACCTCCAGGTCACGCTCGGAGGCGGCATGGCAGTGCAGGAGGCCGTCGCGCAGCGCTGGAAGTCCGTGACCGGCAACATCCTCACCCAGGCATGGGGCCTCACCGAGACTTCCCCGGCGGCGACGATCAACCCCACGACCGAGGACTTCAACGGCTCCATCGGCCTGCCCATCCCCTCCAGCGAGGTCGCCATCAAGGACGAGCACGGGCAGGATCTACCCCTCGGCCAGACGGGCGAGATCTGCGTGCGAGGCCCGCAGGTGATGCGCGGATACTGGAATCGGCCTGATGAGACCGCCAAAGTGATGCTGCCCGAAGGCTGGCTGCGGACCGGCGATGTGGGCTACATGGACGAGCGCGGCTACATCTACCTGCAGGACCGCAAGAAGGACCTGATCCTGGTCTCGGGCTTCAACGTCTACCCCAACGAGGTCGAAGCCGTCGCCGCCAGCCATCCCGGCGTCCTTGAATGCGCCGCTATAGCGCGGCCGGACGAGCATTCCGGCGAAGTAGTTGCCCTCTACGTCGTCCCTAAGGACCCGAATCTCACCGAGCGCGACGTGATCGAGCATTGCCGCAAGTCCCTTGCCGGCTACAAAGTCCCCAAGCACGTCTACTTCAGGAAGGAGCTGCCAAAGAGCAACGTCGGGAAGATATTGCGGAAGGAGCTCAGGGGGGAGTCAATTGTGCGGTAAGTTGCGCCGACGCGGTCGGAGGCCTCGTCTTTCGACAGCCGCCATATGGTTACCGCTCGCCCGGTGGGCCGGCTTCGATTCCGAGCGCAGCAAGTAAACGCCCAGACCTACACGCGTTCGATCTTGCTCATCACGCGACGGAGAGGAGGCAGTCACCCTACCCACCTCCCATTGCTGAAAATCGTCCAGAAAGGCGGCCGCCCGCCGCGCGAACCTCCTCATGAAATGAGCTGCGTCGCGCTCCGAGGTAACGTCAGACTCCCTGAATGCAAAGAATGAGGGTGCATCCGCGCCTGGATTCGACTGAGTGACAGCGAAGGCAAAGTCCTTGAACATCTTTGCAAGGTCGGACAACTTGTAATGAATCTCGATGTTGCCGCGACTTCTCGAGGGACGTAACCTGAGCGCCCCCTCATTGCTCAATTCGACGACTTCGATTCGTTCCAGTTCCCGCAACACGGATTTTGGCGTTACGTCTCCTCCGTAAAGTCTCACTAGCAGAGCGAACGATTTGTCGTTTCCTCTGTATCTGAGCTCGGCAGGCCGACCGTTACGATTTTGGAATTTTGGGTCGGTCAACCACCCTCGAAGCACTCTTAGAGCACGTTGCTGCCCGCTTCTCTTGATCCCGGAACTTTTGCTCTTTGGAGATTCATTCAATAGCGCTGAGACCTCCTTACGCGTCATTCCGGTCGTAACGGATAGACGGGAAATGTTGACTCGGCCATCCGGGCGCGTAACAGCGCGCATTGCCTCACAGAGGTATGCTCTCTTGGCCGCATGTATCAACTCGTCAATCCCGATACCACCCCCCACCAACAGCCGAGTGACGGGCAGAAGAAGATTTACGAGCGAATCCTCTATTCGACAATCGGTTTTCGGTGGTTTCAAATGCGGAGAATTCGGTGGCGGAAAATTGAATTATGTTGACTGCGCTACGGTTACGTTTCGCTAGAACAGATCGAAAACAGCCCCAGACCTACCCGCAGATTCGCCTTCCTACGTCGAACTCTTGCGCTTCCGTGTGCGTTAAGCCAATCATCCAATTCCTCCAAGAAGAGGAGGCTGCGTTCCTTCGTGAATTCCATGAATTTTACTGCGTTGGCTCTTGAGAGATGGACGTTTTCCACCGTTCGCCAGAACAAGTCTGGGTTTGTTGGCGCACGTACCTGTTTCAACGTATGAGTCAAGGTAGATGTCGCATCGTTCAGGAAGCGGGCGATCGGCTCGAATGCTATTCGAGAGCCGGCGCTGGAACGGAATAGAGGGCTTACCAACCGGATTCTTCCGTTGTTCAATCGCCGCACATTCCGGTATCGCATCAGCACTGCTAGCAGTTTCTTTGGGTCGTGCCCTCCGCCAACACTTTTGACGAGCGCTGCAAATCCGTTCGCTCCCGAAAACGAGAGTGGCCGAGGTCTGCCTTGGGAATCCAGGAACTTGCGTTCGCGCGTCCAGGCTGCAATTAGATCCAAGTAACACGTCGGCGTGCCGATGCGCTCAAGTTTTCGGTTTCCTTCGCTTCGGCGGACGTCTTCAATCGCAGCGGAGAGTGCAGCTAATGATTCTGCTCTCGTCATGCCTACGCTATTTAGAAAGGCAGCTATCGGCTCAAGCAGCGCAGCGGCTTTGCGTCGCTCGAGTGAATTTCTGGCGCGCCTCGTCCGGGTATTCATGACCCAAGCTCCATAGCTCGTGACCGTTCCGCGGACACGAGTGGCGGCCGTCAGTTTGTGGGCTGGGTCGACTCATGTCCGTACCTAATCACATCAGGAATAGGCCTCAGCATGAGTAGAGAATACGACCAAATTTAAAGGGTTGCTTGGCCACCGCAACCAAATCGCGGTGCGCATACAAGCAGGCCTTAGAGAAGGCCCGAGCTTCTCACAGGCTTCCGAGGCCATCCCCGGGATCCCAGGGACAAATTCCACTTCGACGTTGGTTGATTTAGAGAGCGGTCGTTCGGTCCGCCGCTCCGTTTCCGGAGCGGCTGTTCGCAACTCGGCTAGGCGTTAACCGGTGCCACCGATGCCGACCGAGGCCCCGGTGCCGCCGATGCCCACGGACGTTCCGGTACCGCCAATTCCAGCGGAGGCGCCAGTGCCACCAATGCCGACCGACGCCCCGGTGCCACCGATGCCGACCGATGCTCCAGTACCGCCAATTCCGACTGAGGTGCCAGTGCCACCGATGCCAGCTGACGCACCCGTACCGCCAATTCCGGCGGAGGCGCCAGTGCCACCGATGCCAGCTGACGCACCCGTACCGCCAATTCCGGCGGAGGCGCCAGTGCCACCAATGCCGACCGACGCACCCGTACCGCCAATGCCCGCTGACACGGCGGGAATCCTGGCCGCGCTAGTCGCTAAAAAGATGCCGTTTAGGACTGGCTGAGTACCGCTGAGGCTCACAAGACTGCCAAGCGCGGGCAAAGCTCCATCGGCAGTCAACGTCTGATTAATGTCGACAGTCAGCTTGCCTACGCGAACCTGACCGACGTCGCTAACAGCACTGATCACACCGGTAACAAAAAGCTGAGTCGCGCCAGGAACATCCAGCTGGGCGGAAGCGATTACGCTCTGTACGTGAGACTTTCCGTTCGCGGTCTCTGTCCCGTTTACCCACACAAGCGTGCCAGGTGAAATCGAGCCCAGAGAAACAGCCGCCGGATAACTCGCACGGCTGGAGACCAGCGCTGTCGGGCTAACATGAAATGTTTGGCCCAGAACAACGATCGTAGACTTCTTTAGATTTACCTGCTGAAGGGGGCCAAAGGCCAGCTCACCGGCTTGAGCGCCACTGGCGAGAGCAAGCGCCACAGCAGCGGAAGTAATCGCAACTAATCTAGGACGCGCTGGTGCCTTTTGAGACGTCGCCATGTCGAAACTCCCCGTGACCTGCGTCGCCCCTTTATTGTTCGTGGAGCGAGGCTTCTTGGCCTTATGTAATACAAAATAGCAAGAATTTGTGACGCGCGTCAAAGATTTGGCAGCGCTTTAGGCTCGGGTCCTAGCTAAGGCGTCTAGGCGAGGATTCGGGAGGCCACCCGGCGGTAGCTAGCAGGCAGGATGCGCGACTGGAAGCAGATGCGCTCGATCCCGTTATCTCTAACGAATCAAGACGTTGTTGCGGCAGTGAAAGCTAGAACTAGCTATTTCGAGCGTTCTCGGCCTTCAGCTCGGTGCATCAAGGACTCCAAGCTTTCGTCATTTTTAGGTGGCTCGACGTATAAAAATACGTTTAGCCCCGTCGATATCCTCTGAACTGGCGAAGAATCGGGATCCAAGGAGGAGTAGGGGATCAGCCAGTTGTCGAGGTCCACCAAGAGGTCGGCGGTCTTAGCTCGGGCGAATTCCTCAAACGCGGGAATCGCATCTGGCGGCAAGCCGCGGTCTGCAACCACGAACCGCTCCAGTCGCTTTTCGACGTTCTTGGGGTTCATGTTGTGCTCAAGCGTGCTGGCCAAACGGGTAAGCGCCTTGCCGAAATACTCGATCTGCTCGGGAGACATAGATTCCGGCATCATGAATGCACGCGATACCGCACGAAAGTGCTTCTCGCCGGAATGCACCACCGATCCGACTCGCAAAAGCTCTTCAAGTATTAGGCCGGGATTGGCCTTCCTGTCCACCATTGCTACCAAGCTTCGAACGCTCCGTCCGGAAGGAACTTCGAACTCCAATTCCAATGGGATCCCATAGGGGCCGACATACTGTGGATCGGTATGCCACTTTTGGAGCACCTCCAGGAGGACCGCGGCCATTGTCGGATCTGCGGAAGGAAGCGCTCCCTCATTATCGATGTAGTAGTCCACTTGGTGCCGTGTCACACCCGTAATCACAGCTATGCGTTCGCGAGTAGGAGAGCCGAAATGATTAGCGCCATCACGAATGGCACTTTCAACGTAAACACCGCGCGCGAGATCAGCGAACTCGTCGAAGCGCACCCCCGCCCGGATCAGCAGACGCACAATCGGTCGCAACACGCGCCGAAGGGCGTAAAGAAGTTGTTTTCGTACTTCGTTTGAAGTCATGACGCCGTGATCATCATCTGCTTGGATACCGCGAGCAGAATTCCGAACGCACCTCTACATTCAGTTGCAGTGGAAGCGCCGTCGAGATTGGACGAGAGTTGAAAGCGGAGATTCTTCCGAAGGCGCTTCAAGATAAAAAAAGACGTTTACGCCGGTTTCCACGCGGGACAGGCGATCGGTCGGCCCCATATCAGAGTACTGAGCCAGCCATCTATCTAGTTCGGCAAGAAAATGCTCAGTGCGGGCTCGCGCATGAGCTTCAAAGGCCGGCAAGCGATCTCGGGGGAGCCCCTTGTCAGCTGCTACGAAGCGTTCCAGGCGCTTCTTCTCAGCATTTTCAGGATTGAAATTGTGCTCGAGTGTCTGCGCGAATCGTGTCAATGCAGACCCGAAGCTCTCGATTCTGGACGGAGACATTCCATCGGGGTTAATAAACGCACGAGATATCGCGCGAAGACGTGTCTCTCCGGAATAAACCACCGACCCGGCCCTCATTAATTCTTCGAGGATCACACCTGGCGCGGCCGCCGGATCTACAACTGACAAAAGTTTACAAAAACTCCGCCCTGAGGGCGCATCAAATTCAAGTTCTAGAGGAATACCGTACGGGCCAAGGTAGAAGGGATCCGTATGCCACCTATGGAGAACCTCAGTCACTACGTGAATGACTGTAGGATGCGCAAATGGCAATGCCCCCTCGTTCTCGATGTAATAGTCTATCTGCTGGCGACTAAGTCCGGTCGCAAGCGAGACTCGCTCCCGAGTGGAAACACAATTTTGGTCAATCCCATCGCGAATGGCACTTTCAACGTAGACGCCCCTGGCAAGCTCGGCAAATTCGTCAAATGGGATGCCCGCTCGGATCAAGACCCGGACGATGGGACGCAGGACACGCCGCAAAGCGTAGAGAAGCTGTTTGCCAGCATCGCGGGACGGCATCGGTAGACTGTCTTAGCTCAAGTCCGCTCTGCCGGATCAAAGATCCGGCGGTGCTCCAGTATGGCGTATCGGTCAGTCATGCCTGCGATGTAGTCTGCCACGGCGCGGGCGCGCGCGGCGGGTCCGTGGGCGGCTTCACCGCGGACGGCGGCCTCGCGGTGCTCGGGCGGCATCAGGTGGATATCGGCGAGGAAGGCCTCGAAGAGTTCCTTCAGGACCTTCCGGGCCTTGGTGGTCATGCGCAGCACCTTGTAGTGGCGGTAGAGCCGCTCGCGCAGGAATTGCATCAGCTCTCCATGCTCTTCCCGCCCCGTATCGCTCAGGGCAATGAGGGGATTGGGCAGACTGCGGACCTCGTCGATCGATGCCGGGCGAGCCTCGTCGAGCCGCGCCTGGCTGGTGCGGATGAGGTCGACCACCACGTGATTGATCATCCGGCGGATGACTTCGTGGATCAGGCGCCGCTCGCCGAGCGAGGGATATGTCGCCGTCACGATGTCGAGCTGGCGGCGAAAGAGGCGGGTCGCCCGCAGCTCCTCCAGGGTAACGAGCTGGGCACGGATGCCGTCGTCGACGTCATGATTGTTATAGGCAATCTCGTCGGCGACGTTGGCGATCTGCGCCTCGAGGCCGGGCTGGGTGCGTTTCAGGAAGCGCTCGCCGACTTCGCCGAGCTCGCGGGCGGCGCGGGCCGAGCAGTGCTTGAGGATGCCTTCGCGGCATTCGAAGGTGAGGTTGAGTCCGGGGAACTCCGCATAGCGCTCCTCCAGCTCGTCCACGACCCGCAGCGACTGCAGGTTGTGCTCGAACCCGCCATAGGGGCGCATGCATTCGTTCAGTGCGTCCTGTCCGGCATGTCCAAACGGCGTATGGCCCAGGTCATGCGCCAGACTGATGGCCTCGGTCAGCGCCTCATTGAGGCCCAGCGCCCGCGCCACGGAGCGCGCAATCTGCGCCACCTCGATGGAATGGGTGACCCGCGTGCGGTAGAGGTCGCCCTCGTGGTTCACGAAGACCTGGGTCTTGTAGACGAGGCGCCGGAAGGCGTTGGAATGGATGATGCGGTCACGGTCCCGCTGGTATTCCGTGCGGAACTCGGGCTTGGGCTCCGGGTACCGCCGCCCGCGCGAGCGGTCGTCGCGCGCCGCATAGGGCGCCAGGATCTCTCCGCCGGGGATCGCTTCGGTCATGCCGATCACCCCAGATGCGCCGCGAGCGTCCGGCGCAAGGCCGCCGCGGGATAGTCCGCCGTCACGAAGGCGCTGCCGATTCCCCGCAGCAGCACGAGCCGGATTCTGCCCGCCTGGACCTTCTTGTCGATCCTCATCTGCTCGAGCGCGAGGTCGGGCCCCACATTGGCCACGTGGGTCGGCAATCCGGTGCGGGCGACCAGGCGGACCACCCGCTCCAGCTCTTCGGCGGTCAGCAGACCCGACTCACTGGACATGCGGGCCGCCATGACCAGTCCCGCCCCGACTGCCTCGCCGTGCAGCCACTCCGTATAGCCGGTGGCCGATTCGATAGCGTGCCCGAAGGTGTGGCCGAGGTTGAGGAGCGCACGGTCGCCCTGCTCCCGCTCGTCCCGCCCGACGATCTCCGACTTGATCTCGCAAGAACGGCGGATCACACGCGCCAGCGCCGTGCCATCGCCGGCCAGCAGAGCCTCGATGTTCGCCTCCAGCCAGGCGAAAAAGGCGGGATCTCCCAGGAGGCCGTACTTGATGACCTCTGCCAGCCCAGCCCGCAGCTCGCGCGGTGGCAAGGTGGCGAGCGTCCGGGTGTCCGCCACGACCGCGGCAGGCTGGTGGAAGGCGCCGATCAGGTTCTTGCCGGCAGGGTGGTTGACCCCTGTCTTGCCGCCTACGGACGAATCCACCTGTGCGAGCAGTGTCGTCGGCACCTGCACGAACGCGACGCCGCGCTGGTAAGTGGCCGCCGCGAACCCGGCCATGTCGCCGACCACACCGCCGCCCAGTGCCACGACCGCGCAATCGCGCCCGAAGCGGTTGGCCACCAGCACGTCGAGAACGCGCGCCACGCTGGCCAGCGTCTTGTGAGACTCGCCGTCCGGCAGGATGGCGGTGACCACCCGCCGGGGCGCGAGACTGGCCTCCAACTGATCGAGATACAGGGGCGCCACGACGGTATTGCTGACGACCAGGAGGTCGCGTGCCCGCAGATGCTGCTCGAAGAGGGAGCGCTCGCCGAGCAGTCCCTGCCCGATGAGGATCGGGTAGCTGCGGGTGCCCAGCTCGACGCGAAGGATCTCCATGGCCTGCAATCTATCGGATCAGCCGTACGATGTCCTCGGCGACGGCCTTGACTCGCCGTCCGTCCGTCCCGACCGTGAAATCGGCGATCGAGCGGTAAAGCGGATCCCGTACGGCCATCAGCTCGCCGAGCCGCATCGCCGGGTCCACGTTGCTGAGGAGCGGCCGATTGCGCCCCTGCTTCACCCGCTGGGCCTGCTGATCGACGGATGTCTCGAGGTAAACCACGCAGCCTCGCTCCGCGAGCAGCCTTCGGTTCTGCGGCAGCAGGATGGCACCGCCCCCCGTCGCCAGGACTATTCCCTTCAGCGCGACCAGTGCCTCGATGGCTTCCTTTTCGCGCTCCCGAAAGCCGGACTCACCCTCTCGCTCGAAGATGTAGGGAATATCGACCCCCGTGCGCCGCACGATCTCGGTGTCGCTGTCGTAGAAAGGCTTGCCGAGCGAGCGGGCGACGCTGCGGCCGACCGCGGTCTTACCGGAGCCCATCGGCCCGACGAGGATGATATTGGGGGCACCGCGCATGGCGGACGTGAGCATACCAGGGCCACTGGCGCTCCACGGCGGTCGGGCATCCCGCCCCCAATGCTGGTGAAGCCGTGCCGTTGGCCATCCTGGCGGCGAGGCACCCGGCCCCAATGCTGGTGAAGCCGTGCCGTTGGCCATCCTGGCGGCGGGGCACCCGGCCCCAATGCTGGTGAAGCCGTGCCGTTGCCATCCTGGCGGCGGGGCACCCGGCCCCCAGTGCTGGTGAAGCCGTGCCGTTGGCCATCCTGGCGGCGGGGCACCCGGCCCGCGCATCCTGCGCGGGCGCTCGCCTCCTGGGTCGGCTCGCCCGCGGGCGCCTGCCCGCGCGGTGTCGCGCCGTACGGCACGACCCCGATCAATAGACGTTCACGCCCTGGCGAACGATCTTCGGGGTGACGAAGATCAGCAGCTCGTCCTTATTGTTGGTGCGGTTCGTGTTCTTGAAGAGATGACCCAGCACCGGGATGTCGCCCAGCCAGGGCACCTTGTTGACGACGTCATCAGCCTTCGTCTGCAGGATGCCGCCCAGCACCACGGTCTGACCGTCGTTGACCAGCACCTGCGTGCTGACCTGGCGCGTATCGATGGCCGGTACGTTGATGCCGCCAGATTCCACCACCACCTGGCCGATCTCATCGTCACGGACGTCGAGGTCGAGAATGATGCGATTGTCGGGCGTGATCTGCGGCGTGACCTTGAGCTGCAGCACCGCCTTCTTGAAGGCGATGGAGGTCGCACCGCTCGAGGCGGACTGCTGATAGGGGATCTCCACGCCCTGCATGATCGTCGCCTCCTTCTGATTGGCGGTGATCACGCGCGGGGAGGAGATGTCCTTGGCTTCCGTCTCGGCCTCGGCGGCGGAGATCTCGAGGTTGACGAGATGCGCCCCGCTGAGGATGCCCACCGCGAGCGAGCCATCCGGCGTCCCCACTGGGAGGTTGATGTTGTAGTCCCCATTCGCAAGGGTGATCGGGTTGGCCGTCGCCCCGTTCGAGCCCGCGAGATTGGCGAGCCCGGAGCCGGTCATCGTGCTCAGGCCCGCGGAGGTACCGGTCGTCATCACGGCGCCGTTGTTGCCGTTGACCCAGGAGCTGGTCAACCCCAGCTGCGCGCCGAGCTGGCGCGTGAAGTCGTCGTTGACGAGCACGATGCGCGCCTCGATCTCCACCTGTCGCACCGGAATGTCCAGTCGCGCCACGAGGCGGTTTATCTGCTCCAGCCGCTGCGGCGTGTCCTGCAGCAGCAGCGTATTGGTGCGCTCGTCCACCGCGACGTTGCCGCGCTTGGAGAGGAGCGAATTGCTCTGCGACTTGATCAGGGCGGCGAGGTCCGACGCCTTGGCGTAGTTGATCTGCAGGTACTCCGAGCGCAGCGGCTCGAGCTCCTGCACGGAATGCTGCGCGGCCAGCTCCGCCTTCTCGCGCGCGGCGAGCTCCGCCTGGGGCGCTACGACGATGACGTTGCCTTCCTTGCGGTCGCCGAGGCCCTCGGTCTGCAGGACGACGTGCAGGGCCTGATCCCAAGGCACGTTCTGCAGGCGCAGCGTGACGCTGCCCTTGACCGAATTGCTGACCACGATGTTCTGCCCGCTCGCGTCGGCGAGGAGCTGCAGCACCGCGCGCACGGAGATGTTCTGGAAATTCAGGGTGAGGCGCTCGCCGGTGTACTTCGGCTTCTGCGCCTGCGCCTGGCCCCGCTTCAGCGGCTGCAGCTCGACGACGTACTCGTCGTCCGACTGATAGGCCAGCTGATCGTATTGACCCGTGGCGTCGATCGCGATCCGCGACCCGTGACTGGTGTTGGTCACGTCGAAGTCGGTGACGGGGGTGCCGAAATCGGTGGCGTCATAGCGGCGGACCAGGTCCGCGGGCACGGCCGCGTTGGCGAAGTCCACCACGATCTGATTGCCGATCTGCTGCAGGTTGACGGGAATGTGCGGATCGGAGAGGCGCACCACCACCCGCCCGGAGCCATCGGACCCGCGGTGGAAGTCGATGCTGCGGATCTGCCACGGCTGCGGGTAGCCCGCGCCGCTGGATGCGCCGGACGCGGACGCCGCTGAGGCACCCGACGCGTCCTGCGCTGCCGCCCCGTTGCTTGCCACCTGAGGCTGCTGCTCGGGCACCCGGCCTGCGGAGCCCAGAGTCACGAGCACCTCGTCACCCTGGCGGACGATGTCGTAAGGCATCATCTTGTCGAGGCTCAGCACCAGCCTCGAGCGGTGCTTGCCCTCGGCCGCAAGGATGGACTCGAGCCCGCCCGACTGCACATCGATGCGACGCGATGGCAGCGCGAGACTGGTGTCGGGAAGGTCGATCGCGATGCGGGCCGGGTTATCGATCGTAAAGGAGAGCGGCTTCGGCGCCGGCCCTGAGAGGTGCAGTGTCAGGCGCATCCGCTCGTTCGGCAGCGGCTGCACGTCGATCGACTGCAGCACGGACCCGTCCGCGGCGTAAGCTGGCCGGCTCGGCAGCGTCGTGAACGCGGCGAGCGCCGCGAGCCAGGCGGCCGCGCTCAGGATCCGACACATCGGGGAAAGGGATTTCATTGTTCGAGACTCCCTACTGGCTGAGGCCCAGGGCCGCCGGCCGTTTCATGAAGCCACCGAGGCCGTCGGGGACGATCTCGGTGAGGTCGATTTTCGAGGGCGTGATCTTCGTGATGCGCCCGTCGTTCTGGCCCATGTAGTTGCCCACCGTGACGCGGTGGACGATGCCGTCCTTGGTCTGCACCAGGCCGTACGTCTGCCCTGCGATCTGCAGGCTGCCCACCATCTTCAGCGTGTCGAGCGAGAACTGCTCCAGGTACTGCCGCGGGCGCTTGGAATTCGGCCGCACGACGTTGAATCCGTGCGGCTGGCTGGGCACGAAGGGCGAGCGCAGGTTCTGATCGTTGTAGACGAAGGTCTCGTAGGGCTTGACCTCCGGCAGCGGCTCCACGCGACCGCCGGGCTCCTGCTCCACGTGGCGGATGAACTGCTGCAGGTTGCTGTCGGCGCCCGAGCAGCCGGCGAGACCGATGACGGCGGCGCAGGCGAGGAGCCAGGCGCAGGCGCGAGCGGTGCGGGTACTGGCGAGAATGTGCTGTCGCATATGAATGACCACCCCTGATCGTCCCTCAGCGGCGCCCGTGGACCGGAGGATGGGCGAACTTCTTCTTGCCGTGCTGCTCCGCCGCGATCTCATCCGCGTCGAGGTACCGATAGGTCTTCGCGGTGAGCGTCAGAGTCAGGTCGTCGTAGCCGCCGGACTTGCCGCCCGTGGCGGTGGCCGGCTTGATCTGGATGTCGTGCAGCGTGACGATCCGCGGCAGGGCCGCGATGCCGCTGACGAACTCGCCGAACTGATGATAGCTGCCGGTGAGCTCCATCTTGATGGGCAGCTCCGCGTAGAAGTCCTTGTCCTGCTCGGGCTCGGGCTGGAAGAGCTTCTGCTGCAGGCCGGCCGCGAGGGCGGTCTGGGAGATGTCGACCAGGAGGTTCGGCACCTCCGTCTTGCCGGGCAGCTGGCGCAGCAGCGCGCCGAAGGACCGCCGTAGATCCTTGAGCTGCTGCTTGTAGACCGCAAGATTGACCGCCTGGGCGTGCTTCTGCTCGAACTCCTGTCGCAGCGACAACTCCTGGTGTTCCTTCTGCTGCAGCTCCGGCCGCACGTCCTGCCAGACGAACAGATAGATAAGAAGCAGCGTCAGGACGAGGAAGGTCGCGCCGACCGCTCCCGCCAGGGCGGTGAGCGGCCAGCGGCCCGGATCGCGGGGGTCGAGGTCGCGCAGCTCCTCGAGAAAGCTGAGGTTCATTTAGTTGCCCCCCGCGTTGGCCACGATGCGCCGCGTCGGAGCCTGCCCCAGGCCGTCCGAGGTGCCACTCGCCATCCCTGGTGCCAGCCCGCCCGGCCCAGCCATCGTGGCCAGGCGCTCGCCGCTTTGCGGCTCGCCGGAGGTTTCCACCGCATCGAGCGTGAAGCTCGAGCCGAACGCGCCGGTCTTCGACTGGATCACTTCCAGCGACGGGTTCTTCATCCACTGCGACGAATCGATGTTGCGCATGAAAGCCGAGACGCGAGTGCTCGATTGGGCGACACCGGTGAACTTCAGGTGATCGCCGGCCTGCGTGACGCTGGTGAGATACACGCCGTTCGGGACCGTCTTCACGATCTGGTCGAACACGTGCACGATCTCCGGTCGCGAGCGCTGCAGCTTCTCGATGATCTGCATGCGGGCGATGAACTGTCGCTTGGTCTTCTCCAGGCTGTTGATCTCCTCGATCTGCCGGTCGAGGACCTGGATGTGCGCCTGGAGGATCTCGTTGCGCCGCTCCTGCGCGTCGATCATCGCGTTGTAGAGCATATAGACGGCGCCCATCGCCACGAAGGAGCAGATCACGGCGCCGCCGAGGGCCGCCATGAAGGCCATCTTGCGCTCCTTGCGCTGCGCCTCTCGCCAGGGAAGTAGGTTGATGCGCGGCATGTCAGTCAAAACTCCGCAACGCAAGTCCGCACGCCGTCAGCAGGGCGGTCGCATCTCGCTGCACCGCCTGCGCTTTGGCGCGCGAGGACAGCTTCATCTGCCCGAGCGGCTCGCCCCTTTCGGCGGCGATGCCGACGCGGCTCGCGATCACTTCCGCGACGCCCGGGATGTTGGCGCAGCCGCCGCAGACCAGGATCTTCTCCGGTTGCTCGCGGCCGGAGCCGGAGGCGAGATAGAACTGCAGCGAGCGGCTGACCTGCTGGGTCATGTCATCGATGAACGGGTCGAGGACTTCCGCCTGGTAATTGCCCGGCAGTCCCCCTTCCTTCTTCGCGCGCCCGGCCTCCTCCATCGAGAGCCCGTAGGTGCGCATGATCTCCTCGGTGAGCTGCTGGCCACCGAAGGAAAAGTCGCGCGTGTAGACGACCTTGAGATTGCGCAGCACGCTGAAGGTGGTGCTGCTCGCGCCGAAATCCGCCACGGCGATGGTCCGGTCGATCCCCCCGTCCGGCATCTGGTGCGTCATCAGCTTGCAGGCGTTCTCCAGGGCGAACGCCTCGACGTCGACGATCTTCGCGGTGAGCCCGGCCGCCTTGACGGCAGCCTGACGCTGCTCGACGTTCTCGGTGCGGGTGGCTACCAGCAGGACGTCGTTCGTCTCGGGGTCCTTATCGGACGGCCCGAGCACCTCGAAATCGTAGCTCACCTCATCCATCGGGAAGGGGATGTACTGGTCGGCCTGCATTTCCACCTGCGCCTCGAGGTCGTTGGCGCGCAACGCCCGCGGCATCTGGATCACCTTGGTGATGGCGGCGTCACCGCTGATCGCCACGGCCACCTCGGTGCTCTTCGCGCCCGAGCGCTTGACGGCGCGGCGAACGGCCTCGCCCACGGCCTCGGCATCCACGATGGCCTTCTCGTTGACCGCGTTCTGCGGCGTAGGCTCGGCCGCATAGGCCTCGACCCGGTACTGCCCCCCGGACATGGTAAGCTCGATGAGCTTGACCGAGGACGTGGTTATGTCAAGTCCCAGAAGGGGTCGGTGCTTGCGCTGAAGGAGGAACATTTTTATTTCCTTTTCAGGAACTTACGCCTGAAACGACGACCCCGCATGAAAGCCCGACGCACTATATATCAGCGCAAAGTCAAATTGAACGTGAGCGGGCTCACGGAAACCGCCGATGATGCCCTCGGCCCTGCTTAAGCCCCCCCTGCCAGCCTGAGCGCGGCGCGGCGCGGCACGCAAAGTGCCTCCCCCGTCACAGCGGGCAAAGGGCCGCTCCCCTTGCCGGCGGCGACCATGTAGGGTCTCGCTGAATGCGCCGCGGGCGGCGCTCAGCCAAATCGACGACAGAGGTGCCTTTGCCGTACCCAAGCATTCTGGAGACGCGCCTTCGGGCGGGCACGGCCAAGCGCGGTGCGAGGAACGGTCTGGAAACCGACCGGCAACCCCGCTGTCATAGGCACGTGCGTCCCGTAGACCGGAGGCTTTGCGTCCCCACCTTTCGGTGAGTTTGCCTTGAAACGGGCGTTACTATGCATAGCCCCCGCGGGGAGCGCAAGCAGAGAGAGTCGTTTTCTGTGAAATGGAAACAGGTTCGGATTCCGGTCGTTGCCTTGAGCGGTGTGATGTTGATCACACTTCTCGGGCTCTACGCGTACGCCTGCACGTATGTGTTTCTGGAGCCTTCGCTCCCGACGAGCTCGCAGATGCGCCACGTGGAGTTGAAAGTCCCGCTGCGCATCTACACGTCCACCGGCGACCTGATCGCTCAGATCGGAGCCCAACAACGCACGCCGGTCCGTTATGACCAGATTCCGCCGCTCGTGCGGGACGCGTTTCTGGCGGCGGAGGATCACCGCTTCTTCCAGGAGAGCGGCATCAGCCTCATCGGCATCGCCCGCTCGGCCATCATCGACCTCATCGCGGGACGCAAGGTGCAGGGCGGCAGCACGATCACACAGCAGGCCGCCCGCAATGTGTTCCTGACTCTCGACAAGACCTGGCGCCGCAAGCTGCAGGAGACCTTCGTCACCTTCGAGATGGATCACGAGTTCACCAAGCAGGAGATCTTCCAGCTCTATCTCAACGTCATCTTCTTCGGTCAGCGCTCGTACGGCATCGCCGCCGCGGCGCAGACTTACTTCGGCAAGAGCCTCGATCAGCTGACGGTGGCGCAGGCCGCGACGCTCGCCGGCATTCCGCAGGCGCCGTCGCTCTACAACCCCATCATCCATCCGCATCTGGCCGCGGCACGTCGCCGCTACGTGCTCGAGCGGATGCGCGACCTCGGCTACATCAGCGCCGCCGCCGCGGATACCGCCAACGCGGCGCCCGTCGGCGCCAGCGCGCACGCGCCGCACATCGATGTCAACGCCCCCTACGTGGCGGAGATGGTGCGCGAGCAGATGGAGCAGTGGTACGGTCCGGCCGCCGAGACCGCCGGATATCGCGTCTACACCA
>DASTAC010000110.1:0-2486 GCA_035713045.1 Steroidobacteraceae bacterium
GCTGCCCCAGAACGGCGAGCATCTCTTCCCGGGTGAGGAAGTCGAGCATCGGGCGCTCAAAGCGCTTCATTGGCACGCTCAGGGCACGTTCGACGACGTGGAGGGACAAGACTGGCTGGCGTCAACAACTTCTTTCGGACGCGACATCTATTTCTTTCGGGTCGTGCACCCTCTGCGGTGGTCCACCTTCAGTGAGCCTGGCGCGGTAGGCGCTGGCTCTCTGCCTCTCCGAGTTTCATCTCTATCATCGTCATCCTCCGCGCGACGCCGAAGGCGAAGCGCGGCCTGACCGGCCGAAGGCCGGGCAGGAGTTCTGACTCTTCATGAGCTTGCCGCAGCCGCTGCTGCGCGTTGCTCCTTGGCGTGCGCCGCCGCTCGCCGCTCGGCTTGCTCCGCTCTATAGCTCGGTCCTGGGAACTCCAGCACCACCGCATGGTGAACGACGCGGTCGATGGCGGCCGCGGTCGTCATGGGGTCCTTGAAGATCTGGTCCCATTGCGAGAACACCAAGTTCGACGTAATCAGGATGCTCTTTCTTTCGTACCGCTCGGCGAGCAGCGTGAAGAGCACCTCCATTTCGGCGCGGTCTTGCTGCACGTAGCCGATATCGTCGAGGGCGAGGCATTCAAAGCGATCGAGGCGCTTGAGCTCCCGCGCGAGGCGTAGGTCCCGTTTGGCCGCGAGCAGCTTCTCCACGAGGGCCGCGACGGTCGTGTAGAACACGGCAGAGCCTCGTTCGACGAGGGAGCGGGCGATTGCTGCCATGACATGAGACTTGCCGGTGCCGGGCCTGCCGACCAGGCAGACGTTGGTGGCCTCGCTCAGGAACTGCCCGCGGCAGAGTTCCTGGATTTGCGCACGCATGGGCAGCGGATAGCGCGTCAGCTCGAGACTTTTCAGCGTCTTGCCGGCAGGGAGCTCCGCCTCATCCAGCAGCCGCTTCAGTCGCCGATCTGCCCGCTCGGCCACCTCCACATCCACCAGCTCCGTCAGATACTCGATCGGCCCCCAGCCTTCGGCGATCGTGCGTTCGGCCAACGCCGCATAGTGAGCCAGGAACCCCGGCAGGCGCAGGCCCCTCAGGCGAAGCTGCAGCACTTCCTCGCGGACTTCGATGCTGCTCATGAGCGCACCTCACTCTCCGCGCTGAACGAGCCGAGCAACCGGTCGTAGCAGGTCAAGTCCGGCGGCGGGACGCGTACGTCCGGTACGCCGGTGGGGGTACGCGGTCCACGCACCCGTTCGCGCACGAGCTCGTACTGCGGGACTGTCGCATCCGAGCGCAACGCCACGAGGGCCGCCTCGACGGCGCGCTCCCCGTCGCTTGCCGCCAGGTGCAGGATGCGCACGTACTCGAAGTCCGCTCGCGCATCATCCTCGGCAACGAGCGCATCGTAGGCGCGGCGGAACTCGAGCGTCGGGAAGAGAGCTTCGCGGAAGGCGTACCGGCGGAACGCTCCGGGCTTTCGCACCAGGGAGTGGATGATGTGCCGGTAATCGATGTGCCCGCGGTCCGCACCGATCAACCGCTCGAGCACCGCAACCTGAGCACCCCGGTACTCCAGCTCCACGATGTCGGCGTGCAGCCGCACGGTCAGCACCCGGCCGATGAGGCGGGAGGGCACCATGTAGCGATATTTGCCGACGGGGATGATGCTGTTGCGCGTGACGCGCGCTCGAAGCTCCTGATACGACGGTAGCGCCCGGTGCGGCAGCGGACCCAGATGCGCCCGCTCCTCGGCGAGCCGCTCGCCGCGGGTGGCGTTGCGCGCGCTGACGCACTCCTCGATGAACGCCGCATACGCCTCCCGCGAGGGGAAGTCACGTATCCCGCGCAACCGCAGCCGCTGATCGAGTGCGTTCTTCAGGTGCCCGTTGGCCGACTCGACATCGCCGTTCTCATGGGCGTTACCGGGAAAATTGCGAGAGCCCTTCATCCGGTAATGGTCGAGGAGGCGCTGGTAGCGCTTGGTGAAGTCCCGCCCGCGGGTCTCGGCGAGCTCGTGCGTTGCCGCCGAGAGGTTGTCCGTCCGATGCCCCTGTGGCACCCCGCCGAGCTTCCACAGCGCCCCCTGCACGCCGGCGCTCAGGGACTCGAAGCTCTCGCTCGGGCAGATCATCGCCGCCTCCCAGTTCGAGTACGTCAGCACGAAGTGGTACAGCAGGTGCGGGAATGGCTCCCCTGCGATCGTGACCGCGAGCTCCCGCATATCGGTGAAGTCCGACTGCCCCATCTCCCCGGGCCGATGCACCTGCGGGAAGAACACCTCCTTCGGCGGCCCACATTGCACCCGCCACTCCTGAACCCGCCGCTGCAGGGTACGCAGCTGCCCCGGAGTGAAGCGCCCCGGATACCTCTCGGCGAGCGCCGCCCAGAGGGTCTTCGCCTCAAGCCCTCCATCGAGCTTCAGCCACCCCTCGATCTCCGGCCAGACCTCCGCATAGGGGTCCGGTCGCGTCCGCCACGTCCGCGGCGGCTTCGTCTC
>DASTAC010000111.1:0-5003 GCA_035713045.1 Steroidobacteraceae bacterium
TCGGCGCTCGCGGCCACGCGGCCCGCCGGCACCGGAATTCCGTATTTCCTGAATATCTCTTTCGCCTGATATTCGTGCAGATTCATGGATGACCCTGGACTCTCGCGCTGGCTGACGTGAACTTCGCATTGTGTCCAAAAACCGGGGGCGCCGCCACCTCGGAGCGGGCTAGTGACGGTGCGGGGTGGCCAGGACCAGCGGCCCTCGAACTTCGCTATCGGCGGTCGTGGACCTCGAGACCCGCGCGAAGCCCCTTCAGCGGGTTCACCACCTTGATGCCGGCGAGTGCCTGGCCGTCGCTCAGGTCTTCGCTCAGGAGCTCATCGGCGCCGGCTTGCTCGGCCGAGGCCACGATGAGCGCATCCCAGAAGGAAATTCGGGCGAGATCGGAGATTTCCGTGGCACGAGTGACGGTTTCCACGGTGGTGGCGTGGCGCACCCACACGCCATACGCCTGGATGACTTCCCGCGCCGTCGAGCGGGCGATGGGCGTGGCGAGCTTTTGCGTGGCGTTGACGAAAAACTCCTGCAGCACCTGCACGGAGAGCCGGCCGGTGCCTGTGTCCCACAGCTCGCGCAGCTTCGCTACCGCGCGATCACGCTTCACGCCTGCATCCAGATCGTGTGCGTAGATCAGGATATTGCTGTCAACGAAGGCGATGGCGCTCATGGAGCTCATCGCGGCTCAGAGGCGCCCCCCCCAGGGGCAAGGGGTTCTGAAAGAGCGATAGAGCCCGCTTGCGCGCCAATGCATATCGCCCGTCTTCATCGACGAGGTCGCGCAGCTCATCTGCCAGCAGCGAGCTCACGCTTTGCCCACGCCGCGCGGCCACCGCCCGCGCCTTCTTCAGAAGCCCGGGCTCGATCGCCACCGTGATGTTAGCCTTGGCCACCATTCACGTAGAATGCGTGAAGGCCGCGGCGGCGTCAATGAGTGCCGGCCAGCCTGCGGCACCTGTGGCTGGGCGAGCAGCAACTGCTCGTCGCCGCGATCCACATCCCGATTCGTGATGTGCTGCGCAATCCCGACACTCTGCTTCCCGCGAAGGACACTCGCAAAGCTGGCTGAGCACCCGTCACAGCGCTCTTTGGACCGAAGGTGCTAAATTCAAGCGGTTACCCAACCCACCCCCTCGCCACGCCCCTCGCCCATGCCGGCCACCGTCGCGACCTCGCCCTCCGCTCCCGCCGATATCGCCTGGCGGGTCGTGGGCCTGCTGAATCTCTACCGTATCCTCGTCCCGGTGGTGCTGGTGAGCGCATTGTGGCTCTCCGGCAAGCCGGTCTCGATGGTGCCGCACCCGAGCCTTTTCCTCGCGGGCTGCATCGCCTATTTCACGGCCGCGGTGCTGCTCGTCATCGCGCGCCGGCTGCGCTGGTCGACGCTGCGGCTGGTGGCAATCGTCAATGCCAGCGTGGACTCCGCCGCGATCGGCTTCATCCTCTACGCGAGCGGCGGCGTCTCGAGCGGCTTCGGCATCCTGCTCGTGCTGCCGGTCCTGGCCATGGCGACCCTGGCGAAGCAGCGCGATGCGCTCCTCATCGCGGCCATGGCGGCGCTGGCGGTGCTCGCGCAGCAGTTCTTCGTCGGGCTCGAGGCGCCCTCCGGGTTTGGGGCGTACACCACCGCCGGGGTGCTGGGGCTGGTGCTGTTCGTGATCGCGGTGCTCGCCTGGCCGCTCGCTAACCGCATCCGCGAGAGCGAGGCCACGCTGCGCCGCCAGGAGGTGGACCTCGCGAACCTGGCGCAGCTCTCGCAGTACATCGTCCAGCACCTGCGCGAGAGCATCCTGGTCGTCGACCATCAGGACCGCATCCGCCTCATCAACGAGTCGGCGGCGCAGATGCTGGGGGACGGCAAGGCGTATCCGGATGCGCTCCTGGGGGAGGCCTCGCCGCGGCTGCTTTTTCTGCTCGAGCGGTGGCGCCAGAGCACCGGCGACACCGGCATTTTTCCCGCGGCGGAACAGACCTTCGTCGGCGCGGACGGGGCCCAGGTCATCCGGGCGCATTTCGCGCCTCTGGGAGTCGGGACGCCCGCTCCCGTGCTGGTCTTCCTGGAGGATACGAGCCTGATCACGGAGAAGGTGCAGCAGTCGAAGCTCGCCGCCCTCGGGAGGCTCAGCGCCAGCATCGCGCACGAGATCCGTAACCCCGTCGGCGCCATGAGCCATGCGGGGCAGCTGCTCGCGGAATCCCCGCACCTCGAGCCGCAGGAGCGGCGCCTCACGGAGATCATCCGCAACAACGCCGATCGGGTGAGCGGCATCATCGACAGCGTGCTCAGGCTCTCGCGCCGGGAGGAAGCCCGCGTGGAGCGCCTCTCGCTCGAGGCCTGGAGCGAGGAGTTCCACGAGGAGTTCTGCGAGACCATGCAGTGGCCGCGCGAGCGGCTGCGGATGAGCGGCGCGTCCGCCGAGGTCGAGGTGCGCGTCGATCCGAGCCAGCTGCGGCAGATCGTCTGGAATCTCTGCGAGAATGCAATGCGGTACGCTTACCCGGACCGCCAGGCGCTCGGCGCCGACAGCCTCATCGAGATGCGCTGCGGCCGTCTGGCGGCGAGTGGCCGCCCCTTCCTGGAGGTGGCCGATCGGGGCCCCGGAGTGGCGGTGGAGCACATGGACCGCATTTTCGAGCCCTTCTTCACCGGCGGCCGGGGCACAGGCCTGGGGCTCTTCCTGGCCCGTGAGCTGGCCCAGACCAATGGCGCCACGCTGCTCTATGAGCCCCGTCACGGCGGCGGCAGCGTTTTTAGGCTGGTATTCGCAGACCCTCGACGATGGGAGGTCGAGCATTGAATGCACCTTTGACGAGCGCCCGCCCGGAGCCGGCGAGGCCCACCGTGCTGATCGTGGACGACGAGCCGGATTTGCTGGAGCTCGTGAGTCTCACGCTGAGCCGCATGAATCTCAGGACCCGCACGGCGCCCGACGTCGGCACCGCCAGGAAGCTCCTGAAGAGTGAGCCCTTTGACCTGTGCCTCACCGACATGAGGCTGCCCGACGGGGACGGCCTGGACCTGGTCGCCTGGATCCAGGAGAACCGTGCCACTGTGCCGGTCGCCGTGATCACGGCCCACGGCAATGTCGAATCCGCCGTCCGCGCACTGAAGCTCGGGGCCTTCGACTTCGTCTCCAAGCCGCTGGACCTCGGGGTCCTGCGCAAGCTCGTCGGCAGCGCCATCCGATTGGGGAACCCCGGCTCCGATGCCTCCCCCGATCCCAGTGCCGCGCGCCTCATCGGCCACTCCGGAGTCATGGAGCAGCTGCGCGAGATGATCTCGCGCGTCTCCCGAAGTCAGGCTCCCGTGCACATCTACGGCGAATCAGGCACCGGCAAGGAGCTCGTCGCCCGCATGATCCACGAGTCCGGCGCCCGCCGTGACGCCCCGTTCGTGGCCGTCAACTGCGGCGCGATCCCGACGGAGCTCATGGAGAGCGAGCTCTTCGGCCACAAGCGCGGCAGCTTCACGGGCGCGGTGGCCGACAAGAAAGGCCTCGTGCAGACCGCCGAGGGCGGAACGCTATTCCTCGACGAAGTGGCGGACCTGCCGCTTCACATGCAGGTGAAGCTGCTGCGGGTGGTGCAGGAAAAGACCGTCCGCCCCGTGGGCGAGTCGCGCGAAGAGACCGTCGATGTCCGGATTCTCTCCGCCACCCACAAGAACCTCGCCGAGCTCGTCGCCCAGGGCCTTTTCCGCGAGGACCTCTTCTACCGCATCAACGTGATCGAGCTGCGCGTGCCCGCGCTGCGCGAGCGTCCGGAGGACATTCCTGACATCGCCGAAACCATCCTGGAAAGACTCGGCCGGCGCTCCGGCCTGCAACCACCGCGCCTGACGGAGGAGGCCCTGGAGCAGCTGAAGGCCTACCCGTTTCCGGGCAACGTGCGCGAGCTGGAGAACGTCCTCGAGCGCGCCCTCACGCTTTGCGTCGGGGGCGTGATCACCGCCGAGCACATCAAGCTGCGATCGACGCACCGCGCCACGGCGCCCGCGCCGCTGCCAATGGCTGCAGCTACGGATGGCGGCGCGCTGGGTGATCACCTGGAGGAGATCGAGAAGGACGCCATCGTCAAGGCGCTGGAGAAGACGCGCTACAACAAGACGGCGGCGGCGAAACTGCTGGGGATGAGCTTCCGGGCCCTGCGGTACCGGATCAAGAAGCTGGGCATCGAGTAGGATCGTCTGCCGATTCGCGCCGGGTCTCTCGATGGCCAACTTGCGCTGGGAACGGCACCCGGACGACTGCGTACCGCTCAAAGCTCACGGTAAGCCTCCTCATCGGCAGCGCCGGCCCATTCGCTCAGCGTGCCCTCGACGGCCCGTAAGTACTCGATATCCAGCGGCTGCACTCGGCGCACGATTGCGACGCCCTCCTGGCTGACGTCCCAAGCGATCAGATCGCCAGCCGCGACATGCAGCGCCGCGCGCACTTCCTGGGGAATGGTGGTCCGGCCTTTGGCCGTGATCTTGCTTACTGCAGCCATGGCTTATCTCGTAAGAACCACAATGCCAGCGCTCCGTGCTCAGGGCAATGTTGCAGAATGCCACGCCCAGGCAAGGCTATTGCCAGTCCCTCAGCGGGATGATTCGACCCTTCGCGCGAGCTGCCCGCAAATACCGCTCATCCGCGGTAACCAGTATCGCCTCCGGAATTTCCAGCGCGACGGCATGGTAGTAAGTATCGAATACGTGCTGATTGAGCTCGACGGACAGCTCGCAAGCACGCGGCAGGATTGACATCTCTTCCGCAATGGGAAGCTCCAGCGCACACAGCATTGCCACGTCGTCCACCGCTGTCTCAGCGCTCGTGCGCGCAAGCACCGCCGCGACCTCCGCAATCCAGTGACACGGCTGCAGGACACGCTGCTCGCCGCTCGCAACCGATTCCATGAGCCGCTCGGCGCGAGCGGTGTCCGCCTCCTTCTCCGGGTCCTGAATGAGCCATTTGACGATGACGCTGGCGTCTGCGACCAGAATCACGGCCTGCCGGCCATCCGGG
>DASTAC010000112.1:0-24733 GCA_035713045.1 Steroidobacteraceae bacterium
GGGCTCGATGTCGCGACGGTGGCACACCGTCCTCGCGACAGACACACGGCGCTCGGGCGAGCATAAGCGAGATCAAACGCACGCAGCGTCGCATATGAACCGGTTCGGGCACGAGCCCGCGGGGAGGACAAGAAGATGAAGCTTCGGGCTGGGGCCTTTGGTCGATGGTTGATCGTCATGCTGGCGACCGCCGCTGCGCACGCAGCTCCGGCGTTCGCCGCCCAGGCGCTGCTGCCGGTGCATGTCGATCTGACACGCGGACGCATCCTCATTACGTTACCGCCGCCGGACTCCGACGGCATATACGGACGCTACCTGTATTCGGCCTCGATGCAGACCGGACTGGGCTCGGCCGCCATTACGCTCGACCGCGGACTCTTTGGAGGTACCCAGCTGCTCGATTTCCGCCGCATCGGCACGAAGGTGGCGGTCGCGTTCGAGAACACCCGGTTCCGCGCCATGGGCGGCACCCCGGCGGAACGGCGCGGGGTGGCCCAGAGCTTTCCGACCGACATCGTATGGATGACCCAGCCGGTCTCGATCAAGCGGGACGGCGGCGTCGTCATCGACATCGCGCCGTTTCTCACCCAGGACGTGATGCACCTGACGAGGCAGCTCGACTCGAAAGGCGGCGCGCCCTTCAAGCTCGTGCCGGCGCTCAGCTCCGCGATGCTGCGCTCGGTGCAAGCGTTCCCGGAAAACATCGAGTTCGCCGCCCTGCAGACCTTCGAGTCGAGCAAGCCGAGCCAGCCGGTGCGGCAGGTATCGCCGGCCGGGAATGAGGTCAGCTTCGTCATCCACTCCACGCTGATCAAGCTGCCCCCGCCGGGATACACGCCGCGCGCCTACGACATCCGCGCCGGGGGCGAGCCGATCCAGGTGTTCGATTACACCGCTCCGCTTGGACGACCGGTCGAGCGCGAGTACGCGACGCGATACCGTCTGCAGAAGATCCACCCGGACCAGGCGCGCTCGCGCGTGCGCAAGCCGATCGTCTACTATATTGACAGCGCCGCGCCGCCGCAGATCCGGGCGGCACTGCTGCGCGGAGTGCGCTTCTGGGCCAAGGCGTTCAATGCCGCCGGCTTCATCGATGCCTTTCAGGTCAAGGTGCTTCCCAAGGGCGTGAGCCCTTATGACGTGCGCTACAACGTCGTGTTCTGGGATGATCGCCTGACACGGAGCTGGTCGTACGGGGAGCGGATCGTCGATCCGCGCACCGGGGAGATCGTACGCGGCGTGGCGGTGCTCGGCTCGCTGCGCTCGCGCCAGGACATGCGGATCTTTCACGCGCTGGTCGGCACGAAGTACGACAACACGGGCGGCCCGAACGATCCGGTGCAGGTGGCACTGGCGCGTCTCAGTCAGCTCGCCGCGCACGAGGTCGGGCACACGCTCGGGTTCAGTCACAACTTCGCCGGCAGCACCCAGGGGCGCACGTCAGTGATGGACTATCCCGGGCCGCGGATTCTCCTCAAGGACGGCAAGATCGATCTGTCGCAGGCTTACGCGACGGGCCTCGGCAGCTGGGACATGTTCACCGTGAACTGGCTCTACGGGGAGCCGTTTCCGGGGGTAAGCCCCGATCAGTACGCCAGCGCGAAGGCCGACGCCATGGTCGCCTCCGGAGCGCGTTACGTGACCGACAGAGACAGCCGCTCGCCGGCTTCGCCCCAACCCTGGGGTTCCCTCTGGGACGACGGTGCGAATCCGGTCGCGGCGCTGAAGCAGATGATGGCCGTGCGCCGCGTGGCGCTCGATCATTTCGGCACCCGCGTGCTGCTCGCCAACGAGCCGCTGGCCGATCTGCGCCGCGAATTCGTGTTGGTCTGGCTGCTGCAGCGCTACGACGTGGTTTCCGCGTCCAAGTCCATCGGCGGAGTAGACTACAACTACGCCATCAACGGCCACGCGCATCCGCCCGAGCATCCGGTGAGCGCTGAGACGCAGGATGCGGCGCTCTCGGCGTTGCTGCAGACGCTTTCGACATCCGCGCTGACGGTTCCACGGCCGCTTCTCACGGAGCTTTCCTATGGGGTTCACGGCGCTGACAATCCGCAGTTTAATCAGGAAGTGCTGGCGAATGCCGGGGCCGCCGTGTTCGATCCGCTGGTCGCGGCGGACGTCGGCGCGCAAGTGACCCTGAACGCACTGCTCGCGCCGGCCCGGCTCACGCGCGTGTACGAGCAGCATCTGACCGAGCCCGGGCTGCCGGGCCTGCAGGGCCTGCTCGATCGTCTGCTCGCGGCGACCGTGGGCAGTGAGCACGATGCGGTCGGCCGGCGGATCTCCTACCGCACGCTGATGTCGCTGGAGCGCGCCACGTATGCGCCGGGTACCTCGCCCGACGTGGCGGCTTTGATCAGCGATCGTCTGCGTCGGGAGGCCCTGCGCCTCGGCGCCGCGAAGGGCGACGATGCCGATGCGGCCTGGAAGCGCAGCATGGCGCATCTGCTCGAGGATCCGAAGCTCATGAAGCGGCAGATCGCCCGGATGACGCCCGCCATTCCGCCGGGCATGCCGTTCTGAGGGGCGCCGGGATGTCGGAATGCCGGAATGCCGGGAGCGGTCTGAATCGGGGCGTGCATCGATGAATGCATCTTTCAAGCGCAAAACTGGCGCGTCATGGCTGGCAACAGGGCTGCTCGTTGCGAGCATCATGACTCGATCCGTGCTGGCCGCCGCCGCTCCGACGGCCACGCCGGCCGGCATTCCGCTGGATGCGCCGTGGAAGGTGAAGATCTACCAGCTCGCTCGTGACAACTTTCACCACCCGGCCTGGGGCTGGGAGCATTCCGTGCGCGACTATCTGCTGGCCCTGCGGCTCGTCAAGGGGGATCACCTGAAAGTGGACCAGGACGCGCTCTTCGCCGCCGCGTTCCTGCACGACATGGCGGCATTCCGCCCCTGTGCCAGGAAGATGGAGCACGGCAAGTGCGCTGCGCTCCAGAGCCCCGCGATCCTGGAGAGCGTGGGCTTCCCGAAGCGCAAGATCCCCATCGTGCAACAGGCCGAGATCGGACACATGTACTACAGCGATCCGGGCAAGGATCCCACGGCGATCGTGCTGCACGACGCCGACTCGCTGGATTTCCTCGGCGACATCGGCGCGGCGCGCATCCTGTCGCTCACCGGCGCGCAAGCCCCGAGCTTCGCTCCCGCGGTCAAGACGCTGCGCGGCTTCCTGACAGCCATTCCGCCGCGGCTCATCACCCGCACCGCGCGCCGAATCGGCCGCAAGCGCGCGGCGGAGCTGCGGCGCTTTCTCGATACGCTGCAGCGGGAGACCTACGACGGCCGCGCGATGTAGCGCCCCGGCTAGACACTGCCAGCGCAAGCGCGCAGGCCTCTGACGCTTTGAGGGTCAGCAGCTCGTCGGCGCGTGTGCGGCCCAGATTGACCGCGGCGACCGGCTTGCCCGATGCGGCGGCCGCCCGGACGACCCGGTAGCCGGAATACACCATGGGAGACCCGAAATGCCCAGAGCCGCTGCCCGCGACTCTATCTACTATCGGCGTCGCTACACCCCTGAAGTCATCGAGCTCCGCGTCCGCTGGTACGTAACGTATCGCCTGAGCTATCGCGATATCTCCGCGATGATGGCCGAGCGCGATATAGCCGTCATCCACACCACCATCCTGCGCTGCATGCAGCGTTACGTGCCGGGTTCGAGCGGCGCTGGGCACGACTTCCAAAGCCCATCAATTCCTCTTGGCGGGTGGGACGGAAACCTTCGTTCCCGTTCGAGGGCGATGGAATTACCTCTATCGAGCGGTCGATCGTCACGGAAAGTCTGTGCATTCGTTCCTATCAGAGGACCGAACCATAGACTCTGCGCAGAAGTTCTTCCGCCAGACACCAGTGGCGCCGATGAGCTGGCAGAGCATCCTGAGATCAAGGCCGCGCTGGAGGGCTTCAGGGCCCGGCGTTTCGCGTCGCGGGCGCGGGTCACAGAAGAGCAGTTGACTGCGGGACGCGGCAATTGAAGCCAGCGCAACGCAATTGGCTGCTGTGCGCGCACGCCCGGGTCACTGACGCGCCGCTCGGCGACGCGCACGCACGCGAGCCCTCATTGCTGGCTATGCCAGAATGGCCCGTCGAGCCCGCGCGCCATCCGCTTCGCTACAAGAAGCCCGCCAGCACTCCGGGAAGCTTGCTTCCCAGCGCCTTCATGACCGCGGCGCGGACCACCGGGTTGGCCACGATGCGCTTGAGCGATGAGCTGAAGTGTTGCGAGATCGCGGTGGCCTGCCCGGGCGAGACTTTGCTCGCCGCCGACGCCACTTGAGAGTTCGTCAGGGGCGCCTGGCATCCGCCGCCGAGCATCGCGCAGAGCTGCTTCGACACCTGGCCCGACGTTGCCGCCGGATTGACGGTCTTGCCGTTGGTGAGCTGGGCGATCAGCGGGTCCTTGAGTGACGAGTTGACGAACGCGCTCGCCAGGCTCGTAACCTTCGGCATACCTCCGAGCTGCTTGAAAATGCTCATGGAGCTCATGAGCGAGCCGATCGAGCCCATGGAGCCCATCGAGCCGGGCGACCCGGCCATCCCGGTCGGCCCCGGTCGGGACCAGCCGGCAAGTCCCAGCGCCACAACCGCACACGCGCCAGCAGCGATCAGCTGTCGTTTCACGTTACCTCCGCTCTCTCACCGATGCTCGGCGCAGCGCCGAACCAGCAATGCCCATACCGAGAAGGAACCGCCGTGGGACTGCCTGGCGAGCCTGCCACCCGCAAGGGGGCGATGGTCGCTCCGTACCCTGAACGCGGCAGGATCGTAGGCCTCGCCGGAACGCTCAAGGCTCCGGGCACGCTCGATGCTGCTGAGCCGCGTCCGCAAGCAGTAGCGCGGCATCAGGCGAGGCGACAATGAGATCGATCCGAGTGGCCTTGTTCGGCGCCGTGGCAGCGGGCCTGGTGGGGTGCGGGGGGGCAGGCTCGAGCACGGCCGGCAGCGCGACTGCCGCGAGCTCCGTGGATTCCCCGAGCGCCACCGTGTCCAGTCCTGCGACGGCGCCCCCTGCGACCTCGAACGCCCAGGCCTCCGTGCCGCTGATGCTTGTCTCCGATGGGGCCTCGAGGAACTGGGCGAAGGTCGCCATCAGGATCCTGAGCGTCAGTCTGACACCGCAAAACGGCGCAGCGCCGATCACCGTCTACACTGCCTCCGCCACCGCCCTGCCCATCAACCTCGAGCAGCTCGACCGCATCAGCCAGCTCATCGGCACAGTCTCGCTGCCCTCGGGGACCTACACCGGTGCGCTCATCACCGTGGCCGCGAACCCCGGGGACGTGGCGCTCACCAGCTCGAGTGATCCGCAATCCGGCTTCGCTGGACCCTTGAGCGCCTCGATCCCGCCGCAGAGCATCCAGGTTCAGGACAGCCGAGGCAGCGCTGGCGAAATGAGCGTTGCGGTTCCCGTGACCTTTGCCACGCCCTACGTGGTGAGCGCGACGTCGCGGGTCCCGGCGCCGCTACAGCTCGACTTCTCGCTGTTGAATCCGGTATTCGTTCAGTCCCAGGCGCCCGTGAGCCACGATCCGACCCTGTGGTCCGTGGACTTCCAGGGCGCCGTGTCGGGACAGTCGATCTCCGACATCACGAGCCTCGTCCTGCGGCAGATGTACGGCACTCTGGGCGCGGTCGCGGCCGACGGCAAGTCGATCACGATCACGCGGGACTATCCGACGCAGCCTGCCGTCTCACCCGAGACGGCAGTCGCCACAGCGGAGTCAGTGACCATCCTGGCCGATTCCGGCAATGGCACCGAATTCCATGACCTCGATGCCGGTACGAGCATGACCGTCTCGAACTTCGCCGCGCTGGCAGGACTCGCGCCCGGGCGCTTTCTCCGGATCTCGGCACGCTACCAGGCGGACGGCTCGCTGGTGGCGACCCAGATCTGGGCCAGCGATGCGTTCTCGAGCGTGTGGTCGGGGCCGGACGGCCACGTGACGCAGGTCAACGCGAGCGACGGCACCTTGAAGGTCGAGGATGCCTCCGGAAAGTCGGTCGAAGTGCAGACCGACGCCAGCACCGAGTTCGACTACAACGGCGTCCCCATCGCGACCGGCAGCGCCTTCCTGGCAACGGGGCCGGTCGTGCGCGGCTTCAAGGTGCGAGTAACCCCCCTGGATCCGGGCTCGAAACAAATTGTCGCCCAGAGCATCGACATCCAAAGCGCGCAGTTCTGGGGCGCCATCTCGAACACCACTGCAACCGGCTTCACTTACACCAGTCAGTTCTCGCGAAGCTCCGACAACTACACGCTCGCCCTCGGCTATATCTCCCCCACGACACCGAACGGCACCGCAGCCGATGGCGCTCCCATCACGGGCTATGCGTACTGGAATTTCGCCTACCCCACCGAAGTGGTGTACGGCGAGCAGGCAGCGGCCGATTTTCAGCTCGCCACGACGGGCAGCCTCACCGCCTACGGGGTGAGCCTCGCGACCTGGAACGACCCGGCCACTCCGGACGCTTGGGGGCTGCGCTCGACGACGCTGCTGCCGGCACCGCTCGGCCTCGCCACCGTCACGACGGGACTGATGAGCAGCGGCTACACCTCGTCCTTCAGCGTCACGCCGCTCGGCGCCAGCGCCCCCGTCACCGTTCAGCTCATTACGGCCAGCGGCTCCGCGCCGCTCGTCTATCAGACGCATCGCGATCACGGTGACCTCACCCTGACTCCCATCGATGTCACCACCTCGAGCGGACTGTCACAACTGAGTGAGGCACTGCAGCCCGGCACCTACGTCAATGTCTTTGGATTGCCCAAATCCAGCGGCGCGGTCCAGGCCTACACGCTGCTCTACTACACGGGCATCGCGCCCCGGCAGGTGGCTCCATACTCGGGCGCGACCTGTAATGGCTCCTTCACCGGACTCTTTGCCGGAAACGTTACGGTCACCGGCGGACAAGACTGCGTGCTCACGGGCGGCGCCACCCTTGAAGGGAATATCCAGGTGCAGGGAGGCACTCTCGAGTTATCGGCTGCCACGGTAAAAGGAGGAATCAAAGTGCAGGGCGGCGGAACAGTGTCGATTCTTCCGTCCACCCTCATCGAGGGCGACCTGCAGATCCAGAATCTGCCTGCAGGCTCTGCGCCGATTCAGATATGCGGCGCCACGATCGACGGTAACCTGCAATACCAGGACAACGCGGCCGCCGTCACGATCGGCGCCCCACCGGGCTGCGCCGCCGACTCGATCCGCGGCAACCTCCAGGTGAGCGGCAACAGCGCCTCGGCTGTGGTCTCCGGCAACGAGGTCGGCGGCAACCTGCAGGTGCTGGGCAATACCGGTCCGTCGACTCAGGTGAGCGGCAACGTGGTCGGCAAGAACCTGCAATGCGAGAACAACGCCTCGATCTCAGGCGGAGGGAATTCCGCCCAAGAGAAGCAAGGTCAATGCGCATCCCTCTAAGGGAGGGCGCCCCGCCCCCATCGGCGCCCGTCTCCCGCCGCCGCGGCTGACGGACCCGGGCCGCGCTCCCACCCGGGCACCCGGCGCCGGTCGATGAGACGCACAGCGTCTCGGCGACCCAGCTCGCCCCCGCCGCCCGTGGCCGCCGGCCCCGCGGCGCATTTTCCGCGATAGCGCATTGACGAGAACTATACTGACTGGTAAGTATAGTCCATGAGAACCCCCAAGCACGCCACCTCGGAGCGCATCCTCGCCGCCGCCGCGGGACTCTTCGCCACGAACGCCTACGGGGAGATCTCCGTCGATGAGATCGCCCGCGAAGCCGGAACCACCAAGGTCACGGTCTACCAGCACTTCGGATCCAAGGAGCGGCTGTTCCTCGACTGCCTGCGAATGCGCCTCGAGCGGCGCGAGGCGATGCTCGATCGCTTTTTCGAGCAGCTGCCGGAGCGCTCGGACCCCCTGCTCGCGCTCTTCGGCTGGCTCGAGGGATGGCTCGATCCCAGGAACTTCAAAGGGTGCGCCTTCGTGAAGGCGGTCAATGAGCTCTCGGCAACCGTGCCCGAGGTGCGTGCGATCGCGGCCGATGCCAAGCGGCGCATCGGCCGGCGCATCACCGCGCTTGCGCAGAGCTCGGGCCGCCCCCGCCCCGCAGAGCTGGCGCAGGAGCTCGCTTTGATATTCGAGGGCGCGCAGTCCCTCGCCCTCATCGAAGCCAGCGCTCGCCCCGCGCGCATTGCCCGACGCATCGCCGAAGGGCTGCTGAAATAAGCGCCCGACAACGAGTCGCGTGAGAGCCTGGAACGCATTTGCATGCTGAGCCTCGTACGGATCGCTCTCGCGCGACCCTATACCTTCATCGTCCTCGCCTTGCTCATTCTGCTGTCGGGGACAATGGCGGTCCTCAACACGCCCACGGACATCTTCCCGGACATCAAAATACCCGTCATCGCCGTCGTTTGGCAGTATGCCGGCCTTTCGCCGGATCAGATGACGGGTCGCATCATCTCACCGTATGAACGCGTTCTGACTACGACGGTCAACAACGTTCAGCACATCGAGTCGAAATCGATCAACGGCTTCGGCATCGTCAAGATCTTTTTCCAGCCGACCGTCGACATCGCAACGGCCAACGCCCAGGTCACGGCGATCTCGCAGACGATGCTCAAGCAGCTCCCGCCCGGCATCACCCCGCCGATGATCCTCAATTACAACGCATCGACCGTCCCGATCCTGCAACTGGCGCTGTCCGGCAAGGGATTGAGCCAGCAACAGCTGAGCGATCTCGGCCTGAACATGCTGCGGCCGCAGCTGATCTCCGTGCCGGGCGCGGCAATCCCATACCCCTCGGGCGGCAAGTCCCGGGAGGTCGAGATCGATATCAACCCGCAAGCACTGCAATCCCTCGGCCTGTCCGCCCAGGACGTCGCCAACGCCCTTGCGGCGCAGAATCTGATCCTTCCGGTCGGCACGGAAAAGATCGGCAAATTCGAGTACGACCTGCAGCTGAACGACGCGCCGGGCGAGATTCGCGATCTCAGCGATCTGCCCATCAGGGCCGTCAACGGCACCATGATCTACATTCATGACGTCGCGACCGTGCACGACGGCAGTCCGCCGCAGACCAATATCGTGCACGTAAACGGCCATCGCTCGGTGCTGATGAGCATCCTCAAGAGCGGTTCGGCATCGACGCTGGCGATCGTGGCGGGCATCAAGCAGCGTCTCAGGCAGGCCAAGGCCGGTCTGCCCGGCAATCTCAGGGTGACGCCGATCGGCGATCAGTCCGTCTTCGTGCGCGCCGCCATCAGCGGCGTCGCGCGCGAAGGAATCATCGCTGCGGCGCTCACCAGCCTCATGATCCTGCTCTTTCTCGGCAGCTGGCGCTCGACCCTGATCATCACCCTCTCGATACCCCTCTCGGTGCTGGGCTCGATCGTCGCGCTGTCGCTCGCCGGCCAGACGCTCAACATCATGACTCTCGGAGGACTCGCACTCGCAGTTGGAATTCTCGTGGATGACGCCACGGTCACGATCGAGAACATCAATTGGCACCTGGAACATGGCAAGGACGTCCGGACAGCCATCCTGGACGGCGCGCGGCAGATCGTGACGCCCGCCTTCGTCTCGCTCCTGTGCATCTGCATCGCCTTCGTACCGATGTTCTTCCTCGCCGGCGTCGCGCACTTTCTGTTCGTGCCGATGGCCGAGGCGGTCATATTCGCCTTGATCACTTCCTTCCTCCTCTCGCGCACGCTGGTACCGACGCTTGCCATGTACCTCCTCGAGCCCCACGCGGCACAGTCGGGCGCAGCGCCCTCTGGCGCACCAGAGCCCTCACGCAACCCGCTCGCGAGGTTTCAGCGCGCATTCGACCGCCACTTCGGCGGGTTTCGCGAAAGCTACCGCGCCCTGCTCTCGCTGGCGATCGAAAATCAGTGGGCATTCGTCGCAGGCTTTCTCGGCTTCGTGCTGCTGTCCTTCGCGCTCGTGCCGATGCTCGGGCGGAATTTCTTCCCGAGCGTCGACAGCGGGCAGATCCTCATGCATGTGCGGGCGCCAATCGGCACGCGCATCGAGCAGACCTCGGAGCTCTTCGCCCGGGTCGAAAGCGACATCAGAAGGATCATCCCGGCACGGGAGCTCGCGGTTGTGGTCGACAACATCGGGCTCTCGAACGCGGGCATCAACAACGCGTATGAGAACACCGGCACCATAGGTGAGCAGGATGGGGACATCGAGATCTCTCTCGGCAAGGATCATCGCCCCACGGCCGGGTACGTGCGGGCGATGCGCGCACAGCTGCCGCGGGAGTTCCCCGGGGTGACCTTCTCCTTCCCGCCCGCGGACATGGTCAGCCAGATCCTCAATTTCGGCTCGCCGGCGCCGATCGACCTGCAGGTGAGAGGCCGCCGGCTCTCGGCCGACTTCGTGTATGCGAACCGTCTGCTGCGGCGGATCAAGCGCGTCCCCGGCATCGCCGACGCACGCGTCCAGGAGTCGCGGCAGTATCCGACATTTCGCATCGACATGGACCGTACCCAGGCCCAGCTGCTAGGCATCAGCGCGCGTGACATCACCGACAGCCTGGTAGTGAATCTCGCCGGGTCCAGTCAGATCGCGCCCACGTTCTGGCTCGATCCGGCCAATGGAGTCTCCTATCCGGTCGTCATGCAGACACCGCAATACAGCCTGGACTCCCTGGCGCAGCTTCGCGACCTCCCGGTGCGAGGCAGCTCCGGCGAGCCTCAGGTGCTGGGCGGGCTCGCGACCCTCATCCGCAGCGCAGGCGATGCCGTCGTGGATCAGTACAATCTCCTGCCGGTCGTGCAGATTTACGCGACCACCCAGGGACGCGATCTCGGCTCGGTGGCCGCCGCGATACGAACGATCGTCGTGCGCAGTGCCGGTTACCTGCCCAAGGGCTCCGTGGCGAAAATGCTCGGCCAGGTCGACACCATGAACCGCGCGTTTTCGGGCTTGATCCTGGGACTTGCAGGCGCGGTTCTCCTGATCTACCTGCTGCTGGTGGTCAATTTTCATTCGTGGACGGACGCCCTCGTCATCGTCACCGCGCTGCCGGCGGCGCTGGCCGGCATCGTGTGGATGCTGTTCGCAACCCATACCACCCTGTCGGTTCCCGCGTTGACCGGGGCGATCATGTGCATGGGCATAGCGACCGCCAACTCGGTTCTGGTCGTCAGTTTCTGCCGGGAGCGGCTGGCTGCGCACGGCGACCCGGTGCGAGCCGCGATCGAGGGAGGCCATGCCCGCTTCCGCCCGGTGCTGATGACCGCTCTGGCGATGATCATCGGCATGGCCCCCATGGCGCTCGCTCTCGGTGAGGGTGGCGAGCAGAATGCGCCGCTCGGCCGCGCAGTGATCGGCGGACTGATCTTCGCAACGGCGGCGACATTATTTCTGGTCCCCGCAATGTTTCGCATTCTTCATGGCCTGCGCACCCGGGCACCGGGCTGCGGATCCGATCGCGGAGAGAGCGCGCATGCATGACTCTACAACGGATTCCCCGAGGGTCATCTCGCACACCCGACTGCGCTGGGCGGGCCTGACCGGCATCCTCGCACTGATCGCGATCGTCTCGATCGGCATCGGGATACGGCACTCGGAGGCCCGACGCCTCGGACAGTGGACGCACGCGCAAGCGGTACCGACGGTCGAGGTCACCCCCGTCGAGGACGGCACGGTCGGCTCGACTCTGCAGCTTCCGGCGCGCATCGAGGCGTACGCGAGCGCACCGATCTACTCGCGGGTGAGCGGCTATGTGAAGTCGTGGAGCGCGGACATCGGGACCCATGTCAAGGCAGGGCAGCTTCTGGCAGTCATCGAGATTCCCGATCTCGACGAGCAACTCGCTCAGGCCAAGGCGGATCTGGCGAGCGCCCGGGCGAATGCCGCCCTCGCCGCCAAGACGGCACATCGTTGGGAAGCGCTGGTGGGGTCGGGCCTGGTATCCAGGCAGGAGACCGACCAGAAGCTGAGCGCGCTCGCCGCCGAAAAGGCCGGTGTGAAAGCCGCGGCGGCCAACGTAGGGCGCATCGAGGCGATGAAACGGTACGCGCGCATCGTCGCGCCATTCGATGGCATCGTGACGGCGCGCAATACTGACGTGGGACAGCTTATCAATGCGGGTGACAACGGTCCTGGCCACGAGCTCTTCGTGGTATCCGACGTGCGCCGGCTACGCGTCTACGTGCAGGTGCCGCAGAGCGATGAACCTTCAGTAGTCCCCGGCGAGACGGCCTCCTTGAGCGTGCCCGGGTACCCGGGACACCCGTTCGCGGCTACGGTCGAAGCCTCTGCAGGCGCCGTCAGTGCCAGCTCTGGCAGCACGCTCGTTCAGCTCGTCATGGACAATCCCGGAGAGAAGGTTCTGCCCGGAAGCTTTGCGATCGCGCACTTTCGACTCGCTGCGAATCGCAGTGCGCTGCGGGTGCCGGCGGATGCCCTGATATTCGACCGGCATGGACTGCGCGTGGCGACGGTGGGCAGGGACGACCGGGTGATGTTCAGGCACATCAGCATTGCCCATGACTACGGTGAAAGTGTGCAGATCGCGTCTGGCCTCGTGGCCGGCGACCGCGTGATCGACAGCCCTCCGGACGGCCTCTTCGATGGCGATCGGGTTCGGGTCGCACGGCAGGAGCGCAATGCCCACCCGCGGCCTGGGCGCACCTGACAGCTCCGCAGCAAGCGGCGGGGACTGTAGAAGGCCGGCGTCGGGATGAATTGCTGAATGCGGGCGTGCGGGAAACCTGCGGGCTTCGAGCGCCCGCCTTCCGTGCTCGCGGCCTCAACCGATGAGCAGCCGGTACACGAGAGTGACCCACACCACGGCGCAATTGAGCAGCGCCAGCATGACCGCGGCGCTCCCATAGTCCTTTGCCCGCTTGGACAGCCCGTGGTGCTCGAATGATATCCGGTCGATCGCCGCCTCGATGCTGGAGTTGAGCAGCTCGACGATCAGCACCAGCAGGGTGGAGCCGATGAGCATCAGGCGCTCGATGGCGCCGAAAGGCAGCAGCAGCGCGAGGGGAACCAGACACGCCGTCAGAGTCAGCTCCTGCCGGAACGCGCTCTCCTCCCGTATCGCGAACAACAGCCCGCTCCAGGAATTCTTGCCGGCCTGCCAGGCCCGTGTAAGCCCTCGGTTGCCTTTGTGGGGATTGCGCTCGCTGCAGTACTCGGTGTCGGTGTCGGTGTCCGTCTCGGTCATGAAGCCCGGCTCGCGTCCACCCAGGGAGAGAGCAGCCTAGCGCCGCGTGTGCGCGGGTGCAAATGGGCCAGAAACTGCTCGGTCGCGGCCCGCCAGGAGAACTTCCGGGCATGAGCCACCGCATCCTCGCGGCGCAGCTTCAGGGCTTCGAGACAGGCGGTGCGCAGGTCCTCGTGCATGACGCCGGCGGTCTTCGAATCGCCGATGACATCCAGTGGACCGGTCACGGGATACGCCGCGACCGGCAAGCCGCAGGCCATCGCCTCGAGCAGCACCAATCCGAAGGTGTCGGTCTTGCTAGGGAAGACGAACACGTCCGCGGACGCATACACCTGCGCGAGCTCGTGCTGCTCGAGCACCCCGAGAAAGTTCACGTGCGGATACCGCGCCTGCATACCCTTCAACGCGGGGCCGACGCCCGCCACCCATTTCGAGCCCGGCAGATCGAGCTCGAGGAAGGCCTCGATGTTCTTCTCGACGGCGACCCGGCCGACGTAGAGGAATATCGGCGGGGCGCTCTTGAGCCGCTCGGCGTGCTGGGGCTTGAAGATCCCGAGATCGACGCCACGCGACCACTTCACGACGTTCCTGAATCCGTACGCCTCCAGGTCGCGCTTGACCACCTCTGTCGGCGCCATCACGGAATCCGCGGGTCCGTGAAACCAGCGCAGGAATGCGTAGGTCCAGGCCAGCGGAATACCGGTGCGCGCCCGCACGTACTCCGGAAATCGAGTGTGATACGCCGTCGTGAACGGCAGGCCCTGCGCCAAGGCGAACCGCCGTGCAGCGAGGCCGAGAGGCCCTTCCGTCGCGATGTGCAACGCGTCCGGATCGAAGTCCGCGAGACGCCGCGCGACCCTGCCGCGGGCAAGCAGCGACAGGCGGATGTCGGGATAGGTCGGACAGGGCAGCGTCCGGAACTCCAGCGGCGTGAGGAAGTCGACCACATGGCCCATCGCCTGAAGCTCGCGCGCGGTAGTCTGCAGTGTGCGCACGACGCCGTTCACCTGTGGCTCCCAGGCATCGGTGACGATCATGATCTTCATGGGTCTCTCGGCTCTCAGTGAGGGTTACGCCGGCACGGAATCGGCTGCGGGCAGCTCGTCCACGATACGGCCCAGGTTCATCGGCTCGATCAGGCGATCGCGCCAGTGGATCAGATGCAGCTTGCCGTCGAAGTCCTCGGCAAGCGCGGTCAGGCTCTCCACCCAGTCGCCGTCGTTACAGTAAAGAATGCCGTTGATGTCGCGCATCTCGGCCTTGTGGATGTGTCCGCAGACGACACCGTCGCAGCCGCGGCGGCGCGCTTCCTCGGTCATCACGTGCTCGAAGTCGCAGATGAAGCTGACCGCGTTCTTCACCCTGTGCTTCAGATACTGCGACATGGACCAATACGGCAGACCCAGGCGCTGGCGGACGGCGTTGAGTCCGCGGTTGAGCTTCAGGAGGATGGTGTACATCCAGTCGCCGAGATGTGCGAGCCAGCGCGCGTGCTGCATGACACCGTCGAACAGATCCCCGTGTACCACCCATAACCGCTTGCCATCCGCGGTGGTGTGGATCGCCTCTTCGGTGATGGCGATGCCGCCCAGGTGCAGGCCGATGAACTGGCGCACGAGCTCGTCATGATTGCCCGGTACGTAGACGACCCTCGTGCCCTTGCGCGCGCTGCGCAGGACCTTCTGCACGACATCGTTGTGTGCCTGCGGCCAGTACCAGCTCTTCCTCAGCTGCCATCCGTCGAGGATGTCCCCGATCAGATAGAGGGTGTTGGCCTTGTGGGTACGCAGAAAATCGAGGAGATAGTAGGCCTGGCACCCTGGAGTGCCCAGATGGACGTCGGAGATCCAGATCGTTCGAAAGTGATAATGGTCGTCTGACGCGGACACCGGAGGGTGGCTCGCTACTGCAACTGCGCGCAGTAGACCACGGTTGTATGACGGCGCAATGACAGCGCCTTTGCACTACACGAAGGGACGGCAGGCCTCCTCCGCCGCACGGGATTCCAAATGCCGTCGGTCCGCCTCTGGCTGCCCACGTACGCGCAAACCTGGTCCGCCAGCCCCTGCGGATCGAGCACCAGGAGCGCCGGCTGCGCTCCAGCCCCTGTGCGAAGGGCCTCAGTCGTTGACGGAGAGCACCATGATGGGATCCGCGATCTTCTCGGGTGCGATTTCCTGCTCGAGCGGCAGAACGGCGGTGCCGATCGCGAAGAATTCGATCACGTGGCTCTGCCACCCGTGGCTGCCCTCGTGGATGTCCACGCCGACGACGCCCTCTGCCTTGGCGGCGCTCGCCTCCGCCTGCATCCGCTCGACCGCGATCTCACGAGCCTCGTACATTGCGGAAGTGAAATTCTCGAGCTCGACGTTGCGCCCTGCTGTGCCGAGCCCTGCCAGCACGCCGCGGTGCGCGACGTGGTAGACGCACGAGCCCATAACCATCTCGACCGGCCGATATCCCGCATGCAGCAGCGACCAGAAGTCCTGCCCGGAGAGATCTGACGTGAAAGGGCCGCCGTCGTGGGCTCTGAAACCCTTGTGCCCTGCCCCGTGCACGACCCCAGTGCCGATCGCGATGAACTCGAGCAGATGCTCGTCCCATTCCATGCGCTTGATGGTGAGCTTCACACCGACGATTCCGTCGGCGCCCATGGCCGTCGCTTCCGCCCGCATGCGTGTCAGCGCCAGCTCGCGGGCGTGATACATCGCCTTCGAGAGGACATCCAGCTCCTGGTTTCTGTTCCAGCTTCCGTACTGAATGCCAACGTGATACACGCATGAGCCGACGCACAGACCGATGGGCTCGAAGCCAGCCTTGCGCACCAGCAGAAATTCGTTGACGCTGAAGTCGGACGTGAAGACCCCCGTCCCGCTGGCAGCACTGCGCAATCCCTTCAGCCGCTCCTGCGCGTGTACCGGCAACTCGGTGCTCATGTTCAGATGGCCCCCTCGACTTCATTGGTAGCATAGGACTGGTGGTGCGGCGCCGTGCCGGTGAGAGGCGTCCCGCCCGCATGCGTATCGACCACCATCTTGATGTCGTGTGGAATCGGCACACCGCGGCGCGCATCGACCGTGGTGGCGATGACGATATGGCGCGCGAGGAACTGCCGCGGCTGCTGCTCTCCCATCTCGCGCTCGAACATCTGGCTGAAGTTGAGGTGCGCGAGGACGCCGTTGCCCCGAGCGCGGGCGCGCTGGCGCAGGTCCGCATGAGCCCGCTGCCGTACGTCCTCCCATAGCATCGAGAGCTGCCTCGCCTCGTTGTTCCACCACCCCTGACCGGCCGCATTGCCGCGCCAATCGTTCATCCACTCGTAATGCGCGCCGATCGCAATGCCGGTGGGTACCACGTCGGCCTCGAGCAACTGCACGAACTGCAGCGCCGGCACGGTCGCAACGATCGGCTCCGCGCTCGGCGGCAGCCCGTCCACGCGGACTGCGGTGCCGACGAGCGTGAAATCCATGCTGTCCGCGATGTAGATCGGGACCGTGCGCATCTTCACGTCCAGCACCGCGTTTGCCCCGGCTGCCTGCGCTTCCTGGCACAACCGCCGCAGCGCCGTCTCCCAGCCCTGCGCGTGTCCTTCCGTCCAGGAATAGCCGTAATGCAGCCAGCACGTGGCGGAGACCGCCGCAATGGGCCGCAGGCCGTGCGAGCGGACGATCAGAAGCTCCGAGGGTGTCAGGGTCGCAATCCACGGCAGCGCGCCCGAGCTCGCTCCCTCGAGCCGGCCGCGAATCGAGCCCGGCACCCGGCCGGCCTGCAGTGAGCTCACGATATCGGCATGCCGCGCTTCATTTCGCTCGCGCTCCGCGAGCGTCTGCGCGTCAGGTCCGTTGAAGCGATCGAGGATGCCCACGCTCACTGGCCCATGAAGCGGTTGATGGACTGACTCAGGCTCTTCGCGTGCTGCGACGCCTGATGCGTCTCCTCGGCGAGACGGCGAAACCACTCGGCAGGGTCCACGTCCCTGGTGTTGAGCGTGATGCCGCGGACCACCATCGCGATGGACGCCTGCAGACGCTTGTTGGCAAACTGCAGAACGTATTGGTGCTCGCCCAGGGAGATCCGGACGCCGGTGATGCGGCCGTGGCGCTCGAAGAGGCCCCGGCGCTCCTGAACGGTGACGAGCTCCGGCATCGCCTCCCGCAGCGCGAGCGCGAACGCCTGAAGGTTGGACTCGGCATCGGACTGGAAGCGACGCAGCCACGCCGCCTCCATGTCGAAGCTGTCTGCGGCGCCTCCCTCGCCGCTCACGGGCGCGGCGCCTGCTCGACGGCCCGCTGATTCACGCCCTGCATGCCGCGAACCAGCCGGTCGCGCACCTCGGCGAGCTTTGCCTCCCGCTCGCGGTCGCCCGCCGCGACCTGGCGCTCGATGTCGATGACGTCGTTCATCGTCCTGATGGCCTCGTCCGCGACCTGAGCCAGCACCTCGATGTTGCGCGGATCGCCGGCAAGGCTCTGCGCCGCGGAAGTCGCGGCCTCGTGCGCGCCCTTCGCCGCGAGCAGGCTGATCTGCCGGCTCGCCTCGTCGAGCTTCGCGGCCTCATCCGCGGCGTTGCGAACCTGCACGTGCACCACCGCCTGGCTCGCGACCGCCATCAGCCGCGGGATCACGACCAACATGCCGTTCGAGATCTTCATCAGGCGGGTTTCGGCGGCCTGCCTCGTCTGGCCGATGATCGGAATGAGCATGGCGGAGCCCACGAGGCTCTCGCGCATCTCGGCGATCTTGCCGCGGAAATTGGCGATGGCGCCGCGGAACTCGAGCACGTCCGCCGCATCGGCCGGATCTCCGGTCGCCACCGCGTGCCGCCGCAGCGCTTCGAGCTCTTCCTCGCCGCGGTCGAGCGCAAGCTGGCCGGCGGCGATCTCGATCTTCAGGCGGTGCAGGCTCTGGCGAATCGCATTCGCCTGCTCATCGAGCAGGCCGATCGTCACGGCGAGATCGGCTTTGGTCTTGCGCGCTTTCGCCTGCTCGGCATCCATCAGGTCGAGGAATTTCTTGCGGTTCTCCTGAAATCCCTTGATGGCGGTGTGCGCATCGGCCGCGAGACCGAGGAGCTTGCCGACGAGGCCATGTCGGGCCGGCGGCTGGCCGCCCTTCGCCTCGGCCTGCAGATCCTGGATGCGCAGGATCTTGACCCCATCGATCACCGTGGCGGCGATCTGCCCGACTTCGCCGGCCTCGCCCAGCCGCACACCGCTCAACAGCTGGCGCGAGGCCTGGGCTATGGCGGCGAGGACTCCGTCGCCGTGAGCCAGGAGGCTGCCGGTATTGCGAAAATCGATCGCCGCCGCCGAATGGTTCGCCGCCTCGAGCTCCTCCGGGGTGAGCTTCGAAACCTCGACGAGGCGGGGCCCGGGCGGCTGCGGGGCGAGGCGGGGATCGGGCGCAGCGTTCTGCGTCGCCACGACGGGTAAAGCAGCAGCCTGTATTGCCGATGATGCGGTCGGCGCGGGGGATGACGGAGGTGCCGTATCGAGTCCCTCGATGGCTGACAGGTCCAGAGGCGCGGTCGGCGGCGTCTCAGCCATGATGCGCGCTTTCTCGAGAAGACATGCTGGCCACCCGTCCCCGCTGTGCCGACCTGAACGAAGAAGAATCCTCGAACGCCTGCCGGCGGCCTGATGGCCGGATGCCGACAAGCTGTACGTTAACCCAGGTCCGCAATGCCTTGCAACAGCACCGCGCGCTGCGCCTCGAGGAAGAATGCTGGAGTCTGCGCGCCCTCGATCAGATGAATTCGCGAATCCTGACGCGACGACTCCGCGCCGCCGCGGCAGCGATTCGCTCCTTGAGACACCCCGAAAAGCCCGGCGTTCGCATCGGAGGTGAAAATACCGCGGGAACCCGCCTCCCCGGCGGGGAAACACGTACGTATGCACGGCCTGAAGGCGCGACCCGGGAATCGCAGCGCTTGCGGCCGCCCTTGCTATGGGAGGGCGCTTGCGGAACATACTCGACCACTACCGAGGGGGTTTCTCGCCGTGTCTGCCAGTCCCGATGTCGCCGCGCAATTGCATGCCCTTTCCCTACACCTCGGCCAACGGCGCGAGCAGCTCCTTCGACGGTGGCGCGAGGCAGTCCAGCGCGATCCGGAGCTCGCCCCGACCGCCAGTCTGCCGCGCAGCGAGTTGGATGATCACTTTCCGAAGATCCTCGAGGACTTCGAGCACAGATTGCGGGCCGACCACGCCCTCCAGGCGATGCGCGTCGACCTGCAGCAGCGAAGGGATGCGGCCGAGCACGGCAGCCACCGCTGGCAGCAGGGTTACGACATCCGGGAGACCCTGCGCGAATGGGGTCACCTGCAGGGCGTGATCGCGCGGGAGCTCGATGCATACGCGACCGCCCATCCGCAAGCCGATTACGCGGTCACGCGGATGGCGCGCGAGATCCTCGAGGCGCTTTGCATGGAGGGCATCCGCGAGAGCGCCTCCCGCTACGTCCGCCTGCAGCAATGCGAGGCCGCAAGTCGCGTCCACGATCTCGAGGCGTCATTGACCGCGCTGCAGGCGCTCGAGAACGAGCGCGCGGCGCTGCTGCGCGACGCCGCCCACGACCTCAGGGGGAGTGTCAGCATGATCGCGAGCACGAGCGCGCAGCTGGCGAGGCCCACCATCCAGCAGCCCCAGCGCGAGCAGTTTCATGATCTGCTTCAGCAGCGCGTCCGATCGATGGGCTCACTGCTCACCGACCTCGTCGAGCTCGCCCGCCTCGAGGCCGGACAGGACCCTCCGCGGATCGAAACGTTCGATGCATCCGAGCGCGTGCGGGAGTTCTGCGAGACCCTGCGTCCGATGGCCACGGAGAGGAGCCTCTTTCTCAAGTACGAAGGCCCCGGGAAGCTGCCGGTGCAAGGCGATGTGCTCAAGCTGCAGCGCATCATCCAATGCCTGCTGCTGAATGCGCTGAAGACGACTGAGCACGGCGGCATAGTCGTCCGCTGGTCCAGTGACACACGCCACCCGGCGCGACAGTGGACGCTGAGCGTGTCGGGCGCCGGGCACGCCCCCGACAGGGGATCCGCCGGCCCATTGCAGCAGGCGCTCAAAAGCGCGACGGACATGGCGCACGACCCCAGACTGAGATCGGTACGCGAGCTTACGGTGGTTGCGGACTCGGACACTGCAACTGCGCGCGGTGAGGCCAGCGAAACGCCTCCGGCGCTTCCCTCGGGAGAAGGCGTCCGCCTCTCTCTGGTCAAGCGGCTGTGCGAAGCGCTCCATGCCACCCTGGAGCTCGACACCCGCCCGGAGACCGGCACCACGTTGCGTGTTTCCTTGCCCCTGCGCTATGCGGGGATGCCTCCTTTGGACGAGGGACCGGAGGCTCGCTCCGACTGATCGCCGCAACACGCGGGACTCGGCCCGCATGGCTCGGCAGGGTCAGCGCGCGTCCGAGCTCGCTTGCGAGGACCTGGTAGGGCATCGGGGGGACGCCAGGCGCCGCATGAGCGCTATTGCGCGAGGCTGCGCCCCGCCATCTCGCCCGTGTTGCGGCTGAGCCGGGGCGCATCCGCGATGCGCTGCAGAGCCGCGCGCATCTTCTCCTGACGCCCGGCGTCCATCCGCCGCCACTGGCCGAGTGGCGCGATGAGCCTTGCCGCCACCTGTGGGTTGAGCGGATCGAGCGCCAGGATCATGTCCGCGAGGAAATCGTACCCGGCACCCGAGGCGGTGTGGAACCGTACCTGGTTGCCGCTGCAGAAGCTGCCCATCAGCGCGCGCACGCGGTTGGGGTTTCGCAGGTCGAAATCCGGATGCGCCGCGAGCCTGCGCACCTCCTGCAGCGTATCGGGCAGCGCCGAGATCGCCTGGATAGCGAACCACTTGTCCAGCACCAGCGCATCGCCCCGCCACCTGGCGTGGAACGCCTCCAGCGCCTCGGCGCGTTCCGGGCAGGCGACCTCGGAAAGCACGGCCAGAGCCGCCAGCACGTCGGTCATGTTGGCGGCGCGGTCGAACTGTGCCTTGGCGAGCCGCAGGCTCTGCGGGCCGCCGGCGGCGGCCATGTAGGCGAGGCAGGCGTTGCGCAGAGCACGACGCCCGATCGCCTCGCCGTCGACACGATAGGGCCCGGGATCAGCGAGCCGGTCATAGGCGGCGCGCAGCTGCTCGCGCAGCGCCCGCCCGATGGCCGCCCGCGCCGCCTCGCGCGCGGCGTGAAGCGCTTCGGTGTCGACGATCTTCTGCTGATCGGCCAGATAGCCTTCGCCGGGGAGCGCCAGCGCCTTCGCGGCGAACGCCGGGTCGGCCTGTGCGGCGGCGAGCGTTGCCGCGGCGGCCGCGATCACGCCGGGATCCAGCAGCATAGGCTCGCCCCGGCGCCAGGACTCTGCCATGGCGAGCAAGGCATCCGTCGCGTAACGCTGACCGGCATCCCAACGCACGAACGGATCGCTGTCGTAAGTGGCAAGGAAGTGCAGCCGCTCGGCGCTGAGGCCGGAGAGCCGCACCGGCGCGGAGAAGCCGCGCAGGAGCGAGGGCACCGGCGGACCGGGCACGTCCTCGAACACGAAGCGCGTCTCCCGCTCCTCGGCCAGCAGCACCCGCGTGCCGGAGCGCGCCGCCGGCTCGCCGGCAAGCCGCAGAGGCAGTTCCGAGCCGTCGGCCTGCAGGAGACTCATCGCGAGCGGCACGACCAGCGGCTGCTTCTCGGGTTGGCCGGGCGTCGGCGGAGTGCGCTGCGCCACGGTGAGCGCGTAACGACGGGCCGCCGCATCGTACTCGTCTGAGATGGTCAGCTCCGGCGTGCCGGCCTGGTGGTACCACCGCTTGAATCGGGTCAGGTCCACGCCCGAGGCGTCCGCCATCGCGGCGACGAAATCATCGATGGTGACGGCCTGGTTGTCATGGCGCGCGAAGTACAGGTCCATGCCGCGGCGGAACGCATCGCGCCCGATGATCGTGGCCATCATGCGGATGACCTCCGCGCCCTTGTTGTATACCGTCGCGGTATAGAAGTTGTCGATCGCCTGGTATCGGTCGGGCTGCACGGGATGGGCGAGCGGGCCGGCGTCCTCCCGGAACTGCGCCGCGCGCAGCAGCCGCACGTCGGCGATGCGCTTGACCGCCCGCGAGCCCTGGTCCATCGAGAACTCCTGGTCGCGATAGACGGTGAGCCCCTCCTTCAGCGACAGCTGGAACCAGTCGCGGCAGGTGACGCGATTGCCGGTCCAGTTGTGGAAATACTCGTGGCCGATGACCGACTCGATGCTCTGGTAATCGGCATCGGTCGCGGTCTGCGGGTTCGCCAGCACGCACGCGGTGTTGAAGACGTTGAGTCCCTTGTTCTCCATCGCTCCCATGTTGAAATCCGACACCGCGGCGATGTTGTACACGTCGAGGTCGTATTCCAGGCCGAAGCGCTCCTCATCCCAGCGCATCGCCGCCTTGAGCGAGCGCATCGCGTGCCCGCAGCGGTCCTCATCGCCCGGGCGCACCCAGATGGCCAGCGCCACCTCGCGTCCCGATCGGGTGGTGAACCGATCCCGCACCGCGACCAGCTGGCCCGCGACCAGAGCGAACAGGTAGCAGGGCTTGGGGTGCGGATCGGTCCAGGTGACGCGGTGGCGGCCGTCCGGCAGCTTCTGCACCGGGCCGGGATTGCCGTTGGACAGCATCACCGGGCAGGCGGCGGCATCGGCGGTGATGCTCACCGTATAGCGGGCCATCACGTCCGGCCGGTCGGGAAAATAGGTGATGCGGCGGAAGCCTTCCGCCTCGCACTGGGTGAAGAAAGCGCCGTTGGAGATGTAGAGGCCCGAGAGCTCCGTATTGGCCGCAGGGTCGATGACGGTCTCGATCTCCAGCACGCATACATCCGGCGCATCCGCGATGAAGAGCGAGGCTTCGCCCAGGCGCCAGCGATCCGCGCCCAACGGGAGCCCATCGAGCGAGATCGCCCGGATCGGCTGACCGGCACCGTCGAGGTGCAGCGCCTTGTCGGCTGCCGCAGCGGGGTTGCGCCGCAGCGCCAGCCGGGACCGCACCCGGGTGACGTGCGGATCGAGGTCGAAGTCGAGCTCCACCGCGTCCACGAGGAAGGCTGGCGGCCGGTAATCGACGAGACGGGTTTCGCGGGGAGGGGCTAAGGCAGCGCGATCATTGCTGTTGGACATGGTTTCTTCTGGATTTTTGCAAAGTATATTCGATACGGCACGGCCTCGGGCCGCAAACCCCTATGCCGCGCAGCGCGGCGCGGCGCGGCGCGCCCGGCTGAATGCCGACGGCAGCGGGCATGCGCCCGCGCCGGAACCGCCGGCGGTATGCAGAGGTGGCCTCGCCAGCGCTTGGGCCCGCCCGCTCAGCCATCCGCCCGACGAATAGGCTCATGTCGTGACGGGGCTCGCAGCCGCAGACCTCGCGCTCGGGCACGATTGCCGCCGCACGCTCTGGTGGTGAGCCGCACCGCGAACCGCACCACCGCGCGCAACCTGCAAACGGGCATCGACCCGAGCTCGGCGCACCGCGATTCGCACCCGAGGATGCGCCGCGTCCACCGCTACCGCCAAACGAAGGGGTCTGGGGTCATGAGCGCACCAACGATCAGAGCCGTGCAGGAGTTCTTCGGCGCGCACGGCCGCTGCCGCGAGGTGATGCTCGCGGATGGCCCGCGCCATCCGGTCCTGCTGTCGGTCGAGCAGATTGGCGCGGCCGCCGCCGCGGGCGACGGCCGCGGCCGTGCGATCGTCCCAGAGCTGAGGATCAGATACCGGGGCAGCCGCGAGGACCTGATGGCGCTCGGATGCGTCTCGCGCGAAAGCCTGGCGGGGCCGTGCTCGGGCCTCGACGCTGCCGATGCCCGCGGCGACTCCCTGCCCGTGCGCAGCAGGCCCGTTCCGGGGCATCGCGGGATGATCGAGGTCTCTTACTTCGCACGGTCCCGCGCCTGCGCGGGCATGCTGCCGGGCGTGCGCACCTACTGCGCCGACTGGCTCGAGAACATGGCGGCACCGCCGCCGCTGCGGCTGGTCATCGACAATACCCGGGGCAAGCCGAGCAATCCCCCGATCCCCGCGACGGCGCGTCTCGCCGGCGCCTGAGATCCCGGGCGGGCGCAGCGCCCGGCTTCAGGCGAACCCGGGCGGACGCTCTTCTTCCACTCCCAGCGCGTGCTCCAGCGCGAGCCCGACGCGGCCCAGCGTACCTTCATCGAACAGGCGCCCCACGAGTGTGACGCTGTGCGGCACGCGGCGCGGCGGGTCGAAGTGCGGCAGCGGCCGGCTCGGATCGGGGGCCCAGTCGCTGCGGGCCTGTGTGATGTGGATGAACCCCGCGCGCAGCGTCAAGGAGGGATAGCCGGTGAAGTTGCCGATCGTCAGCATCTCATCTCGCAGCGAGGGCACGAGCAGCAGATCGACTCCGCCGAAGAGCCGATCCATCTCCTGCGCGACGAGACGCCGGAACCGGTCGGCCTGCACGAAGTCGACCGCGGACAGGAACCGCGATTGCCGGAACGTGTTGGGCCACGCATCCGGCGTCTGCATCCGCAATTCATCCACTCTGCCGCTGAGTGTCAGCTTCTCGAACGCCGCAGCCGACTCGGCGAAGAGAATGGT
>DASTAC010000113.1:0-7875 GCA_035713045.1 Steroidobacteraceae bacterium
ACGGTGCAGCCGGCGCAGCCGCCTACGGCGCAGGCCATGAATTCCTCGAGAGAGACCTGACACGGGACGTTGTGGCGGCGGGCCACGGCGGCGCAGGCCGCCAGCATGGGGGTGGGGCCGCAGGCGAAGAGCTCTACTTCGGCGAGCTCAGGGGGGCCAAGAGAGCTCAGCCACTCCTCGGCGAGCTCGGTGACAAAGCCTTCGTAGCAGCCGGGAAAGCCGGCGCGGGTGGCGAGGCGGCTGGCGATGCCCCATTCCTCCAGCAGCGGCATGCAGGCGATGGTGCCGACGGGAATGCCCGCGACGACGATGGCCGAGGGGCGGGTGCGGAAGGGGAAGGGGATCTCCGAGCCCATGAGGACGAGAGGCTTGTAGCGCCCGGCCGGCTCGTGGCGCAGGCGCTCGGCCAGGAAGATCATGGGGGGAATTCCGACGCCGCCGCCGATCAGTACGGGGCGGGGGCGCTCGGAACGCACGACGAAGGGCTTGCCGATGGGGCCGATGAGGCTGACGGTGTCGCCGGGGTTGCGGGCGGCCAGCGCGTGCAGGCCGGATCCTACGACCTTGTAGAGCACCTCGATCCAGCCTTGAGCGGGATCGGCGCGCATGATGGACAGCGGCCGGCGCATCGGGATGGCAGGATCGCAGGTCAGGTGCACGAACGAGCCGGGTTGTGCGTGCGCGGCGCAGGCCGGGGCTGCCAGACGCAGCACGAACTGCTCGCCGTCATAGGCGGTCTGCCTGATGACGCGCGCATCTTCGAGATGCAGCGTGCCGCGACTCTCGCGGCTCATCGCGATGCGCCCGTCCCGGCGGTCAACACTTCCTCGAGCACAGCCATGCGGACCGCCACTCCATTGCGGACCTGATCCCGGATGACGGACTGTGGCCCGTCGGCTACGTCGGACGAGATCTCGATGCCTCGATTCATGGGCTGCGGATGCATGACGATGGCGTCTGGATGGGCGCCCGCGAGCCGCTCCACCGTGAGGCCGTACTTTGCGAAGTAGCGGTCCGCATCGGGAAGATCGGCCTGACCCATGCGCTCTTTCTGGATGCGCAGCATCATGACCACGTCGGCGTCCTTGAGCCCTGTCTTGAGAGACGTATGCCGCGAGCACCCGGCAAACTCCTCCGGAGGCGGCATCAGCGCGGCCGGCGCGACGATACGAAGATCCTGACACCCGAGAGCCCGGAACACGTGATAGTCGGAGCGTGCGACGCGCGAGTGCCGGATATCTCCAACGATGGCGATGCTCAGGGAATCGAGCCGCTTTTTGTGCTGCCGAACCGTCAGAGCATCCAGCAGTCCCTGTGTCGGATGGGACACATGGGCTTCACCGGCCGAGAGCACGCTGACGTGAGGCGCGACGTGAGAGGCCACGGCCGCAGGGACGCCGGATTCCGCATCTCGTATCACCATTGCATCGACGTGTAGCGCCTGAAGCGTATACACCGTGTCGAGCATGCTCTCACCCTTCACACGTGAGGAGAGCTGGACTTCGAGATTGACCACATCGGCGCCCAGGCGCTTCGCGGCGAGCTCGAACGAGACGCGGGTCCGCGTGGAAGGCTCCGTGAAGAGATTGGCGACCGTGCGCCCGGCCAGGGACTGGCTGGCCGGCGGCCGCGCGCCGAGGGGCCTGACGAAACCCTGGGAGCGCTCGAGCAGCCGCTCGATGAGCTCGCGCGAGAGACCCTCGAGCGTGATGAGGTGCTTCAGGGTCCCGTCGGGCCGCAGTTGTTCTGTCATTACAGGTTGTCTCCGCTCTCCCCCGCGAGCCAGCGCTCGAGAATGACCGCCGCCGCCGTGCTGTCGACCTCCTCGCGCCGGATCCGCCGCCGTCCGCCGTCCGCGCGGCGCGCCTTGAGCGCTGCGTCCGCTTCCAGAGAGGACCAGCGCTCATCGACCATGCTGACGGGAAGCTTGAAACGGCGCTCGAGCTCGTTGGCGAACCGGCGGGCAGCCGGAGCGAGCGCTCCCGGGGAGCCATCGACATTATACGGTGCGCCGACGACCAGACGCCGCGGCTTGAGTGAGTCGATCTCGCGCCCGATGGCCGACCAGTCGGGGCCGGCGCGGGTCGTGAAGGCGGCGGGGCGAGGCGCGGCGGTGGCGGTCAGCGTATCTCCCGCCGCGATGCCGATGCGTCTGAGCCCGAAGTCGAAGGCGAGGACGGTCTCGACCGGCTTAGTGGGCGATGAGACGCCGGGCGGCGGCTGCGCCGCGTCAGGCATGCCCGGCGACCAGGCTCAGCCGATCGACATCGATGCCGAGCAGCCGCCAGGCGCCGATCCAGCGGTCCTCGTAGGGCAGCTCGAAGACCACGCGCGGATCGACCGGAATCGAGGTCCAGGCGTTCTCGCGGATCTCCCGCTCCAGCTGGCCGGATTCCCATCCGGCATAGCCGAGCGCGATGAAGGCATCGCTCGGGCCTTCGCCTTTGGCCATCGCCGCCAGCACGTCGCGCGAGGTAGTCACCTGGATGGTGTCGGACACTTTGTGAGTGTGGTCCCACTGTCCGCCCGGGCGATGGAGGACGAAGCCGCGATCGGTGTGCACCGGGCCGCCGCGCAGCACCGGCTTCGCCGCGATGTCTTCCGTCGAGGGCTCGAGCTTCATCTGTGACAGCACGTCGGACAGGCGCATCGGCAGCGGCTTGTTGAGCACGATGCCGAGCGCGCCCCGGTCGGTGTGCTCGCAGATGAGCGCAACGGTCTGCGCGAAGTTCGGATCCACCAGGGAAGGCATTGCGATCAGCAGATGGTTCGTCAGGCTCGAGCCCGCCGCCGCATCCAGGAGCGATTCGCTACCCGCCGCCGCGCTCTCGCTGCTGTGCTCGCTCATGATCGCCAAGTATGGGGACGGAACCCCGCGGGCTCAAGGAACACCGCTCAAGGAGCGGCGGTCAGCGTCCCGGTGCCCACCCGGCCGTGGACGAACTGCCACTCGTAAACGAAGTGCAGCACGCTGTAGCGGCGTGCGAGCTGCGGCGGAAAAGGATCGAAGGGGCTGGCCAGCCTGAGGATGGCGAGTGCCGCCTGGTCGAGCTCCGGATCGCCGCTCGAGCGCCGGATGGCGGCCGTGAGGAGCCGGCCATGCGAGTCGATGGCCACCTCGATCACCGGGCTCGCATGCTGGCCGGCATGTCGGGCGGCCGCGGGGAAGTTCAGGGTCCCGATGCGCTCCACCTTGGCGCGCCAGGCGACCAGGTAGGGCGCGACGATGGAGGCGCGCGTATCGGGTGTGGTCCAGAGCTCGCCGCGCTTCGGACCCCGGACTCGAACCGGGCCGGTGTCATCCGCCGGACCGCTCTGCTCGGGCACGGGCGGATCGAGGAGCAGCGGCTGCCGCGCGGCGCTGCCCCCGCTGCCCGCGTAGGTCATGTAGTGCACCACCGTGCTCCAGCCGCTCGTGGTGAGCACGTGCCGCTCGTGCGAGCCGGCCGTCCGGCCGCCCGGCGCCAGGGCGTTTCCCCGGGGGGATCCCTGCTGCTGGGGAAGCACCGGAGCCTGAGCGGGATTGTGGGGGGTGACGTCCTTGCGGGTATTGCCAGAGCCGAGCTGCGTGCGCTGCGCAAGGTAGGCTGCATGATCGTTGTGCGTGGCCGTGGGCATCTCGTCGGAGACCAGCAGCACCTGCAGCCCCGGGGCGCTGTCGCGGCCGGCGATCGGCGATTTGAAGGTGAGGCCCAGGATGATGACGCCGTGCAGCAGCGCGGTGAAGAAGAGCATCGCGAGCAGGCGGTCCCAGACGGGTGCCCGGCCTTCCCTGAGCATCAAGGATCGTTTGGTGCCCATTCAGCGGCGCCGCTAGGCCGAGGGAGCGTCCAGCCGGCGCTCGATCGCGCTCATGAGCTGACCGGCGATGTCGATGTGAAACTGCTTCTCGAGCTCACGCACGCCGGTCGGGCTGGTGACGTTGATCTCCGTCACGAAGCCGCCGATCACGTCGAGCCCGACGAACATCATGCCCTGGGCCGCGAGGGACGGTCCGATCTGGCCCGCGAGCCAGCGATCGCGCTCCTCGAGCGGACGGCCGACGCCGCGCGCCCCGGCCGCAAGGTTGCCGCGGTTGTCGTGCGGCTGCGGTATGCGCGCCAGGGCGTAGGGCACGGGCTCCCCGTCGATGAGCAGCACCCGCGAGTCGCCCGACACGGCGATCTGCGGCAGATACCGCTGCACGATGGCGAAGCGCTGGCCGTACTCGGTGAGCGTCTCGAAGACCACGTTCATGTTCTTGTCGTGCTGCTCCAGGACGAAGATCGACCGCCCGCCCATGCCGTGGAGCGGCTTGCAGACGATCTTGCCGTGCTCGCGCAGGAAGGCTTCCATGTCCGCCATGTCCCGGGTGATGAGCGTCGGCGCGCAGCATTGCGGGAACCAGGCCGTGTACACCTTCTCGTTGATGTCGCGCAGGCCCTGCGGTCGATTGACGACGAGCGCGCCCTGCGCCTCGGCCCTCTCCAGGACGTACGTGGTATAGATGTACTCGGTGTCGAAGGGCGGATCCTTGCGCATGAGGATGCAGTCGAGCTCCCCCAGCGGCTCGACCCGCGGCTCGCCGAGCTCGAACCAGCGGGCCGGATCGGCCTTGACGGTGAGCGGCCGCAGTCGCGCCCGGGCGATGCCGTCGCGCAGGGAGAGGTCGCGCTGCTCCATGTAGGAGAGCGTCCAGCCGCGCGCCTGCGCGGCCATCAGCATGGCGAGCGTCGAGTCCTTGGCGTACTGGATGGTCGCGATGGGGTCCATGACGACCCCGAGACGGACGGGTTTCCCGGGGTGCTTTCCACTCGCGGCGGATCTCGGAGGCTGGGGCATGGAGAACATAATGCCAGCGGCGCCGGCGACTGGCGATGTGCAAAAGCAAATCGTGAGCGGCCCCGCACCGCCCTCGGCGCGCCGTCCCGCGAAACGGGGGGGCGGACCCCGCATGGCCGAGCCGCGCGCCCAAAATCGCTCGCGGCTTTTGTGCGCCAATGTGACGCACACCGCATGGCAGGGGGTGAGCCGATATGTTAAAACCCGCGCGCCACAGTTCCAAAGGTCGGAAATGGCGGAGGGGTCGATGGCGAACGGGCGGGCATTGCGTGTAGTCTCCGGCTCGGCAAACGCTCGCCGCCGGGCCCCATCGCGGGTCCGCGCGTCCGCTGCGCAGCGGCGAGCCCGAGGCTCAAGTCAAGTTGAAGGAGTTGCCTGACCGTGACCGGCAGCAACACGAAACTCCAGGGCCTGAAGGTCCTGGTCATCGACGACAGTAAGACGATCCGCCGCACGGCCGAGACCCTTCTCGCGAAGGAGGGATGCGAGGTCTTCACGGCGATCGACGGCTTCGATGCGCTCGCGAAGATCGCCGACCATCAGCCCGACATCGTGTTCGTCGACATCATGATGCCGCGGCTCGACGGCTATCAGACGTGCTCGCTCATCAAGCACAACAAGGTGTTTCGCTCGATTCCCGTGATCATGCTGTCCTCCAAGGACGGCCTCTTTGATCGGGCACGGGGCCGCATCGTGGGCTCGGAGCACTACCTCACCAAGCCCTTCACCAAGGATGAGCTCCTGAGCGCGATCGAGACGCATATCGGGAGGTGATGGTCATGGCGCTGATTCTGATAGTGGACGACTCTCCGACCGAAGTGCATGTGATGCAGAAGGCGCTGGAGAAGCACGGCTACCGGACCGCGGCCGCAGCCGATGGCGCCGAGGGCGTCCGCCTCGCGCGCGAGATGGCTCCCGATCTCATTTTCATGGACATCGTCATGCCGGGCATGAACGGCTACCAGGCGACGCGCGCCCTGGCCAACGACCCGAAGACCCGCACCATCCCGATCATCATGGTCACCTCGAAGGGACAGGAGACGGACCGCATCTGGGGTCTGCGCCAGGGAGCGGTCGATTACATGGTCAAGCCGGTCTCACCCGACCAGCTCGTGGCCAAGGCGCAGGCGACGCTGACCTCATGAGCCGTTTCACGCCGGCATGACGGAGAACGCCACGCTCAGGTCTCTCAGGGACCGGCCCTTCGAGCTGCTCGCGGAGCTCGAGCGCCAGGCTCGCGCCGTCTCGGCGCAGGTCGCGCAGGAAGGCGCCTCGGGACGCGAATGGGTCGGTGTGGCGCTGCGGATGGCGGGTGATCTGTACCTGGTCGCGCGGGAAGAGACGCGCGAAGTTTTCGGAGTGCCGGCGAGCATGACGCGCGTGCCCGGTGCCAAGCCTTGGATCAAAGGGCTCGCTAACGTGCGCGGCCAGCTTCTTCCGATCATCGATCTGCGCCAGTTCCTCGGCAGCGGTACGACACCGGTCACCCGCAATACGCGGGTGATGGTGGTCAATCACCGCGATATCCCGGCAGGCCTGCTGGTGGATGAGGTCCTGGGTTTCCGGCGCTTCGCGGAAGGAGAGTTCAGCGGCGATGCGCCGCCGACGGTCGCCCGCTGCGAGCGCTATCTCGCCGGCGCCTTCCGGCGTGCGAGCGAGCAGTGGCCGGTGCTGAGCCTGCGCTCGGTGCTCGAGAGTCCGGCATTCGCGGAAGCGGCGGCATGAGCGCCGCGCGCACAGCCAATGCTCCCCGGCCGGGCTCGAGCCTGACGGTGCTGCTTGCCGCGGCGGCGGCTCTCGCGCTGCTCGCGGCGCTCGGCTACTGGTTCCTCGCCACCCATCCCGCCATAGCCGCGGCCCTGCCGCCGGGGGTGGCGGCGTTCGGTCCGGCGGCACTCGGCGCAGTCGCCGCGCTGCTCCTCGCCGCGGCCGCGGCGATGGCCGCGCGGCTGCACCGGACGGTGGCCGATCAGCGCCTCGCGGCCGAGACGCAGCGGCAGGAGAACGATCGCAACCAGCAGGCGATTCTGCGGCTCCTCGATGAGCTCTCGAGCCTCGCGGATGGCGATCTGACGGTGCAGGCGACCGTCACCGAGGACATCACCGGCGCCATTGCCGACTCCATCAACTACGCAGTGGACGCCCTGCGGGGCCTGGTGACGACCATCAATCAGTCGGCCATCCAGCTCGACAGCGCCACGCGCCAGACGCAGGCGCTGTCCCAGCACCTCGCGAAGGCGAGCGGCGCGCAATCGAAGCAGATCTCCTCCGCCACCGAGTCCGCCGCGGGCATGGCGGGCTCGGTCGCCGAGGTTTCGGGCAATGCCGAGCGGGCGGCCGACGTGGCGCGCCACTCGGTCGAGGTCGCCCACAAGGGCGGGGACGCGGTGCGCCGCACCATCGACGGCATGAACACCATCCGCGAGACGATTCAGGAGACCTCCAAGCGCATCAAGCGCCTGGGAGAGAGCTCGCAGGAGATCGGCAACATCGTCGAGCTCATCAACGACATCGCCGAGCAGACGAACATCCTGGCGCTGAACGCCTCCATCCAGGCGTCCATGGCCGGAGAGGCCGGCCGCGGCTTCGCGGTCGTGGCCGACGAGGTGCAGCGGCTCGCCGAGCGCGCCGCCAACGCCACCAAGCAGATCGAGGTGCTGGTGCGCACCATTCAGACCGACACCAACGAGGCGGTGGTCTCGATGGAGCGCAGCACCACCGACGTGGTGGGCGGGGCCCTGTTGGCCGAGAACGCGGGCGCCGCGCTCGAGGAGATCGAGCAGGTGTCGAACCAGATCGCAAGCCTGGTGCAGAACATCTCCGCGAGCTCGCGCCAGCAGACGAGCGGTGCGCAGAACATCGCGCGCAACATGCAGGTGCTCAAGGAGATCAGCGCGCAGACGGCGGACTCGACCAACGCCACCTCGGTGGCCATCGCCAAGCTCGCGGAGCTGTCCGCGGGCCTGCGGCGGGCCGCGGCAGGCTTCCGTCTGCCCGGCACGACCACATCCGAGACGATCGGCGCCTCGGGGGCGTTCCGGCGACCGCCCGGGG
>DASTAC010000114.1:0-48633 GCA_035713045.1 Steroidobacteraceae bacterium
GGACTTCCAACAGCTGACCATCATCCGCCGGATGGTGACCGACCTCTGCATGCCGATCACCCTGATCGGCGCGCCCACCGTGCGCGAGCCCGACGGTCTTGCCATGAGCTCTCGCAATCAGTACCTCACCGACGAAGAGCGCGGCAAGGCTCCCCTCATTTATCAGGCCCTGTCGGCAGCCCTGGAGCGATTGCGCGCCGCGGACAAGGATTTCGCCGCCATCGAGCGCTTCGGTACCGACTTCCTGGAGCGCTCCGGCTTGCGCCCCGACTACTTCGCCGTCCGGCGCGCCGAGGACCTCGGCCTTCCCGACACCGACACCCGCCATTTCGTGGTCCTGACCGCCGCGCGCCTCGGCCGCGCGCGCCTGATCGACAACCTTCAGCTGCGGATCTGACTGGAGAGCGCGACGGCACGACCGCGCTGCCGTTGCAGCGCCCAGTCGATGTGCTCCCGCACCAGCTCCGAAGCCCCCTCCCGCCGCGCCTGCAGCGCCGCGATCACCGCTTGCGAAGCAGGCGCATTCCCCAGCGCCACCGCGATGTTGCGCAGCCATTTCTCGTGGCCGATGCGGTAGATCGCCGACCCGCGCATCCGCTCCTCGAACTGCGCCTGCGTCCACCCGAAGAGCTCCGTCAGCCGCGCCGCATCGAGCCCATGACGCACCTTGAAGTCCGGATGCGAGGCCGCGTGCGCGAACTTGTTCCATGGGCAGACGAGCTGGCAATCATCGCAGCCGTAGATCCGATTGCCGATGGCCGGCCGCAGCTCCACGGGGATGGCGCTGTGATGCTCGATCGTGAGGTAGGCGATGCACCGGCGCGCATCCAGCCGATACGGCGCCACGATGGCCGCCGTCGGACAGGCCGCGATGCAGGCGTTGCAGGTGCCGCAATGCGCGCTCGCCGGCTCATCCTGCGGCAGCGGCAGGTCCGTGAGGATCTCCCCCAGGAAGAACCACGAGCCCGCATCCCGCGAGATGAGGTTGGTGTGCTTGCCGATCCAACCGAGCCCGGCGTTGCGGGCGAGCGCCTTTTCCAGCACCGGCGCGCTGTCGACGCAGACACGGTAGCCGAACGGGCCGATCTCCTGCGCGAGATCCGCCGCGAGGCGCGCGAGCGCTTTGCGCAACACCTTGTGATAGTCGCGCCCGAGCGCATAGCGCGAGACATAGCCGGCCTCGGCATCCTGAAGCGCCGCTTCGGGCGCTCGGGCCTCCCGCGGCCAGTAGTCCATCCGCGCACTGATCACGCGCAGCGTCCCGGGCATGAGCTCCTGCGGCCGGCTGCGCATGAGGCCGTGGCGGCGCATGTAGTGCATCTCGCCGTGAAAGCCGTCGTCGAGCCAGTGCAGCAGGTGCTGCTCGTCCTGCGGGATGTCGATGGGCGCCACGCCGATACGGTCGAAGCCGAGCTGCCGAGCCCGGGCGGCGAGCTGGCGCTTGGCCGCAGCCGGGTCAAGATGGCGGGGTTGGCTCATGGGTTCTCCGACCGGCTGCTGGTCGCTGCGCACGCAAGATCCGGCCGGGCAGGAGCCCGGATCCGGCGCCTTATACCACTATAATCGGTCCATGGTGCTGCCAGTCTGCCTCTACTCGACCGCGCAAGTACGCGCCCTCGATGCGTACGCCATCGAGAAGCTCGGCGTTCCCGGCTACACGCTGATGAAGCGGGCGGGCGAGGCCGCGTTGCGATATCTGCGCACCCGCTTCCCGGTCGCGCACCGCATCGTCATCGTCTGCGGTGCCGGCAACAACGGCGGTGACGGCTACGTGCTCGCTCGGTTCGCGCACGCGGCGGGCCTCACGGTGACTACGCTCGCCGCCGTCCCACCCGATGCGCTTCGGGGCGATGCGCGTCGGGCATTCGAGGACCTGCGCGCAAGCGGCACTCAGGTCCTGCCCTATTCGCCGCAACGGTTGGCGGAGGGCGAGGTCATCGTCGATGCGCTGCTGGGCACCGGGCTGCGCGGGCCTGCCCGCGAGGAGGCGGCACGCGTCATTCGTGACATCAACAGCTCGGGACGTCCGGTGCTTGCGGTGGATGTTCCATCCGGCCTGGACAGCGACACCGGCGTGCCGCTTGGGGAGGCCGTGCGCGCGGATTGCACCGTCACCTTCGTCGGATTGAAGACGGGGCTGTTCATCGGCGATGGACCCGAATTCACCGGCACCGTGTTCTTCGACGATCTGGAGATCGCGCCGCAAGCGGCGGGCGGCCATCCACCGCGCCTCGAGCGCATCCTGGAGTCGGCGGTCCAACAGGCGCTGCCGCGCCGCGCGCGCTCGTCCCACAAGGGCGATTTCGGCCGTGTGCTCATCGTGGGCGGCGGGCCGGGGATGCCGGGGGCCGTGCGCCTTGCCGGGGAGGCGTGCCTGCGCGTCGGCGCGGGCCTCGTCACGGTGGCCGTGGCGCCGGAGAACGTGCCGGCGATCTCCTCGGGCCGGCCGGAGCTCATCTGCCTGCCGCTCGAGGATACCGGGGCACTCGCCGAGGCGGGCGAGCGGGCCGATGTCATCGCGATCGGTCCGGGACTCGGTCGCACGCCGTGGGCGCGCAGTGCGCTCGAGACCGTGCTGCGCTGCGGAAAGCCGCTCGTCGTCGATGCGGATGCCCTCAACATCGTCGCGGAGTCGCGCGCCGCCGGGCGCGAGGACTGGATCCTGACGCCCCATCCGGGGGAGGCCGCACGGCTGCTCGGCGTGGAACCCCGTGAGATCCAGCGAGACCGGCTTGCCGCTCTCGAGCATCTCGTCGCGCGCTATCGCGGCACGGTGGTGCTCAAAGGCGCCGGCACTCTCGTCGGCGCGCCGGGTCGCACGCCGGCGCTCTGCGAGCGCGGCAATCCCGGCATGGCCACGGCGGGCATGGGGGATGTGCTGACCGGGACTGTCGCGGGGATCCTCGGGCAGTGCCACGACGCGTGGCTTGCCGCCAGAGTGGGCGTTCTGGTGCACGCCATGGCGGGCGATTCGGCGGCCCGCACGGGCCAGCGGGGACTCCTCGCCAGCGATGTCGCCCGGGAGTTGCGCAACTGCGTCAATCTCTGACGACGCCGCAAGAGACCGAAGCGCTCGGCGCCAGCCTCGCTGCGGCGCGGCCGACGCTCCTCGAGCGGCCGGCCATCGTCTATCTGACCGGCGACCTCGGCGCGGGCAAGACCACCCTGGTCAGGGGATTTGCGCGCGCCTGCGGCATCGCGGCGCCGGTGCGAAGCCCCACGTATGCGCTCGTGAACGTGCACGCGCTCGACACGCTTACGCTGCTTCACGTCGATCTCTACCGGTTGCGCGATCCGGGCGAGCTCGAGCACTTGGGACTGCGGGACTGGGCCCGGCCCGGCAGTCTCTGGCTGGTCGAATGGCCTGACAAGGGAGGCGGGCTGTTGCCGCCGCCGGACCTGACGATTCACCTGGCGGCCGGGCCGCAGGCGCATGAGGCGGATATTGCCGCGCAGACCTCCGCGGGGGCCCATTGGCTCGAGCGTATCCGAAGTAGTTGAAACTTTGCCGCGCGGCTCGTAGATTATGAGTCAAATTGCGCTGCAAAGTACATGATTAGAAAGGTCTTTCAGATAGGGGTGCTCCTCCTCCTCGGCATCGGCCCGGCAGCGCTGCCAGCCGCGGCCCGGGCGGCGGATGCGCGCCTGAGGGCGCTCAGCCTCGCCGCCTCGCCGGCCGCGGCGCGCGTGACACTCGCCCTGTCGCGCTTCACGGGCGAGCATTACTTCACTCTCGACCGCCCTTTCCGAACCGTCGTCGATCTGCCGCAGACGCGAGCCCGGCGCACCCTGAGACTGCCGGCTGGCCGCGGACTCATCGCGGGAGTTCGCATGGGCCGCCGTCCCAACGGTGCCTTGCGTCTCGTATTCGTGCTGCGCGCGCCAGCCGCGGTGCACGCGGATTGGGTGTATTCGCGGGCGCGGGGCCATCAGCTCGTTCTGACGCTCGGCGGCGCGCAGCCGGCCATTGCGTCGGCGGCGCCTTCGGCTATTCCAACACCCATTCGCGTGCGTCACGCGCCGGCGAACACCGGCCGCGACATCATCGTGGCGGTCGACCCCGGCCACGGAGGCGTGGACCCCGGCGCGATCGGCCCCGACGGACTGGAAGAGAAGAACGTGACGCTGGCGATCGGCCGCATGCTGGCACGGCGGATCGATGAGCAGCGCGGCATGCGCGCCGTCATGACACGCGACAAGGACATCTTCATCCCCCTGCGCGAGCGCAGGGAGATCGCGCGCCGCGCCCACGCCGACCTCTTCGTGTCCATTCATGCCGACGATGTCAGCCAGCACTACATCGCCGGCGCATCGGTGTACATCCTGTCTCTGCGCGGCGCCTCGAGCGAGGCGGCACGCCTGCTCGCCGCACGCGAGAACGCCGCCGATCTGAAGGGCGGCATCAAGCTGAGCGACAAGTCGAGCACGCTCGCCTCGGTGCTCCTCAACCTCTCCCAATCCGCCACGATCAGCGAGAGCATGACGGCTGCCCGGCAGGTGATCGCCTCGCTCGACCGCTCCCTGCCGGTGCGCAAGCCCCAGGTGCAGCAGGCCGCGTTCGTGGTGCTGAAATCCCCGGACATTCCCTCGATGCTCATCGAGACGGACTACATCTCCGACCCGCGCGAGGACCTCAAGCTTCGCAATCCGGCCTATCAGCGCAAGATCGCGGACGCCATTTTCCACGGCATACGCGTCTACTTTCGCGAGCATCCGCCCGCCGGCACGCTCTTCGCCGAAGAGCGCCAGAGACGGGTCGATCGCCTCGTCGCCCGCAATCGCTAGCGCCGGACAGGCCGCAAGAGTGCGCCGCGAGGGGCTCCCGACCGGAGCTCCCCGCCGGGAGAGCGGCGCGCCAGCCTTCCCTGCCGGATTCACGCCGGCTGCGGCCAAGAGCGTTCTACGACGCGCTCCGGCGCTATAAACTCGTGCGGGTGCCCACCATCCGCATCCTGCCGAACGAGCTCATCGACCAGATCGCCGCCGGCGAAGTGATCGAGCGTCCCGCCTCGGTGATCAAAGAGCTGGTCGAGAACAGCCTCGACGCCGGCGCGCATCGGATCGAAGTCGATGTCGAGCGCGGCGGGGTGGGTCTCATGCGCGTGCGCGACGACGGTTGCGGCATTGCCGCCGAGGATCTGTCCGTCGCGATCTGCCGGCATGCGACGAGTAAAATTGCCTCCCTGGAGGATCTCGCCGCCATCACCACTCTCGGCTTTCGCGGCGAGGCGCTGCCCTCGATCGGATCGGTGTCGCGGCTGCGGGTCGTGTCGCATCCAACAGGCGCGCAGCGCGGCGCCGAGATCGGCGTCGATGCCGGCAACGTCACTGGCGTGCGCCCCGCGGCGCATCCGGCCGGCACAACGGTCGAGGTCCGGGACCTCTTCTTCAACATCCCGGCGCGGCGCAAGTTCGTGCGCAGCGCGGCGACCGAGACGGGCCATATCGCGCGTCTCATCGAGCGGCTTGCCCTGTCCCGCCCGGACGTCGCCTTCAGGCTCCGCAGCGGCGAGCGCGTGCTGCTCGATGCGCCGCTCCCGGTCCGGGAGCCCGCGGGGGAGGAGCGCCTGGCGCAGGTGTTGGGCAGCGAGCTCATCGGGAGCCTGGTCCCCGTCGATCACGCCTCCGGCCCCGTGAGGCTCGCGGGTTGGATCGGCCTGCCGACGGCTTCGCGTGCGCAGCCCGACCAGCAGTTCTGGTTCGTCAACGGCAGGTGCGTGCGTGACAAGCTGCTCGCGAGCGCCGTGAGGCTCGGCTATCGCGACGTGCTCTACCACGGCAGGCACGCCGCCTACGTGCTGCACCTGTCGCTCGATCCGCACCTCGTCGATGTCAACGCGCATCCGGCCAAGCTCGAAGTGCGCTTTCGCGACGGCCATCAGATCCATGAGTTCATCTTCCGTGCGATCGAGCGCGCGCTGGCCGGCACCCGCCCGCAACCCGGCGCCACACCGGCCGCGAGCGCCCAGCCGGTGCTGGCGGGAGCGCCCGCCCGCGGCGCGGGTGGGGATCGCGGGTGGGCGGGCACGGGCCGCGGCTCCGGCGCGTTGCCATGGCAGCAGCCGCCGGCTGAACCCTCCCGCGATCCCTGGCTGTTGGCGCGCGCGGTCGGCGAGCCCGCGCCGGCCGTCGCGGTCGCGGCCCGGGAGATCGGGGAGTCGGGCGCCAGCCTCACCGAGCGCGGCGGATCTGCGAGCGCCGCGGCCGGCTATCCGCCTCTCGGGGTTGCGCTCGCGCAGCTGCACGGCATCTACATCCTGGCTCAGAGCGAGGAGGGCCTGATCCTCGTCGACATGCATGCCGCGCACGAGCGCGTCCTCTACGAGAAGCTCAAGGCGGACCGCGGCGACGGTCCCTCGGCATCGCAGCTCCTCCTCGAGCCGCTGGTGGTGACGGTCAAGCCCCACGAGCTCGATGCGGTGCTCGAGCACCCCGAGCCGTGGGAGCGGGCGGGGTTCGAGATCGACTCCGTGGGCCCGACCTCGCTCGCCCTGCGGCGCATTCCGGCGCTGCTGGTCCGAGAGCGGGTCACGGATATCGTCAAATCCGTCATCGAGGATCTCGTACGCGAGGAGGGTCTGCACCACCTGGAATCGGCTGCAGACCGCTTCCTGGGGACGCTCGCCTGCCGGACCGCGATCCATGCGCGGCGCCGCCTGACCCTGCCGGAGATGGATGCGTTGCTGCGGCAGATGGAGGCCACGGACCGAGCCAATCAATGCAATCACGGCCGTCCCACCTGGACCCGCCTCACCCTGGGGGAGCTCGATCAGCTCTTCCTGCGGGGCCGGTAATGGCTCTCCCGCGCGCCGGGAGACCTGCCGAGCTGCAGGTTCCGGTCTACCTGCTCACGGGCCCCACCGGTACCGGGAAGAGCGATTGGGGGATCCGCCTGGCGCAGGTTGCGCCGGTCGAGATCGTGAGTGTCGATTCCGCGCTGGTGTACCGCGGCCTCGACATCGGGACGGCGAAGCCCGCCCGGGAGCTGCGCGAGCGGCTGGCGCATCACCTCATCGACATCTGCGACCCGGCCGAGAGCTACTCCGCAGGACGGTTCGTCGCGGATGCGATGGCGGCGATCGGCGCCATTCATGCGCGACGGCGCGTGCCGCTGCTGGTGGGGGGCACCATGCTCTATCTGCGTGCGCTGCTCAAGGGTTTGGCGCCGCTGCCACAGGGGTCCGCGCAGCTGCGCCGCGAGATCGACGAGTGGGCCGCGCGCTCGGGTTGGCCGGCGCTGCACGGGGAACTCGCACGGCTCGACCCGGAGTCTGCGGCGCGCATCAACCCCAACGACAGTCAGCGAATTCAACGGGCTCTGGAGGTCTGCCGCACGACGGGACGGCGCCTCTCGGAGCTGCAACGCGAGACCGCGAGTCCGCTCGCGGGGATGCCGCTCAGAGCCTGGGCGCTGGCTCCTCGCAGCCGTCCGGTGTTGCATCAGCGCCTCGCCGACCGTTTCCACGCGATGATGGCCGCGGGCTTCCTCGATGAGGTGAGATCGCTCCATCGCCGGGGCGACCTCACGGCGAGCCACTCCTCGATGCGGGCGGTGGGGTATCGCCAGCTCTGGGCGCATCTGGAGGGTGAGTGCAGCCTTTCCGAGGCGGTGGAGCGGGGCATCGCCGCCACCCGCCAGCTCGCCAAGCGGCAGATGACCTGGATGCGAGCCGAGACGGCCACACGCTGGCTCGATCCGGAAACCGACGAGCTGTCGTGGAATCGCGACGTGCATCACGAGTTGAGCCAGCTTGGTCTTTGATTCGGCCCGCATGTTAAGATTGCACTGGTCGCCCCTGACCCCCGGCGAGGCACATACCTTGCTGGAGGCGTCCAGGGAAGCTTGCTTGCTGTTCCACTCTCGCTCTCTCTCTGTCTCTCAAACAACTAGAAGCCGTGAAAACAAGGAGAACCCGATGGCCAAAGGCCAGTCGCTCCAAGATCCCTTCCTGAACGCCTTGCGCAAGGAACGGGTGCCCGTATCCATCTACCTGGTCAACGGCATCAAGTTGCAGGGTCAGATCGATTCGTTCGACCAGTTCGTGGTGCTGTTGAAGAACAGCGTCAGCCAGATGGTCTACAAGCACGCCATCTCCACCGTCGTACCGGCGCGCAATGTGCGCCTCACGGCGGAAGAGGGTGCCACTGCCACGGAGTCGCCCGCGGAGTGAGCCGCACGGAGGAGCCGAGTGTTCGAGCGCCCACGTTCCGGTGAGCGTGCGCTGCTGGTGCGCATTGGTCTGGGCGCCCAGGTCGATCCGGAAGATCTCGAGGAATTCACTCAGCTTGCGCTCTCGGCCGGCGCGGAGCCCGTCGGCACCGTGACCGGCCGCCGCGAGCGGCCGGAGCCGCGATTTTTCGTGGGCAGCGGCAAGGCGGAAGAGCTCAAGCGCGCCGCCGAGGCGGGCGAGGCGGATGTCATCCTCGTGGACCATGCGCTCTCGCCGAGTCAGGAGCGCAACCTCGAGAAGCTCACCGGCCGGCGCGTGCTCGACCGCAACGGACTGATCCTCGACATCTTCGCGCAGCGGGCCCGCAGCTTCGAGGGTAAGCTCGAAGTCGAGCTCGCCCAGCTGCGGCACATCGGCAGCCGTCTGGTCCGCGGCTGGAGCCACCTCGAGCGGCAGAAGGGCGGTATCGGCATGCGCGGACCCGGCGAGACGCAGCTCGAGACCGACCGCCGTCTGATCGCGCAGCGCGTGCGCGTGCTCACGCGGCGGCTCGAGAAGATCCAGCAGCAACGCGAGACCGGGCGGCAGATGCGCGCCGAGATCCCGGTGCCTTCCCTCGCCCTGGTGGGATACACCAACGCCGGTAAATCGACGCTCTTTCGGGCGCTGACCGGCTCGGACGCGTATGTCGCCAATCAGCTCTTCGCGACCCTCGATCCGACCGTCCGCCGAATCACTCTGCCTGGCGGCACCGCGGTCGTTGCCGCCGACACCGTTGGCTTCATCCGCGAGCTGCCGCACGAGTTGGTGGCGGCATTCCAATCCACTCTGACTGAAGCGCGGGAGGCGACACTGCTGCTGCACGTCATCGATGCCAGCGACCCGCGGCGCGATGAGCACATCGCGCAGGTGAACGAGGTGCTGGGGGAGATCGGCGCGGACGGCATTCCGCAGATCATCGTGTACAACAAGATCGATCGCCTGCAGCGTTCCGCGGCCATCGAGCGCGACGATGCCGGCATGCCGTCGGCGGTATGGATCTCGGCCGAGAAGCGCCTCGGGCTCGATCTGCTGACGAGCGCCATCGCGGAACGGCTGTCCCGATTCGCGCGCCGCGCGCGGGTGCGTCTGCCGGCGGACGCCGGGGCATTGAGATCGCGGCTCTATGCGGCGAAGGCGGTGCGCGAGGAGCGCACCGGCGAGGACGGCTCGATCGAGCTCGCGGTGGAGCTGCCCGAGACCGAGATCCAGGCGCTGGCGCGCACCGCCGGGGTGCAGGTCCTCGAGGCGCCCCAGGCCGATATTCCTTGTGCCTCCCACGACGGCTACCTAGAATCGCGGACTGCTTGAGCGGCAACAGCAAGTGAGGGAGCGGCTCTGGGCCGTCCCGGACCGCTGGCTCGTAAGCGATCAGTTCGGCCGGCTGCCCACGAAACCGCCGCGAGCGGTTTTCGACGGCGCGCAGCGCCGGGCCCGAAGGGCCGAGGCCCCCGGGGATGAGCAGGGATGACCCTGAGCTCCGCATTCGCGAGAGTGCAGGCACCGGGACGGACGAGCAACGCGCCGCACGCGAACTACCGGAGTATCACCGAGTGGGCAAATTCATAGTCGTCATCGGCACCCAGTGGGGCGATGAGGGCAAGGGCAAGGTCGTCGATCTGCTGACGGAGCGTGCCTCGGCAGTGGCGCGCTTCCAGGGCGGGCACAACGCCGGGCATACGCTCGTCATCGGCGGCCGCAAGACCATCCTTTCCCTGATTCCCTCCGGGATTCTCCGCGAGGACGTCCGCTGCTTCATCGGCAATGGCGTGGTGCTGTCGCTGCCGGCGCTGCTCTCGGAGAGCCGCGCGCTGATGGACCAGGGCGTGCCGGTGTTCGACCGGCTGCGCATTTCGCCGCATTGTCCCCTCATCCTGCCGTCGCACATTCTCCTGGACAAGGCGCGCGAGCAGGCTCGCGGGCCCAACGCCATCGGCACCACGGGCCGCGGCATCGGGCCGGCCTACGAGGACAAGGTCGCGCGACGCGCCGTGCGCGTGGCGGATCTCTTCCAGCGCGAGCACTTCGCGGCGAAGCTGGGCGAGATGCTGGATTTTCATAATTTCGTTCTGCAGCACTATTTCCGCCAGCCGGCGGTCGACTTCCAGAAGACGCTCGATGAGCTGCTCGCTCTCTCCGAGACCATCGCGCCCCTGGTCACGGATGTGACCCTGGCGCTGCGCGACCTGCGCCGGTCCGGCGCCAACGTGCTCTTCGAAGGAGCTCAGGGAGCGATGCTCGACGTCGACCTCGGCACCTACCCGTACGTCACCTCGTCCAACACGACCGCGGGATTTGCCGGTACCGGCACGGGGTTGGGACCTCGGGTGTTCGATTACGTGCTCGGCATCGTGAAGGCCTATACGACGAGGGTGGGCGCTGGCCCGTTCCCAACGGAGCTCTTCGACGGCTATGGCGAGCATCTCTCGCGCGTGGGCCACGAGTTTGGATCCGTGACCGGCAGAAGGCGGCGCTGCGGCTGGTTCGACTCCGTGGCGCTCAAGCGCTCGATCGTGCATTCGAGCGTGTCCGGGCTCTGCATCACCAAGCTCGACGTGCTCGACGGACTGGATACCATCCGGGTGGCCGTCGGCTACCGGACGGGCGGCCAAGTGGTGGAGGAGCCGCCGCTCAGTCTCGAAGGGTATGCGGGTCTCGAGCCGGTTTACGAGGAGCTGCCCGGCTGGCGGGAGTCGACCGTCGGGATCACCGAATACTCGGCTCTGCCGCTCAATGCGCGCAAGTACCTGGAGCGCCTGCAGGCCATGGCCGAGGTGCCCATCGACATCATCTCGACCGGGCCTGACCGCGAGCAGACGATCCTCCTGCGGCACCCCTTCGAATCCCGCTGACGCGTGAGCGTCAGCGGGTCGAGCGGCTGGCCGCGATCCGCCCCCCTGCGGCCTGCGGCTGTGCCGCTACGAACGGGCGCTTCAGATCGGGCGGCAGCGGCTGCCGGCGCATCTTGCGCCAGAGATCGTATACCGTGAGCAGTCCCGTGAGTCCCGCGAGCGCGGCGAAGTAGGAGTCGGGGCCGAAGCCCGCGATGAGGGCGCCGACCAGGATGGGGCTCACGGCAGCACCGAAGCCGTTGAGACGCAGCAGCGCGCTGCTCGCGGCAACCATCTGCGTGGGCTCCAGGTGATCGTTCACGTGCGAGACCGCAAGCGAGTACAGGGTGAGGGCCGCACCGCTGAATATCGCGGTGAGCATCAGGAAGAGAACGTGCGGCATGTCGCGGAAAGCCGCGAGCGCCGCTGCGCAGAGCGTGGCGAGAACGCACACCGCCGCGATCACCGTGCGCCGGTCCGCGCGATCCGACAGCCGACCCACCGGATACTGTGTGACGACGGCGGAAAGGAGGCTGACGGCCATGAAGGTCGCCACCCCCGATGTGTCGAGACCGCTCAGGCGCGCGTACACCGGTCCCATGGAGAAGATACTGGAGGAAACCATCCCCGAGACCGTCACCGCCACCATGCCGAGCGGGGAGTTGGCATGGAGCTCCCGATAGCGCACCTTGCGCGGCAGCTCGATCTCGGGCGCCTGCCGCGCCGCGATCAGGATCGGCACCATGGCGAGGGAGATCAGCACCGCGACCAGCATGAATGGCGTGTCGCTGCGCGGGTCGGCCGGAATCAGCAGAAATTGCGAGCTGCCGAGCCCGATGTAGAGCACGGCCATGTAGATCGCGAGCAGGCCGCCGCGCGTGGCGCGGCTCGCCCGGTCGTTGAGCCAGCTCTCCGCCACGACATAGATGCCGGCGAAGCAGAATCCGGACGCGAGCCGAAGGAGAGCCCAGGTCACCGGATGCACGAAGAGCCCCTGGACGAGGATGGTGGCCGAGGCGAGCGCGGCCATCGCGGCGAATACCCGGATATGGCCGACTCGCCGCACGAGCCGCGGCGCGGCCGCGGTCCCCGCCATGTACCCGATGTAGTAGCAGGACATCACCACGCCGGTGACCGGCGCGGCAAAGCCCTCGATCGTGGCACGCAGGCTGATCTCCGTCCCCTGCAGGCCGGCGCCCAGCATGAGAATCCCCATGCCGAGGAGCAGCTGCCAGGTGGCGGCGAGTCCGCTCGGGTTGCGCGAGGTATCGGCCATGGCGAGGTCCTCCGAGATCCCTCCTCGCGCGCTCCGGGGCGCGCTCAGGAAACCTTCATATGCTCGAGGGAACGAACCGGAAGAGTGCGCGGACGATGCCCGGGACCAGGCGCGGCCGCTCGAGGCGCGCGTCGTACTCCGCCATTCGCCGCTCGTTCTCGGCGAGACAGAGCCCGAGCAGCCGGCGGAGGCTGATCTGCGCCCCGAGGTCCTGATGCGCAGTCAGCGTGAAGTTCTCGCTGGAGCCAGGCTGCGGCCGGCCCATGCTGCGCGCCGTCTTCACCCTCGATGCCACTTGTCTGAGGATGATCCCGGCGCAGCGCAGCCGAAACGCCGGACGGCGCCACCAGGGAAGCTGCGAGCGCCGGTACTTCACCCAATTGACGAAGAAGAGGATGTGACGCGCCTCCTCCTGCATCACCGGCTCGAACACCTGCACCAGCGCCGGCGGGAAGAACCCGGACTCGCGGGCGAGCGCGAAGAGCCCGAAGGCGAAGAAGGAGTCGAAGCATTCGCCGAAGCCGGCGACGAGAAAGTCGCTCTCGAGCGAGCGCGGTGCGAAGCGCGGCGGCGGCTCGATGGGGATGCGGTAGTGAGAGGTGAGGGCGACGAGGAGTCGCGCGTGGCGCATCTCCTCTAACCCCTGCAGCTCGATCGCCTTGCGCACCAGAGGGTCGGCCTCGAGCGCCGCCGCAGCGGCCACGGTGTTGGAGGTTACGTTCTCGGTGGAGAGCGCTTCCTGCCAGAAGGGCAGGCTGCGCAGCCGCGTCAGCTCCTCCCCCGCAAGCGGCGGCCATTGCATCTGCTCGGGCACGTACTCCACGTGCGTGTCGAGGAAGAACCGGCCGAGAAGCTGCCGATGCTCGGCGGACCCGATCGACAGGATCTCCGACTCAATATTTGCCGGAACCACGGACATGTTGTAACTCCCTCCGTCCTTCCACCCAATACCACGACGCCAGCGCGGGCACTCCGAAGAGGATCTCCCGCATGCGCTTGACCAGCGACAGTGCGAGCGCGAGATCGCCGTTGACGCCGAGCAGGGCCCCGAACCCGACCAGGCTCGCCTCCTGCACGCCGAGCCCCGCCGGCACCAGGAAGACGAAATTGCGCACGGTCATGGTCAGGCTCTCGAGGGCGACCGCGGCCCCGAAGGTCACCGGAGACCCAAGCCAGCGCAGCGCGAGCCACGTCTCGAGCGACCCGGACACCATTGCCGTCACCTGCCACGCCATCGTGGTGAGCAGGCGGGGCCGGTCCGCGAAGAGCTCACGGATGGCGGCATCGAGGCTCGCCGACTGGCCGGCGAGAAAGCCGAGCCTCTCCTCGCCCAGAACCCGCACCGCGAGCCGCTCCATCCGCTCGAAGATCGAGCCGTAACGTATCAGCACCGCAAGCAGCACGACCACCGGCAGGCTCGCGCCGAGGCCGATGAGGACGCCGTCGGTCAATTGTACCGTGTGCGTGAGCCTCAGCAGACAGGCCACCCCGAGCGCGACGAAGAGGTACTGGCTGAAGACGGTGAGCACCACCTCGGTGGTGACGCTGGCCGCGGCAGTTACGCCGTCGATTCCGGTCTCGGCGAGGAGGCGGATGCCGACGAGCTCCCCGCCGATGTTCGCGGCCGGCAGCAGTCGGTTGATGGCTTCGCGGACGGAGGCGATCCAGAAGAGTGTGCCGACGCGGGTCTCCTTCACCCGGGCGATGAGCGTGCGCCACCCGAGAGAGTCGAGCAGGATGGGCAGCGCATGCAGCGGCACCAGCCAGAGCAGCACTCGTCCGGCGCGGGCCAGCGGGATCAGGATGGCGCTGCCCTGGTGCAGGATCAGCGCGATGAGCAGCGCGAGCCCTGCCGCCAGGGCGATGCGGACGGCAAGCCTCATGCGGCGTGACGCTCTTCCCGCGGCGGTGAGATCTGCCGGAACCCTCCGGTCGCGGCACCGCAGGCGACGATCGCGGCGCGCACTCTGGGACTCAGGAGCGCGGCGAGCTCCTGCGCGTGGCGGTACCCGGCCATGCTCGCCGCGATGGCGGCGCCGGACTCCAAGGCCGGATGCAGATAGATCTCCGTCACGCCCTCGGGCAGCCGCGCCAGGATCTGGAGCAGCCGCGCCTCATCCATCGCACCGCTGTCGGACATCCCGAATACGTGATCGTTGTGCGCGATGCGAGCCGCCCGCAGCCGGCGGCGCATGATGGCCAGCCACGGCGAGAGGAGCCCGGCGACCGTCGCGCCCGCAATCGCGCCGCCGGAGCGGCGCGCCGCCCATGCGGGCTCGCGCGGCAGTCTCACTGCGGACACGCCGAACTCACCCCCGATCCGCAGCAGCATCTCGAGAAGCGTCGGATGGAGGTGAAAGTGCTTGTGGGCATTCACGTGATCGAGCGGCAAGCCCGTGTCGGCGAACGCCTGGAACTGGGCGCGGATTTCCGCCTCGAGCTGCCGGCGCACGCCCGGCAGCGCGAAGAAACGGACGCCGTCGCGCACCATGTTGTTGCCGAAGCGGCCCTGCGCGTCGACCAGGGCCGGGATCCTGGAGGGAGGCAGCACCGAGCAGCCGTCCGCCAGCACGAGGTGCAGACCCACGGCGAGTCGTGGCAGGTCGCGGGCGCGGCGCACCGCATCCGCGGCCGCCGGGGCGCCGACCATCAGGCTGGCGGCGGTCAGGACGCCCTCGCGTGCCGCGCGCTCCACCGCGCCGTTGACCGCCGGGTGCAGTCCGAAATCGTCCGCGGTGACGATGAGGAGCTTCAACGGCTCGATCCGCCGGAGGTTTCAGGCCTCGTGCGCGTGCAGGAAGCGAAAGAACTCCACGCCTTCGCGCAGCCGCCGCTTGGTCATCTCCCAGCTGCGCAGCATCTCGCCGGTCAGCTCGGCGATCTTGCGCGGCCGGAAGTAGAACTTCTTATAGAAGGTCTCCACCGCGTGGTAGATCTCCTTCGCCGGCAGGTGCGGATAGCTGATCGGGGAGAGCTGCACGCCGCGGTCGTTCACGAGATTGAGATTGTCGTAGGCGGTGAGCCACCCGTTGTCGACGGCCTGCTGGTAGAGCTGCGTGCCGGGGTAGGGCGCGGCGAGAGAGACCTGGATCGTGTGCGGGTTGATGTCGACCGCGAACTGGATCGTCTCCCGGATCGTCTCGGCCGTCTCCCCGGGCAGTCCCAGGATGAACGTGCCGTGGATCGTGATGCCGAGCTTGCGGCAGTCGCTCGTGAAGCGACGCGCGATGTCGGTCCGCAGGCCCTTCCTGATGTTGTGCAGGATCTGATCGTTCCCCGACTCGTAGCCGACGAGCAGCAGCCGCAGCCCGTTGTCGCGCATGATCTTCAGCGTCTCGTAAGGCACGTTGGCCTTGGCGTTGCAGGACCAGGTGACGCCGAGCTTGCCGAGGCCGCGGGCGATCTCCTCCGCCCGGGGACGGAAATCGGTGAAGGTATCATCATCGAAGAAGATTTCCTTCACCTGCGGCATGTTCTCCTTCACCCAACGCACTTCCTCGACGACGCTCTCGGAGCTGCGTACGCGGTAGCGGTGGCCGCCCACGGTCTGCGGCCAGAGGCAGAAGGTGCACTTGGAGCGGCAGCCGCGTCCCGTGTAGAAGGACACGTAGGGATGCTGCAGGTAGCCGATGAAGTAGTTCTCGATGGTGAGGTCCCGCTGGTAGACCGGCGTCACCCAGGGCAGCTCGTCCATGTTCTCGATCACCGGCCGTGCCGGGTTGTGCTCGATCTGGCCGTCCTGGCGGCGGAAGGAGAGCCCGGGAATGGTGGCGAGCTCGCGTCCCTCCGCGACCTCCTTGCAGGTGTAGTCGAACTCCTCGCGCGCCACGAAGTCGATGGCGGGCGAGGCGCCGAGCGAGCCGGCAGGGTCGACCGCCACCTTGGCGCCCACCATGCCGACCATGAGGCGCGGGTTCTCCTCCTTGAGCAGCTCCGCGACTTTCGCGTCCGTCGGGAAGGAGGGCGAGCTGGTGTGCATGATGACGAGGTCGTACTGCTTCGCGAGCGGCAGAACCTCCGACATCGGGGTCCCGTCCGCGGGCGCATCGAGCAGGCGGCTGCCCGGCACCAGGGCCGCGGGCTGCGCCAGCCAGGTGGGATACCAGAAGGAGCGGATCTCGCGCTTCGCCTGATAGCGCGCGCCGGCGCCGCCGTCGAATCCGTCGAATGAGGGAGGGTGCAGGAAAAGCGTTCTCATCATGATGTCGTCCTCAGTAAATCGGCTGGACCGAGCCGTCGCGCGCCACTCGGTAGCGACCCTGCCGCCACTGCACCTCGCGGGTCACGAAGGCGCCGCACCAGAGCGCAAAGCCGAGGGCGTCGGCGAGCGGGATGGCCCAGGCTCGAGACCAGGAGCGGGCAGGGGGCTGCACGGTCCAATGTAACATCAACCGCAACACGATCGTTGCTGCCAGAAGAGAGAGGGAGGCCGGCGTCCCGCCGGCCAGCGCGCAGCCGATCGCTGCCATCGGCAGCGCGAAAGTGATGCCCGAGCAGGCGTATCCCGCTGGACGGACGACCCGGATGGTGCGCAGCCACCTCAGCCCGTGCTGCGCGAGCTGTTTCAGCGACCGCTCATCAACCGAGGTGTCCACGACAACGTCCGATAGGACCGTGCGCAGCCCCAGTTGGCGCGTCAGCTCACCCAGCCGGTAATCGTCCGCGAGCTGATCCGCAATCGCGGGGAAGCCGCCGATGGCCTCGAGAGCGTCGCGTCGCATGGCGATCGTGGCGCCGAAGGCGAAGGCGCGCGACCCGAAGAGCGCCGCCACCCGAACCGAGGGGATGAACCAGTCGTTGATGAAGAGAGCGCCGAGGAGAGACCAGAGCCCGGGCCGGGGCACGCCGCGATACGGGCAGGTGACGATGCCGACCTGCGGGTCCGCGAGAGGTGCGGCCACCTGCGACAGGTATCCGGGCGGCACGCTCACGTCGCTGTCGGCCAGCACCAGCCAGTCATGTCGGGCGGCACGGATCATGTTGATGAGGTTGCTGACTTTCGCGCTCGCGCCGTGACGGGTCGCATCGACGACCACCGTGAGATCGAGGCGCGGATAATCGCGCTTCAGTTGCTCGAGCACCGCCAGGACCGGATCGGAGGGCTGCTGCACGCCGAAGACGATTTGCATGCCGGCGGGATAGTCCTGCCGGCAAAGGGAGCGCAGCGAACGGTCAAGCCCAGGCTCCGCGCCGCAGAGAGGCTTGAGGACCGTCACCGGCAGCAGCCGCGGGGGGGCACCGCGGCCGAGTCCGCGCCCGCCGGAACTGTTGCGCCAAAGCAGCACGGCCGCCCAGGCGAGGAGCGCATAGCCGAGCGCGGCCGCGGCCAGCAGCGTGCCGAGCGGGGTCATGACTGCCTGGGCAGTTACAGCGACCGTGGAGCCGGTTATCATGGGCGGAGGAATGCCTAACCCGCGGATTGCAATGAGCGACGAAGTCGGATGGTTTCAAGGCCATGAATTCCGCACATGGTACACGTTTGCTCGCCGGCAGGGGGTGCCCGCGTGAGCGACTCGAGCGGTGCTCAGGCGCGAGTGTGGGCCGGCAGCGACAGTGCGGACGAGTCCGAGTCGCTCATCCTGGTGGACGAGGCGGACCGGGAAGTGGGCTTCATGAGCAAGGCGCGGTGCCACGAGGGCAACGGAGTGCTGCACCGCGCGTTCTCCCTGCTGATCTTCAACGACCGCGGGGAGCTGCTGCTGCAGCGGCGCTCGGCCGCGAAGCGGCTGTGGCCGCACTACTGGTCGAACAGTTGCTGCAGCCACCCGCGGCGGGCGGAGACCCTGGAGAAGGCGATCCACCGCAGGCTCTACGAGGAGCTGGGCCTGGCCTGTCCGCTGCATTTTCTATTCAAGTTCCGGTACCAGGCGCAGTTCGACAGCGTCGGGTCGGAGCATGAGCTGTGCTCGGTCTTCATCGGGCGCAGCAGCGGTGACGTACGCGCTGACCGCAACGAGATCGCGGACTGGCGCTGGGTGAGCCCGGAGGGGCTCGCCGAGGAGATGCGGGGTGCGGGCGGGTCCCGCTTCACCCCTTGGTTCACTATGGAGTGGGAACGGATTTGGCGGGAGCACCGGCCGGCGCTGCATGCGTTACAGTCGCGCCACGGAACCTCGAGCTGAGCCCGGCACTCATACAGGAGCTGATTTTGGGTATTCCACTGATTCAAAAGTACCGCGTAGCACGCTACATCCTCGGCAGGAAACTGAGCGGGGACAAGCGCTATCCGCTGGTGCTCATGCTGGAGCCTCTGTTCCAGTGCAATCTCGCCTGCGCCGGCTGCGGCAAGATCGATTATCCGAAGGAGATCCTGCAGAAGCGCGTCTCGCTGGAGGATGCGCTGCGCGCCGTCGACGAGTGCGGGGCGCCGATGGTCTCGATCCCGGGCGGTGAGCCGCTCATCCACAAGGAGATGCCGCAGATCGTGGCCGGGATCGTCGCGCGCAAGCGCTTCGTCTACCTCTGCACCAACGCGATCCTGCTCGCCAAGCACATCGACGAGTACCAGCCGTCCCCCTATCTCACCTTCTCGGTGCACCTCGACGGCAACCGCGAGCGCCATGACGAGTCGGTGTGTATGGAAGGGGTGTTCGACAAGGCGGTCGCGGCCATCAAGCTCGCGCGCTCCAGGGGCTTTCGCGTTACGGTCAACTGCACGCTCTTCGCGAACGAGAAACCGGACGAAGTCGCCGATTTCTTCGACATGGCGAAGTCGCTCGGGGTCGAGGGCATCACCGTCTCCCCGGGGTACAGCTATCAGCACGCGCCCCGCCAGGACGTGTTCCTGGGGCGCGGCGCGAGCAAGCAGCTCTTCCGCGAGATCTTCAAGCGCGGCCGCCAGCGCGGCTCCCGCTGGCCATTCAATCAGTCCTCGCTCTTCCTGGACTTCCTTGCGGGCAACCAGACCTATCAGTGCACGCCGTGGAGCAATCCGACCTACAACATCTTCGGCTGGCAGCGGCCCTGCTACCTGCTCACCGACGAGGGACATGCCAGCTCCTTCCGCTCCCTGATGGAAGAGACCGATTGGGAGCGCTATGGCGTCGGCCGCAACCGCAAGTGCGACAACTGCATGGCGCATTGCGGGTTCGAGGGCACCGCGGTCGATGATACGTTTGCCCATCCGCTGAAGGCGCTCAAGGTGGCGCTGCGCGGCCCGCGGGTCGACGGTCCGATGGCGCCGGAGCTGCCTTTCCTCTACGACGATCAGCCGCCGCCGGTGGCGACGTTCCCGGTCGCCGACATCAAGCGCGCGAGCCGCCAGGAGGACAGCCGGCGTGCCAGTCGTGCCTGATTCGTTCGCGGGCCAGCTCGAGGCCTGGCGAGTGCGCATGGAAGGAGCGCTGGCGGCGCGTCTGCCGCGCGCCGATCAGACCCCGGAGCGACTGCACGCCGCGATGCGCTACAGCGTGCTCGCAGGAGGCAAGCGGGTCCGTCCGATCCTGCTCATGGCGACTGCGCGTGCCGTCGGGCTCACGGAGGATCGGGTGGAGGCCGCCGCCTGCGCGCTCGAGCTCGTGCACGTCTATTCGCTGGTGCACGATGATCTGCCGGCGATGGACGACGACGATCTGCGGCGGGGTCGCCCGACATGCCACAAGGCGTACGATGAGGCGACGGCGCTGCTGGTCGGGGATGCGCTGCAGTCACTCGCGTTCGAGCTGCTCGCCCGCGACCCTGCCTTGCCGTCCGATCCGGCCATCCGGGTGCGCCTGGTGGAGCTCCTGGCGCAGGCCATCGGCAGCCTGGGCATGGCGGGCGGGCAGGCGCTCGACCTCGAGGCCGAAGGCCGCAAGCTGGCCATCGCTCAGGTCGAGGAGATTCATTCGCTCAAGACCGGCGCGCTGATCCGGGCGAGCGTCATGATGGGTGCAGCCTGCATGCCCGCGCTCGAGCCGCCTCTGGTGCAGGCGCTCGCCGGCTTCGCGGCCCCGATCGGGCTCGCATTCCAGATCCAGGACGACCTGCTCGATGTACTCTCGGACACGGCGACGCTCGGCAAGGCGGCGGGTGCCGACCGGGAGCGGGGCAAGTCGACGTACCCGGCCATCCAGGGGGTGCAGGCCTCACAGGAGCTGGTGCGTCGCCTGCACGGCGCGGCGATGGAATCCCTGGCGCCGTTCGGCGGTCGCGCTGACGCGCTTCGTGCCGTCACGGACTGGCTGCTGGCCAGGCGCAACTGAGCGGAGGTCCGAGCTCGTGGAATCCGTTTCCAGCACGTCCGATGAGGCTTACCAGGACGAGATCCTGCCGCACGTCTCGCGTACCTTCGCGCTGACCATCCCGCAGCTTCCGCCGGCACTTCGCACCCCGGTGACGAGCGCCTACCTGCTGTGCCGGATCGCGGACACCATAGAAGACGAGCCCGCGCTGTCGGCAAGCGACACCTATGTCTTTCTCGAGCGCTTCACGGCGGTCGTCAAAGGCAAGGAGGATGCGGCCCGGCTCGCCCGCGACGTGGTGCCGCGGCTTTCCGAGCGCACGCTGGCCGCGGAGCGTGACCTCGTGGCCAACATGGAGAGGGTCGTGCGCGTGGTGAGCGGGTTCGACGAGCGTCAGCGCGCGGCCATTTGCCGCTGCATCGAGGTGATGAGCCGCGGGATGCATCAGTTCCAGCGGACCGCGAGCGTGCGCGGGCTCGCGCGCTCCAGTGACATGGATGCTTACTGCTACTACGTGGCGGGGATCGTCGGTGAGACGCTGACCGAGCTCTTCTGCGCCTACTCACCGGCCATCATGCGCCACTACGAGGCGCTCTATGCGCTCGCGCCGTCCTTCGGGCAGGGACTGCAGATGACCAACATCCTGAAGGATGTGTGGGAAGACCGCAGCCGCGGAGCCTGCTGGCTGCCGCAGGAAGTGTTCAGCCGTTACGGCGTGGACCTCGCCGATCTGTCGCCCGAGCGAAGCGACGAGCGCTTCCATGCGGCCGTGCTGGAGCTCATCGGGGTGGCTCACCGGCATCTGCGCAACGCGCTCGCGTTCACGCTGCTCATTCCGGCCGAGGAGGCGGGTATCCGGCTCTTCTGCCTCTGGGCCCTCGGCCTCGCCGCGCTGACGCTGCGCAAGATTCAGACGACCCCGGGCTTCACGGCCGGCGCTCAGGTGAAAGTCTCTCGATCGGCGGTGATGATGACCCGGACATTGACCACGGTCTCGGTGCGCAACGACCGGGTGCTGCAACAGCTCTTCAATCGCGCCGCACGCGGTCTGCCGCTCGCCGAGGGACCCGTGCCGGTGAAGCCGGCGGCGGCGCCCGCGCCCGCGCTCGATGAGCTCGGTGCTTCGACGCGGCTCGGCGGCTCGCTCCCATGAGCGAGGGGTTGCAGGCGAGGGAGCCCTGGCGTCGTGAGGATCCGGGCGTGGGTCGTGAGGATTCGGGCGAGGTCGGCGCGGTGCCAGTGGCCATCCCGGGCGGTGGGGCACCCGGCCCGGCCATCCTGGCCGGGCGGCTCGGCCAGGCCATTGCGGCTGCGCGCGATGCGCTGATCGGACTGCAGGCGAGCGACGGGCACTGGGTGTTCGAGCTCGAGGCCGACTGCACCATCCCGGCCGAATACATCCTGATGATGCATTATCTGGATGAGATCGAGCCGGACCTCGAGCGCAAGCTCGCGGTTTACCTGCGCGAGCAGCAGGCGGCGCACGGCGGCTGGCCTCTGTACTTCGGTGGGGAGCTCGACCTGAGCTGCACCGTGAAGGCCTACTACGCACTGAAGCTGGCGGGCGACGATCCGGATGCGCCGCACATGCGGCGCGCCCGCGAGGCCATCCTCGCCCGCGGCGGCGCCGCTCACGCCAATGTGTTCACGCGGATCGCGCTCGCCCTCTTCGGCGAGGTTCCCTGGCGGGCGGTGCCCTACATCCCTGTCGAGATCATGTTGATGCCGAAGTGGTTCCCGTTCCACATCGACAAGGTCTCCTACTGGTCGCGCACGGTCATGGTGCCGCTGTTCGTCCTGTGCACGGTCAAGCCGGTGGCGCGCAATCCGCGCAACGTCCACGTGCGGGAGCTGTTCACGAGGCCGCCGGAAGAGGAGCATCACTACTTCCAACTGCCGCGCAAGGGAAGGCTCCTCGCACGGATCTTCTTCGCAGTGGACCGGGTGGCGCGGTGCATCGATCCCCTGATCCCGGCCGCCATGCGCAAGGCCGCGATGCGGCGGGCCGAGGCCTGGGTGCTCGAGCGCCTGAACGGAGAGGATGGCCTCGGCGCGATCTTCCCCGCAATGGTGAACGCACTCGAGATGATGGTGCTGCTCGGGTACCCCGCGGACGACCCGCGCCGCGTCACCGCCAAGCGCGCGATCGAGAAGCTGCTGGTGGTCGGGAAGGATCGGGCGTATTGCCAGCCCTGCGTCTCGCCGGTGTGGGATACGGCCCTGGCGGCCCTCGCACTGCAGGAGGCGGGCGGGACGGAGGCGGTCCGCTCCTCGGTCCGCGCACTCGACTGGCTGCACTCGCGCCAGGTGCTGGACGATGTCGGTGACTGGCGTGCCCGCAGGCCGCGGGTACCGAGCGGCGGCTGGGCATTTCAGTACGGCAATGCCCACTATCCCGATCTCGACGATACGGCCGTCGTCGGCTGGGCCATGCATCAGGCGCACCTTCCGGAGCGCTATGCCGGCTCGATCGAGCGGGCGCTCGAGTGGCTGGTCGGCATGCAGAGCGAGAATGGAGGATTCGCGGCGTTCGATGCCGACAACACCCACTACAACCTCAACTACATCCCCTTTGCCGACCACGGCGCCCTGCTGGATCCGCCGACCAGCGATGTGACCGCGCGGGTCGTGGCCCTGCTCTCTCGAGTGCGCCGGCCTCAGGACCGCGCCACCCTCGAGCGCGCCATCGCGTACCTGCGGCGGGAGCAGGAGGCCGAGGGCTCCTGGTTCGGCCGGTGGGGCACCAACTACATCTATGGCACCTGGTCGGTGCTGATGGCTTTCGAGCTCGCGGGCATCCCCGGCGGCGATCCGGCTGTGCGACGGGCCGTCGAATGGTTCTTCTCGTATCAGAACGCGGACGGCGGCTGGGGCGAGAGCAACGACAGCTACGACCTCGAGAAGTATCCCGACCGCAGGTTCGACAGCACCCCGTATCAGACGGCGTGGGCGGTGCTGGCCCTGATCTCGGCCGGCGAGGGCGGCTCGGTGGCGGTGCGCCGCGGCGTCGAATACCTGCTGCGCACGCAGGAGAGCGGCGGGCTGTGGTCGCATCCGAGCTTCACCGCGCCCGGATTCCCCCGCGTGTTCTATCTCAAGTACCACGGCTACTGCGCCTTCTTTCCGCTGTGGGCGCTTGCCGCCTACCGACGCCGCGGCGAGCCGCATCCGTCTTGAAGCCCATCGGCATCGTCTCGGCGCTTGCGGCCGAGGCGCGCACTCTCGGGCCGGCGGCTCCTCACGGAACGGGCCTGTGCCAGCTGGCCGATGGCGCGCTTCTGGCGCAGAGCGGTATCGGACAGAGCGCCGCCGCCGCCGCCGCGCGCAGGCTCGTGCTTGCCGGGGCCACAGCGCTCGCGAGCTTCGGAATGGCCGGCGCGCTCGATCCGGCGCTGGTCTGTGGCGCCGTGGTGCTGCCGGAGGAAGTTGCGGCCTGGGACGACGCCGGAGCGGATGCTGCCGTGTCGGCAACGTCCAGGGAATGGCGGCAGCGGCTGCGCGCAGCGCTGCCCGCCTCCTGTATCGCCGTCGGCGGCAGGCTCCTCACGAGTGCGCGGCCGCTCGGGCGTGATGTCAAAGCGCGGGCCTGGCGCATGTCGCGCGCTGCCGCAGTCGACATGGAGAGCGCCGCGGTTGCGCAGGTTGCGGGCCAGGCGGGGCTGCCGTTCATCGTCCTGCGGGTGATCGTCGATACCGCGGCCGATGAGCTGCCCCCGGCGGTAATCGCGGCGAGCGGCGGCGGGCGGCTGCGCATCGGGCGGTTGCTCGCGGGCCTCGTGCGCGCGCCCGGGGATGTCCGCTCGCTGGTCCGGCTCTCGGCGCGGTACCGCATCGCGAGCCGGGTCCTCTCGACCGTGGCGCATGCGGACTCGGCTTCCCGCCGTGCTCTGGCCGGCGGTCCCGGGGCGGAGACACGATGAAAGCACTGGTGACGGGCGCGACGGGCTTCGTCGGTGCCGCAGTCGTACGCGCGCTCCTGGCGGAAGGCTGGCAGGTCCGTGCGCTGGTGCGCAGCGGTTCCGATCGACGCAATGTCGCCTCCCTGCCGCTCGAGCTGGCGGTGGGCGACCTGACGGATGCCGCCTCCTTGCGGGGCGCCGTCGAGGGATGCGAGGCGGTCTTCCACGTGGCGGCCGATTACCGGCTGTGGGCGCCGCGCCCGCAGGAGCTCTACCGCGCGAATGTCGAGGGGACGGGCCACCTGCTCGAGGCGGCGCACAGCGCCGGCGTGGGGCGCATCGTGTACACGAGCAGCGTCGCAACGGTCGGCTTGCCCGCTGACGGGCGGCCGGGAACCGAGGACACTCCCGTGGGCCTCGGGGACATGATCGGGCATTACAAGCGCTCGAAGTTCCTGGCCGAGGAGCGCGCGCGCGAGGCGGCGGCGGCCGGCGTGCCGGTCGTGATCGTCAACCCCTCGACGCCCATCGGTCCGGGGGACGTGAAACCCACGCCGACCGGGCAGATCGTGCTCGATGCCGCCCGCGGCCGCACGCCCGCGTACGTGGATACGGGACTCAACATCGCGCACGTGGACGATGTCGCCGCGGGACACCTGCTGGCATTGCGCCGCGGGCGCGTGGGCGAGCGCTACATTCTGGGCGGCGAGGACATGACTCTGCGCCAGATCCTGACGCTGATCGCAGACCGCGTCGGGCGCAGACCGCCGCGCATCCGGCTGCCTCACGGCGCGGTGCTCCCCGTCGCGTATGTCTCGGAGCTCTACGCCAGAGTCACGGGCCGCCCGACCCGCATCACCGTCGAGGGCGTGCGCATGGCGCGCAAGCGCATGTTCTTCTCCAGCGCGAAAGCCGCCCGCGAGCTCGGCTACCGCTGGCGCCCCCCCGAGGAGGCCTTCGCCGATGCGCTCCGCTGGTTCGAAGCCAACGGCTATCTGAAAGGCTAGAACGGGTAGTTTATGCCCGTGAAGACCGCCATGCCCTCGCTCCCCTTGCCGATGTCGACGTAGCCGACGACCGACGGCGGCGCGATTCCGCGAAAGCCAACTCCGAGGACGTTGTGCAGATGGCGGATCGGAAACGCCCCGGCGTCGTGGAACACCCGGCCGGTGTCGAAGAACGGCGCGATCTGCAGGATGATGTGGGTCGAGAGCGCATCGATCGAGAGCACGTTCTCGCGCAGCTCGAGGTTGAAGGAGAAGGAATTGCGGTCGTAGTAGCGCCCGCTGCCGTAGCCCCGCAGCGTCTGCGAGCCACCGATGGTGCTTTCATCCCCGCCGAGGCTGCTCAGCGCCCAGAACGGCACGTGGTGAGCCGTCGGCTCGTACCTGAGGTCGACATGGGTGGCCACCACGAGGGAGTGGAATGGAGACCAGTAGAACCGCCCGTCACCGCCGGCCTCGGTGAACAGCGAGTCGTCCACTGCGACATTGCGGCTCGCCACGCCGCCGTAGAAAACCACCTGCATGCCGCGGGTGGGAATCGTGATGTCGTTGCGCGTGTCGTAGATGAGCATGACGCGGTTCAGCAGCTCGTGCGTCGTGCCGATCCCGAAGGTGCCCTTGAAGCGGGCGGTGATCGGCGGAATGCCGGAGAGGGTCGTGCCGAGAACCTTGACCTTGCGCGCGGCGAAGGTGTAGGCGAGCTGCCAGGCGTGCGTGATGTTCCAGCCGAGAGTGGCCGTGATGCCGAGCTGCTGGTCCGTGTATACCGTCTGATTGATCTTGTACGAGTTGTTGCCGATGCCGTAGAAACGCGGCGTGCCGCTGCGATCGTAGAGGCCCTCGACCGTGAGGGAGAATGGCGTCTCGCGCAGCAGGCCCGTCTGATAGAGCGCATCGAAGGTGCTCTCGATGTGCTGCTCTCCGCCGGCGACGATCGACCACTGCGTGTCCTGCGACGGGAAGGCGAGTATGCGCGCATGCGCGCCCCAGCCGAAGTACGGGTTGTGCATGATGTCCGGCGCGATGATGTCCGTGATCTCGCTGCGGGAATTGGTCACCAGCCGGGTCGGGATGACACCGAGGGTGGTGCCGCTGTTGGGATCGACCGCGGTGAGCGGGACCGGCAGCACCGGCCAGGTGGTCGGGTTGAGCCAGTTGACCTTGTGATGCGGCTTCGCCGGCTGCGGCTTCTTCTTCAGCCGGATGGGGCCGGTGATCGGCGGCTTCTGCACGCCCGGCGTAGCCGTCCCCTGGGCCATGGCGGCGCGCGCGGCGAGGCAGAAGGGCGCGGCGGCGATCAGTCCGAGCGCTGCCCGGGTGAGGCGCCTTGGGCTATGCTTGAGGAACGGCGTTCCGCCAGTGTCGTTCGAGGCAATCAGTACGCTCTCCGCGGCTTTTGGGCCACGGCCTCCAGGTCCGCGGCAGTCCGCGGCGAATTGTCGAAGAGAAGGAAGCCACCATGGCCAAATGGGCAATACAGACCGCCGATTATATCGGCGTTGCGGGTCGGCCCGCATGTCCGTGAAGGGTCGGGTCTCAGGTGTCGGTTGACGCCGTGATCCTCGCTCACGCCGCCGCAGCGGTGCCGCCTGCCATCTGGGTCTATCTGCTGCTGGCACGCGGCGGCTTTTGGCGGGTCTGGCGCGCGCTCGGACCGCAGCCGTGCGCCGCTGTCAGCCTTGCCGCCAGGCGCATCATCGCGGTCGTGCCCGCGCGCAACGAGGCCGAGGGCATCGGCAGGGCCGTGAGCTCGCTTCTGCGGCAAACACTCGAGCCCGCCATCCAGGTGATTGTCGTCGATGACGGCAGCACCGACGGTACCGCTGATGCGGCGCGGCATGCGGCGCAAGCCTGCGGCGCGGCGGAGCGCTTGACCGTCTTGAGCGCAGCGCCGCCCGTGCCCGGCTGGACCGGCAAGCTCTGGGCCATGTCCCAGGGCGTCGCGGCCGCAGCGCGGGCCAATCCCGACTTCCTCCTCTTCACCGACGCCGACATCGAGTACGCGCCCGGTGAGCTCGCGGCCCTCGCCGCAAAGGCAGAGGCGGAGCGTCTCGATCTCGTCTCGCTCATGGTGCGCCTCTCGACGGCGACCCTTGCGGAGCGATGCCTGATCCCGGCGTTCGTGTTCTTCTTTCTCAAGCTGTATCCGCCGGCCTGGATCGCCTCGCCCCGATCCGCCGTCGCGGGCGCGGCAGGCGGCTGCATGCTGATCCGCCCGGCGGCGCTCGAGCGAGCCGGCGGCCTCGCCGCGATCCGCAGCCGCATCATCGATGACTGCGCGCTGGCGCGGGCCGTCAAGTCGAGCGGGGGGCGCATCTGGCTGGGTCTGGCGCGGGAAACGCGCAGCTTGCGGGTTTATGGCTCATTCGCCGAGATCGGCGCGATGATCTCGCGGACGGCTTTCAATCAGCTGCGGCACTCGTACCTGCTGCTCGCCGGCACGCTTCTGGGGTTGCTCGCCACCTATCTCGCACCGCCGCTCCTCCTGTTGACGCGTGATGCGGCGCCAGTGGCTCTCGGCGCCGCCGCTTGGCTGCTGATGACGCTGTGTTATCTTCCCATGGTCCGCTTCTATCGGCTCTCATCCGCCTACGCGCTGCTGCTGCCCGCGGTCGCGCTCTTCTACGCGGCGGCAACCGTTCATTCCGCCATCCAATATGCCGCGGGGCGGGGCGGAAAGTGGAAGGGGAGGGTGCAGGACCTCCGCTCGGCGGGCGAGGCCGGCCGTTAGCCGCGAGCCATGGATCTCGCTGCCGACAGCCGCAGGATCGACCTCTGGTGCACCTACATCAGTGAGATCGGCGATAACTCGCTGTGGCCGCGATACGAGGCGTTGCTCAGCGCGGAGGAGCGCGCGAGGCGGGCGCGCTATCGCTTTGCGCGGGACCAGCGGCGGTATCTGGTCACCCGTGCGCTGGTGCGCACGGTGCTGTCACGGTATGCCACGGTACCGCCCGGAGACTGGGCGTTCGCGGCCGGCCCGCGCGGACGGCCTGCGATCGCCGCGCCGCGAGTCGAGCCTCCGTTGGAATTCAACATCTCGCATTCCTCCGATCTCGTGATGGTGGGCATTACGTCGGGCCGGGCGCTCGGGATCGACGTCGAGAGCATCGTTGCGCGTGAAGCCGAGATCGACGGGCTCGACCGTTACTTCGCGCCGCAGGAGAGCGCGGCCCTCATCGCGCTGCCGCCGGCGGCGCGGCGGCGGCGGTTCTTCGAGCTGTGGACCCTGAAGGAGTCGTACATCAAGGCGCGCGGACTGGGACTCGCGATCGCCCTCGACGCCTTCAGCTTCGAGCTCACCGCAGAGCGGGGACTGTCGCTGCACATGCTGTCGCAGCTCGAGGACTCGCCGGCCGCCTGGCAACTATGGCAGCTCGATCTGCGCGCCGGCTATCTCGCGGCGGTCTGCGCGGCAAGAGGCGAGGGCGATGCACCGCAAATCGTCCTGCGGGAGCTCGTGCCCCTCGCAAGCGAGAGGATCGTCGAGATCGCGATATCGCGCAGCACGGGATAGAACGGGCGAATCACGGCGCCCTGCCGCTTCGGCCGCCGGCGCCGCGCGGCGGCTTGCGCGCCTGGGAGTGCCGGCGCGCGCTCATCATCGCGTCCCGCCGCGCGCGAAATTCGCTCCCGGCATACCAGTCGGGCCACTGGTTGCCGTCCGCGAGCTTGCGGCCGAGGATGTAGAGCGTCTGGATGTCCTCGAGGGTGCCGCCGAGATCCCAGTGTGGATTGAATACGTCGCTCGGCTCGTGGTAGCGGTGCGCGGTGTAGTCGGCCACGGCTGCGAGTCCCGCCGTCCGGCCGCCGTCGATCAGGTCGAGCCCGGGGCCGACGATGAGCGCCGGCACGCCTGCGTCGGCGAAGCTGAAATGATCGGAGCTGCCGTACTGCGAAGCCGCCTGGGGAGTCAGGGCCCGGCCTTGCAGGGCGAGCACCTTCTCGAGGTCGTCCTCGAGCTGCGATTGCCCGGCGCCGATGACCGTCATGTCGCGAGCGCGGCCGATGATCGGCCAGGCATCGACGTCGATGTCCGCCACCGTCTCATCGAGCGGGAAGGCGGGGTGGGTCACATAATATTGCGCTCCGGTCGTCATCGAGTCCTCGAGTGTGGGCATGAGGAAAAGGACGCTGCGCTCCGGAGGCGTCTTCTGGTGGGCGAACGCATCGGCGATCTCGAGCAGCGCGGAAACCCCGCTGCCGTTGTCGATGGCGCCGTGGAAGATCTCCCTGCGCCCGTGAGCTCCGATCAGGGTGCCGAGATGATCCCAGTGCGCGCTGTAGATCACCACCTGGCCGGGATGCTTGCTGCCCTTGACGAGGGCGAGCACGTTGTAGGATCGGCCGCGGGTCACGGTGCTGCGCAGCAGGAGGGAGGCGGTCGCCTGCAACGGCACCGGCGTGAAGCCGCTCTGCGCCGCCTGCGCCGCCAGGCTGTCGAAATCGAGTCCGGCCGCGCGGAACAGCCGCTCCGCGGCGGCACGGGTCAGCCAGCCCGCGACGGGCAGCCGCGGACCCGGCGCAGCGCCCGAGGGCAGGCTCTGCTGCGGGCCCCGGGTGCTGTTCCTGACCGCCGTCCAGGGATGGCCGGCGCCATCGCTGCTCGTGTGTACGATGAAGCAGGCGGCCGCGCCCATGCGCGCAGCCTCCTCGTACTTGTAGGTCCAGCGGCCGAACCGCGTCATCGCCTTGCCGTTGAAGAGCTGAGGATCGCCCGTGGCGAAGCCAGGGTCGTTGGCCAGCACGATCACCGTCTTGCCCTTCACGCTCACGCCCTGATAATCGTTCCACTGCCATCGGGGCGCGTCGATCCCGTAGCCCATGAAGACGATGGGTGAGTTGCGCAGAGCGACGAGCGGCCGTGCCTGCTGAGTGAAGGCCATCATGTCGGTGCCGTAGGCGAAGCCCTGCAGGCCGCCGCGCGAGTCGCGCACTTCCAGCCTCGTGCCGGTGTTGACGAGAGTGGTCGTGACCATCGGTACGCTCTGCAGCCAGTAGCCGTGATTGCCCGGCGCGAGGCGCATGCGGCGCAGCTGATCGACCAGCCAGCGGATCGTCGACACCTCGCCGCGCGTGCCGGGCTTGCGCCCACCGAAGGCGCTGGAGGACAGGGTCTTGTCGAATTGCAGGAAGTCGGCTTCGTTGATCTGCGGAGCCAGGGCGACCGCCATTGGAGGCGGTGTCGTGGATGTGGCGATCGCCTGCGGCGCGGGGATCATGCGCGCATCGGCCGGGGCGGACGAGCCACGTCCCGAATGGCAGGCGCAGAGCGCCGATGCGATCAGGCTGAAGGATAGCGCGCGAAGGAATGGCTGGGCGTGGGGCAAGCGGCGAGATGATATCGTCGGGCCTACCCGAGGTCGATGGCGAGAGTGTTCCGGTTCCGGACCAGTCGCTCGAGCACCGCTGCCGCATCCAGCCGCGCCGCGCCGCGCCGATGCGGATTGCCTTCACGGGTGAACGGCAGCTTCTCGCCGTTGAGAGCCACCTCGTTGACGCCGCAGCCGCCGGGCCCGACCCGGTAAGCCACCTCGAGCGGCCGTCCGCGGGCCGCCGTCATCACCCGCATTCCGTCCAGCTCCGCGGGCATCACCGGGTCGATGCGCAGCGCGTGCGGCTCCCAGGTGAGTCCCAGGAAGCGCTGCAGCGTGAGTGCGAGGGCGATCCCGGCGCCGCTGGAATAGACCCGCCATCCGCCATCGAGCGCGACCGAGCCGTCGCGGACGCGCTGGTACTGCTCCCGCGCCTGGTAGCGATCGGCGAATGCCGCATCGGAGCTCGAGTAGTAGCAGTTCGCCTGACGCAGGGTTGCCGAGGGGACGATGGAGCGGATGCCGATGGGATCGGCCTGACAGAGGGCGCGGAAGAACTCCTCCGGCCGCCCGACGTGCGCCAGGGCCTGTGCATAGCGCAGGTGGGCATGCATGTACATGAGACCGATCTCGCGGCCGAAGAACGTCGCGCTCTCCGCGCGCTGAAAGATGCGCTGCGGGCCCCCGTGATACGGCAGCGGCCGATCGAACAGGCGTACGCCGTCCGGGCCGGTGAGCTCGCGGCCGATGATCTCGAGGTGTGCGCGTGCCTGATCCGGGGTCAGCACGTCCTCCAGGATGGCGTGGATCATCGCGAGAGAGCTGTACCGCACTCCGGTCGTCTCATCCCGCGGATGCAGCAGATAGCGGACGTCCGTCGTGCCGTCGAACACGGCATAGCCGGTGAGCACTCCGTCCGGAAGCAGCAGCCGCTGAAAATCAGCGCGGACGGCCGCGGCCTGCCGCTCCAGGGGCTGCGCCTGCGCGGCGCGATCCACGGAGCGCAGCGCGTTCGCGAGCATCGTCAAAGCCTGGAAATGCAGCGTCACCGTCCACGCGCTGCACATCTGATCGCGCAGCGCCGGATCGGCGGGCTGCAGGGAATCGTTCCAGTCGCCGTGACCGTAGGCGGCGAGAGCAGTGCCGGGGATGCGCCGCCGGTCGATGATCTCGAGAGCGCGCTCCACGTGCTGCCAGACGGTGGCCCGCTCGCCCGCCTCCGGGCCCCTGACATCGAAGAACGGGACCGGCCACTGAAGGAGATCGGCATCACCCGAGGCGGTGAGATACCGCGCGAGCGCCACGAGCGGCCAGAAAACGATGTCGCCGTGCGCATCGCCCGCGCGGATGCCCCGCTCGCGCTCGAAGAACATGAACCACTGCGGCCAGTCGCCGTCGGGGTTCTGATGGGACATGACGCGAAGCAACAGGTCGCGCAGCGGCTCGGTCCGACCCATGGCGAGCAGCATCTCGACCGGGCCCTGACAGACATCGCGAGTGCCCCAGCCGCCGCCCGAGTACTGCTCGAGACCGCGCGGGGAGAGATAGTGCACGAGAGCGTTCTGGGCGTACCAGGGTGTGATCTCGAGGAGGCGCGCGGCCCGCTCGCCGTGCGATCCCGACCCGGCGCGCTCGAGCGTCGGGCTGGGCGCGAGCGGCTCTCCCGGAGGCAGCCGCCACGGGGTCTGGCTCTCCTCGGCGAGGAGACTGCCGCGGAAGGTGAGGCCGAGGCGTCGCCCGCGCGAGGTCTCGATGCAGAGGTAGGGCTCCTGTCGCGAGCGTCCGTCGAGGAAGAGCAGCTCATCGCTGCCGATGCGCTCGATGGACGCTCCCGGGGCGAGATCGATGTGAAACGCTCCGCCCGGGAATCTGCGGCCGACATCCGAGCCCGGCGCGGGCCTCACGATGAGGCTGTCGCCATCGCGGCGCCAGTCGAGCGGCTCCGGAGTGTTGCCGTCGTCGCCGTTGAGCGCGATGTGGTGAGAGACCAGAAAAGCCGCATCGGGTCCGGCGGTCACCTCGATGTCGAGGGTCAGCGCATGGGGGGCGCTCGCGGCCGCCGATCGCAGCTCGATCTCGCCTTCGGCGTGCCGATAGATCCAGCGGCAACTCTCCGGCGTCATCTGCAGGGCGGAGGGTACGCCGAGAAGCCGCCACTCCCCGGCGAGCTTCACGAAGACGCGCAGGCCGTGCGAGCGGAATAGACCCAGGTAGCTGCGGTTGGCCGACAGGAAGCGGTTGATGCTGACATGCCCCTGGGCGAGCATGGAGTGAAAGACACCGCTCATCCACACCGTCGAGACGAGAGCGCTCTCATCCGGAGTCAGATGCCGGCCGGTGCGCAGCAGCTGTCCGTGAGGACGCAGCACCCGCAGCTCCTTGGCCCGAAGGACCACGTGGCTGGCGGTGCCGTGGAAGAACGAGAGGCGCTCGCCGCGCCCGTCGGTCTCTTCGTGACGCCACGGGGGCGGGAAGAGCCGGTGAAGGGCATCCGTATCCAGATCCATGACCTGCAGCGGCGCTGCCGTCGCGAAGAGCGTCCGGGCTGCCGGAGGGCCGGCGAGAGGCGCCTCGGCGGTGGCGGCGGCAGGGGCCGCCGCTTCGGGAAGCGCGAGCATCGTGCCCACCCTGGCCAGATCGGCTTCGCCCGTCGCCTGCGGGTGATCGGCGAGGAAGCCGCCGAAGAATCCCGCCTGCAGGGTCTCGCCGGGCGCGAGCCGCATCGGCGCATCCCGCAGGACCGCCATGGAATGCTCATGCTGCAGGCGCCGGCCGGGAAGCTCCCCCAGGATGCCGGCCGGCGGCTCCCCCGCGCGGCTCGCGAGTCCGTGGAAATCGAGGGCATCGGTCGCGAAGGACTCGGCCCGCCGCAGCGAGCCGATGAGACACCAGGGGTGGCGGCCGTCCGCCGCCTGATTCTGGCGCGAGGCGATCAGGATTCCATGCCGCGCATCGGTGAGGGGCGTGTGATCGACGTACTGGCTGACGTAGTACTCGTTCATCCGCACGGCCCCATATGGGGCCAGCGCGACATCCTGCGCGTAGGTAAGGTCGAGCTCCTGCGCCTCGGACGAGGCGTTCCTCAGGCGCAAGTGCCAGAACCACGCGGGCGCGTTCGCGGCGAGAACGAGCGCAATGTCGTACTCGATCCCGCGCCAGGCGCCGCGGCCGGCGATCCTGCCCTCGGCCCCCGCCCCGAGCCGCGTCGGGCTCGCCGGCCCGAGAAGCGCAGTCCATCCGGCCTCGCCGGCACGACTGCGCAGGAAAAGATTGGCCGGGCCGCACTCGACCTCGTTGCCGACGAAGAGGCTGAGCGCGATCGGGCCGCAATCGAATCGCCGCACCGCGCCGCTGGCGGCGATCTCGGCCCGCAGGCCGGAGCGGCTGGTCACGATTTTGGCGGGAGCGCTCACCCGGCTATCCTAGCCGGACGGTGTCACGGCCGCGGCCCCGGATGCGACGAGCGCCACGATGCGCGACGGTCGCTTCCAGCTTAAACTCACGCCCATGAGCAGCATACCCAAGCCTTCGCAAGCGCCGCGCCCGGCGTTCGGAACCGTTCTCGCGCCCACCATGACCCTGGCCCGCTTCCAGAATGGAGCGTGGGGACGCTTCGAGACCGTGCCCTGTGCACCCATCCAGCTGCATCCCGCCGCGCACGTGCTGCACTATGCCAGCACCTGCTTCGAGGGCTTCAAGGCCTATCGCTGGGCCGACGGCAGCATCAACGTGTTCCGGATGGACCGGCACATCGAGCGCATGCGCCAGAGCGCCCGCTCGCTGGTGCTGCCGGAGCCCGATCCGCGGCAGCTCGAAGAGATGGTCCGCACCGCCATCGACCGCAACCGCGACGTCGTCCCCGAGGCGCCCGGAGCGCTCTACATGCGGCCGATTCTCTTCGGCACGACGCCCAACATCGGGGCGGCCGGTGCCCCGGCCACCGAGGCGGACCTCATCGTGCTCGCGAGCCCCGTGTGGGATTACTTCACCGGCGGCATGAAGCCGCTGCGCATCTATGTCGAGGACATCAATGCGCGCACCGCCTCGCAGACCGGCAAGGTCAAGACGGGCGGCAACTACGCCGCCGCTCTCGGCCCGACGCTCGAGGCGCGGCGCCGGTACAACGTCGATCAGGTGCTGTTTTGCCCGGGCGGCTCGGTGCAGGAGACGGGCGCCTCGAATTTCCTGCTGCTTCGCGAGGGGCGTGTCCTCACCCGCAGTCTCGACTCGACGTTTCTCCACGGCGTCACGCGCGATTCGGTGCTGACGCTGGCGCGGGAGGAGGGCTACCAGGTCGAGGAGCGCGTCTTTGACGTCGCGGAGATGCTGGAGTGGGTGCGTGACGGCGAGGCTGCGCTCTCCGGCACGGCAGCGGTGCTGGCGGGCGTTGGCGCCCTCATCCATCATGGCGAGGAGCACCGTGTGGGCAGCGGCGAAGTCGGACCGCATACGCGCAAGCTGCGCGAGCGCTTGGTGTCCATCCAGCGTGGCGAGTCGCGGGACACCCACGGCTGGATCACGCGGATCTGACGGGCTGAGGCAATCGACAGCCCCTATCGCGATCGCGACCTGCCGCTGTATGTCTCGGTTCGCGTGCTGTCGCGGATCGCCGTGCTCGTACAGTCGGTTTCGGTCGGCTGGCAGGTTTATGCCCTGACGCAAAGCCCGCTCGCGCTCGGACTCGTGGGTCTGGCCGAGTTCGTGCCGATGTTCCTGCTCGCGCTGCCTGCGGGGGAGCTGGCCGACCGCTTCGACCCGCGGCGGATCATCACCCTGGCGAGCCTCCTGGAATCGCTCGCCAGCGGGCTGCTCCTCCTCTTCGTCCTCACCCATCAAACCTCGGTCTGGCCGCTCTACGGCGTAATCCTGCTCTACGGCAGCGCGCGCGGCTTTTCGGGGCCGGCGGGGCGGGCGCTGCTGCCGTTCCTGGTGCCCCCCGAGAAGCTCCCGCGGGCGCTCGCCTCCGCCTCCTCGATCACGCAGCTCGCGATCATCGCAGGGCCCGCCCTCGGCGGCTTTGCCTATGCGCTGGGACCTGCTTTTGCCTATGGCGGCGCACTCGTGGCGTCGCTGGCGAGCGCTGCCGGGATGCTGTTGCTCGGCGGCAGGCGCGTCTCGCCCGATCGGACGGCGCTTGCCGGCCGCCTCGCCCGCGTCCACGAGGGGATACGGTTCGTGCGCTCGCGTCCGGTCGTCTACGGCGCGATCTCGCTCGATCTCTTTGCCGTGCTGCTGGGCGGGGCCGTGTCCCTGCTGCCCGTTTACGCGCGGGACATCCTGCACGTCGGACCGACCGGCCTCGGCCTCCTGCGCAGCGCGCCGGCCTTCGGCGGCGCTCTCACCGCCGTATATCTCACGCGCCGCCCGATCGAGCGCAACGTGGGTGCGGTGATGTTTGCCGCTGTCGTGGTATTCGGCATCGGCACCATCGTGTTTGGATTGTCCACCCGCTTCGGGCTGTCCCTTGGCGCCCTCGCGGTCACGGGTGCCGCGGATCAGATCAGCGTCTACATCCGCTCCGCGCTGGTGCAGTTTGCGACGCCCGATGCGATGCGCGGGCGGGTGAGCGCGGTGAGCACGCTTTTCATCAGCGCCTCCAACGAGCTCGGCGGGTTCGAGTCTGGAGTCACGGCGGCCCTCCTCGGGACGGTGCCGGCAGTGGTGGTGGGCGGCCTGGGCACGCTGGCGGTGGTCGCGATCTGGATGCGCGCCTTCCCGCCGCTCAGGACGGTAGACCGGATGCGTGAGGTCATTCCCGCCGGGAGCTCTCTCAGTCCCGAGGCGGGCTGAATTCCGCGAGCTCCGCGGGTTAGAATCGAGCGCGTCATTCGGCCCGGAATCCTACCGATGAGCGAGAGAGCGGCGATGTCCGATTCGCGCGAGGTCCCGGCGATGACCCGGCGGCTGTTCCTGGGAGGGGCGGTCGCGGCGGGCTGCGTGGCGGCCACCGACGGCCTCGCCGCAGCCGCGCAGCGCCGGCGCTTCTTCGCGGATCACCATCTGCCGATCGGCCTGCAGCTCTACACGCTCGGTCAGGAGCCCTACCGCGACCTCGACGGAACGCTGCGGACCGTGGCGAGGATCGGCTATCGGGCGGTCGAGCCCGTAGCGTTGATGAAGCGTACCGCCCGGCAGCTGCGCGCGGCGCTCGACCGGGCCGGACTCTCCTGCCCGAGCACGCACGTACCGCTGCAGACGTTCGGCGCCGGCGGCCCGTCGCTCGCGGGAGATGTCGGCAGGCTGGCGGCCGAGATGCACGTCCTCGGCGTCAGGTATGTCGTCGTGCCGATATTTCCGGTGCCGGATCGCATCAAGCCGCGCAAGGGGGAGAGCGGCGTCGACTTCTTCGCCCGTGCGGGCAGGCAGATGACCGCGGAGGACTGGCGGCGCACGGCCGCCGAGCTCAACGGGAAGGGCGCCGCGCTGCGCCGCGAGGGCCTGAGGCTCGCGTATCACAATCACAACGTCGAGTTCGCGAGGTACGGATCCCAGACCGCGTTCGACCTGCTGCTCGCGAACACCGACCCCGACCTGGTCCGCTTCGAGATGGACATCGGCTGGGTGGCCGCCGCCGGGGTCGATCCGATCCCGCTGCTGCGCGCTCACGCGCGCCGCTTCAGGCTGGTGCACATCAAGGACCTGAAGCCCGACACCGTGCCCAACAACGCCTTCAGAATGGATCCGGCGGATGTCGGGTCCGGCCATCTCGACTGGCGACGGATCCTGCCGGTCGCGTACGAGGCCGGGGTGCGCTACTACTACGTGGAGCAGGAGCCGCCGTTCGCCGAGCCGCGGATCGATGCGGCGCGGACGGATTACGACTATCTGTCCCGGCTGACCTGAGCGGCCGGACCTGACCTCGAGCGCGGCGGCGCACCGGCCGCCCCGGTGCCCACGCCGCGGCGTGGGCTCGGGCTCGGCGCGTGCTCGACGACGCACTTCATCGCGGACATCGACACCCTGCTGCCGAAGGCGGAGAATTCGCACGGCCGCTCCATGAGGCGACGTCCCCTTCATACAGCGGGAGAAGCCAACATGACCACGCGCAGGCGAACCCGGTCCGCACTCACTCTCACTCTCACGCTCTCCGCCGCCGCGACTCTCGGGGCGCTGACGCCCGCCGCGCGCGCCGATGTCACCATCGGGCAGAAGACCTCGATGAGCCTTGGCGGAATGCAGATCGAGATCGATTCGGTGGCGCGCACGAGCGCCGACAGGGAGCGCAGCGATTCGACGGTGAGCTGTCACGGCGTCCTTTCACTCTTCTGTCACGGGATGGAGGGCGGCCAGATCGTGCGCCTGGACAAGCAGCTCGTATGGGAGCTGCAACCGAAGAAGAAGCTCTATTCCGAGCGCCCGTTTCCCACGCCCGAGCAGCGCGCGCAGGCGCAGAAGGAAGTCGAGGCGGCCATGGAAAAGATGAAGAGCTGCCCGATGCCGCAACCCTCCGGCGCCTCGCGGGCAGCGGCTCCCGATACCTCACGCTGTCAGCTGAGCCCGCCGGTGCTCAACGTGAGCCGCACGGACGAGCACGCCACGATCCTGGGTCACGATGCGCGCGAGACCGACGTAGTGCTGTCACAGACCTGCACGGACAAACAGACCGGCGATGTCTGCGAGCTCGACTACGGCTTCGAAACTTGGCTCACGCGGGATGCGATTCCGGGAGTCGAGGAGCAGGCTGCGTTCGAGCGGAAATATCTGGCGGCTCAGGGTCTCGATGCGAACAATCCGCGCCTGCAGGGAGCCGTAGGGCAATTCATGGCGCCCTATGCGGACATGCTCCGGAAGCTGCGCGGCAAGGCGGCGGATCTTCAGGGGTACCCGCTGCGGACCACCTTCTACATGAGTTTCGGCGGGCCGCACTGCAGCCGGGCGAGGCAGGCGCAGCAGCAGCAGGCGAGCCGAGGCCCCTTCAGCATGCACCGCCTCGCCTCACATGCGCTTGCCGGCGGCCTCGCGGGGCTGTTCCACCGTGGCGCCGCCGCAATTCACGCCGGCTCCGCGGGCGGGGCTGCAGCGGCCGGCGCCGCGAACGAGACGGCAGCCCCTGCGGCCAATGAGGCTGCGACTGCCACGACCGCGCAGTCTTCGTCGGGAGGCTCCGCGGCACCCGCTGCGGCGTCGGGGCCTTTCATCCGGGTCGTGTCGCTCACCACGGAGACGACTTCGATCGATACGTCCACTGTTCCCGCGCAGGAATTCGAGATCCCCGCGGGCTGGAAGCTCGAGCCGCAGAAGCAGGCGCTGAGCAGCACCGCCGCCCCCGAATGCCCGACCGCCGCCAAGTGAGCGGCTCGAGCTGACGGCGGGGCACGACGGCAAGCTGCGGGCGGCGCAGCCCGGTCCTTGCGCACGGCCGCACCGGTGCCGCCCACGGCGGCGGCAATCCGCCACCGCAGACGGTGCCGCAAGCGCCGCGGCTGCTCATCGGCTACTTCAGCATCGCTACCGTGTATGCAACTCGTTGCGGACGCTGCGGACGCCGTCGACCTTCATGGCGTCTAGCTTCGCCTTGTCCTTTTCCGCAGTTGACTTGACGACGCCGCGCAGCGTCACGATGCCGTGCCGGGTCGTGACATGGATGTGGTCGGCGTCAGTGTCCCTGTCGGCGATCAACTCGGCTTTTACCTTGGCCGTGATGTAGGAATCCTTGATCGGATGGTGATCCGATGCCCAAGCCGGGGCGGTAACGAGGGTCAGGGCGGCGACTGCCGCGAGATATTTGCGCATAGGGGCTCCTCGACCTGAAGGTACAGCGATACAACGACCGCGGACGGCGCTGGGTTCCAGCCGTCGGCTGGACCGCCGTCACCGGGCGAAGAGCTTGGCGATATCCGAGAACGCCTTGATCTCCAGGGCATTGCCGGAGGGGTCGAGGAAGAACATCGTCGCCTGCTCGCCGGGCTCTCCCTTGAAGCGCAGGTAAGGCTCGATCAGGAACCTGACGCCGGCCGCCCGCAGGCGGTCGGCGAGCGCGGTCCATTCGGACATCGGCAGCACGATTCCAAAATGGCGCACGGGCACGCCGTGATCATCGACCGTGTTACGTTGCGCCTGGCGGGTTTCCCCGGGCGCCAGGTGGGCCACGATCTGATGGCCGTAGAAGTTGAAATCCACCCATTCGTCCGAGCTGCGGCCCTCGGGGCAGCCGAGCAGTCCGCCATAGAAGGCGCGTGCCGAGGCGAGATCGTGCACGGGAAAGGCAACATGGAAGGGGGAAAGGAGTCCCGGATTGGTGGTCAAGGCTTGCATCACTGGATCCTAGCGTCCGAAAGCGACCAGCACCTCGATGAGCCGGTGGACCGACGCATGGAGCGGCATGGCGAGCAGAGGAAGGAGCAGCGCGCCGTGCAGGCGCGGCTGCGCCGCCTTGGCACCTTCAGCTCCAGCGGTCCCAATTCCAGGCGTTCGCCCACGTATCGATCAGCCGGCCGGCGCGGCGATGTGCCGCGGGCGCTAGGGTCTCAAGCCGGGGTCGGCGGCGCAATGGCTTCTCGCCCGGCAGGCGTCGGCCCGAGGGGAGGGCGCGCCGGCTCGAATTACGAGCGCTGGTGGTAGTGTCGGGCGCCTTCCTATAGTGCGCCCCGCCCCGGGGAACGATTTCGGCCGCGGCAACAAAACCTATCTCAACGTCCCGCAGGGCTTCCGTCCGGTGCGCTACCTCGGGGTCGCGAGCCCTTTCGGCAAACTCTCCCCCGCCAACAATCCGGATCCGACAAAGTACCTCGCCTGCGAGGCGGGTGTGCACGGCTGGCCGGCGAAGGGCTTCTACTACGATGTCAGCGTGTTCCAGATCAACGTGCGGGATCGCGTACCACCTCGAGGGACGGGCCGCGTACGGCGCATGTTAATATCGCCCGAAGTCATTTACACGAGGGCGAGATGCGCTCGAAAACGCATGCCGGCACGGGTTTCCGCGGCGCTGCGCTCGCATTCCTGAGCGCAGGCCTGATCACCGGTCCCCTTCCGGCCGCGGCGGCTGCCGCGGCGCGGGCGCAGGACGAATCGCGAATCACGCAGATCATGGAGCGTCTGCGGGACGTACAGCGATTCGGCGCCGTCGCCGTCGCTCCAAGCGGGAAGGCTGTCGCGTGGACCGTGACGGAGCGGGCGCGTGCCGGCGCGAGGGCCGCCGTCGCCTCCAGAGGCGGCAAGCCCGGCCAGTTGCTGCAGATCGCCGATGCGGACGGAGGCCGGGTCCGCACCGTCACGATCCCGAAATCGGTGAAGGCGTGCCGCTATCGGGACCTGCGGTGGTCGCCCGACAGCAGGACGCTCGCGTTCCTCTCCAACTGCAATCACGACAAAGGAGGGAGCCGGCAGTTCGATATGTATGAGGTCGCCGCCGCCGGCACCGAAGCAAGGCGGGTCTCGCAGCTGCACGGACTGGTGAATCAGCTCGCCTGGACACCCGACGGCACTCAGCTGAGTTTTCTCTACGTCAAGGGTGATGTCCACCCGGTGGCTGCAGTCTCCGCCACGAAAGCGCAGGTCGGCGTCATCGGCCGAACGGGCGTCGAGCATCAGCGGGTCGCGGTCATCCCGGCTGGCGGCGGGGCTGTGCGGCAGGTGACACCGTCCGCGCTGTTCGTGTACGAATACGACTGGTCGCCCGTGGGCGATCGGCTCGCCTACGTGGGGGCGCCGCCGCCCGGACGCGACAATTGGTGGGTGGCGAAGCTCTACACGCAGACCCCCGGAGGCGCGCCAAAGGTCACGCTGGACCCCGCTTCGGTCGCAGGCCCATTGCACGGCCTGCAGATCGCCTTGCCGAGGTGGTCGCCCGACGGCTCGCGGATTGCGTTCATTGGCGGCCTCATGAGTGATCAGGGGGCGACCGGAGGTGATATCTATCTCGTGGCCGCGGGCGGCGGCGGGCCGGTGGACGTCACGCCGGGGATCGGGATGTCGCCTTCCTGGCTGACCTGGAGCGGAAAGCACTCTCTTCTGGTTTCCTCCTTCGCCGGCGGCGCGACGCGCCTGTCGGTCTTTGCGCTGCATGCAGACCGTCCTGCAACCCATCATCCGCTCTTTCACGTGGATGCTGCCGTGCGGAACGGGACGTTCGCGTCGGCATTCTCAGTGTCGGCCCGACACAACGTGCTCGCGTTCATTCACAGCACATTCGACAGCCCGCCCGAGATCTATTCGGCCAGGCTCGAGACCAATGCCTCGGCAGTGCCCAGCGGCGTGCTCGCGGGGCCGCATGCCATCACGCACGTCAACGATCGGGTGCGGCCGATGTGGGGGAAGGCCGTCTCGGTGCGCTGGGACAACGGGGGATTTCATGTGCAGGGCTGGCTGTTGTTCCCGCCGCACTTCGAGCCTCACCGGCGATACCCGCTGATCGTCTACGTGCACGGGGGGCCGACCTGGGCGACGCTTCCCTCCTGGCCGGGGGACCGCTACGGGCCGGTGCCGCTCGCCGCGATGGGCTACTTCGTCCTGATGCCGAACCCGCGGGGGAGCCTGGGCGAGGGCGAGCGCTTCACCGAGGCGGTGCGCCGGGACATGGGGTACGGCGATTTGCGCGACATCCTGGCGGGCGTCGACCGGGTGGAGGCGCGATACCCGATCGATGACCGCCGCCTGGGCCTGACCGGCTGGAGCTACGGCGGATTCATGTCGATGTTCGCGCCGACGCAGACGCACCGCTTCAAGGCGGCGGTCGTGGGCGCCGGCCTCTCGGACTGGAAGAGCTACTACGGTGAGAATTCCATCGACAAGTGGATGATCCCGTTCTTCGGCGCCTCGGTGTACCGCGATCCCAAGGCGTACGCCAGGAGCTCGGCCATCAACTTCATCGAGAACGACAGGACGCCGTCGCTGATCGTAGTCGGCCAGTACGATGGGGAGTGTCCGGCACCGCAGTCGTTCGAGTACTGGCATGCGCTGCGCGCCATGGGGGTTCCCACCCAGCTGGTGGTCTATGCCGGGGAAGGCCACGGCTTCGACAAGCCGAAGGACGAGCGCGACGTGCTCCGCCGGGCGCTGCGCTGGTTCGGGAAATATCTCGGTGGCGAGGTCTCGCCGCGAAGCGGCTGAGGCTTCTTCGACCCAGGGGCGGCGTTCCCGTCTCGGACCCCGGGGCCCAGCCGGGCCGGCGGGGGGCTTTAAACCGTCCCGGGTCCGGCTGCATCCAATGGGATACATGGCCTCGGCTGCACAAGATGACCGGATCGATTGGGAGGCTGGCCTCGTGCGCCAGGCCTGCAGCGGTGATATGCGGGCTTTCGAGCGCCTCTATCGCGACCACATCGGCAGTGTCTACGGATTGTGCCTGCGGCTGCTGCGTGACCGCACGGGCGCGGAGGATTGCGCACAGGAGGCGTTCGTCAATGCCTGGCGGGCGCTCGCGCGCTTCGAGGCACGAAGCAGCTTCGGCACCTGGCTGCACCGCATCGCAGTGAATGTAGTCCTGAGCCGGCGCCGACACGTCGCGGCGCAGGTCGAATTGCCGCCATTGCCATCGGATCCGGACGAGGAATTCGCGGATGTGCCCGCGGAGTGGACGTTCGATACGCCGGTCGAAGAGCGCGAGATCGAGCGGGCGATCGGCGGCCTGCCCGACGGTGCGCGGGACGCACTCGTCCTCTGCGGGATCTACGGCTACTCGCACGGCGAAGCCGCCCAGATGCTCGGCGTCGCCGAAGGCACCTGCAAGGCCCAATTGCACCGGGCTCGTGCGCTCCTGCGCGTGCGGCTCGAGCCGGAGAGTCATCCATGAGCGATCCTGGAGAAAGGAAAATCAGGCGGCTCGGCGAGCTGCCGCGAGAGGTGGCGCCGCCGCACGACGGCTGGCCGGCCCTGGAGGCGCGCCTGCGTGCGAGCGGGATGCGGGCAGCGGACAATCCCCCGGAGCGGCCCGGCGCGGGGCGTAGGGTATCGCGCTGGCAGCGGCAGCTGATGCGCCTCGGGGCCCTTGCTGCGGTCCTCGCCGCGGTCGTCTTGGGTATCTCGATCGACAGGTGGGTCCTCTCGCCCGGCCATCCGGCTCCGCAGCGGATGGCGGCGCCCGGCACGGGCGCGGCGGGGGCCGGCCTGCAAGTCGCCTACATCACCGATCCGCGGTATCTGCGCGAGCGTGAGGCGCTGCTGAGCTCCCTGAATGCACGGCTCGCAAGTCTGCCGCCGCCCACCCGGCAGAAGGTCCTGCAGAGCCTGAGCGCCATCCATCAGTCGATGCGGGAAATCCAGCTGGCGCTCGGGCGGGAGCCGGGGAACGCGCTCCTGCAGGAGCTCCTGATCGATACTTATCAGAACGAGATGCACGTGCTGTCTACGGTTCAGGAAGCGAGCTACGGCAGCGGAGAAACCTAGATGAAAAATTTCCCCTCCAGTATCGCAGTCCTCTCCCTGTCGCTGACATTTGCAGTGGCGGCGGCGCACGCCGCGACGTTTCAGCGGCAGGTCTCAGCTGACCCGCACGGCGTGATCGATGTCAGCAACGTCGCTGGCTCGATCGTGATCGACGGCTGGGACAAGCCGCTCGTGGCGGTCACTGCCGATCTGCCGTCCGGCTCGGCGCGGGTCGCGGTGACGAGTGCGCACGGCCGCACCCGTGTTTGCGTGACGTACGGCTCGGGCAGTTGCGATTCGCCGGGCTGGTTCCATGGGAAGCGCCCGGTCCGCCTGCAGCTTCACGTGCCGGCCGGGAGCGAGATTCGGGCCTCGGGGGTGAGCGCGAGCATCTCCTCCCGCGGTATCGCCGGCACTCAACACCTGCATACGGTGAGCGGCGACATCGATGCGGATCTCGGCTCCGGAAATGACGATGTGAAGTCCGTCAGCGGAAGCATCCGCCTGCACGGAAGCGGTCAGGACGGGACGCTTCTCGTCTCGACGGTAAGCGGCGACCTGAGCGTGCAGAACGTCGCCGGGGACCTCCAGGCGAGCACGGTCAACGGCCGGCTGAGTGCGGCAGTCTCCCCCGCCCGCAGCGCGCGGCTGAACACCACCTCGGGCGACATCGATCTGGATGCGCGCCTCGCCCGAGGCGGGACCATAGATACGGAGACGGTGAGCGGAAATCAGAAGATCGACGTCACCGCTGCGGCGGGGTACTCGTACGAGGCCAAGAGTTTCAGCGGAAGCATCGAGGATTGCTTCGGCCAGCCCTCCGACCGCAATCATTACGGGCCCGGCAGCCGCCTCGAAGGGACGCGTGGCGCGGGCGACGGCCACGTGCGACTCCGAAGTCTCAGCGGCGATGAGTCCCTGTGCGATCACTCCTGACCACGCTGCCACCGCGAACTCGCCCGTTCCTGACAGGTGCGCTCGCGGTGCCCGTTTCGCGCCTGCCCTGCGCCAATGGCTCGGAGCCGGCGGGGTCGCTCACGTCCATGTGAGCTGCGAGGCGCGCGGCGGCCCCTCGCCGCGCCATCTGGAACTCATCGGCGGAGAAGTTGTTCCAAGTATCTCCTGCGCCGCGCGATCGCTGATTCCATTGCGGTAGAGTGCATGCTCCGCAGCATGGCGGGCGAGCCATTGCGTCGCAGCGATCACCGGGAGTCTCGGACTTGAAGCGCTTTTCTGCCGTCATACGGATCTGGTTTTTGTGGCTCGTGGCTTGCGCCGCGGCGGTGGCCTTCTCCTTTGCCGAGATCGACCTCAGGGTGGCACGGCGCTTCTGGAACGTCGGCCGCCACCTGAGCGTGCTGAACACCGCTTTCGGTGCCGCGGTGATCCTGACGGTGGAGTCGGCAGTGGTCCTGGCGCTGATCCTGGCGCGCGTCACGCGGGGACATCTCTCCCGGCTGGGAGAAACCCTGGGCGTAGCCTGCCTCGCCTCGATATGCGCCTACGGCATCAACGATCAGGTGCTGAAGCCCCTGTTCGGGGTCCAGCCGCCTGCGGCGGTCCTGCACGGCGCCCGGCATGTGTTCTTCGCGATGAGCTCCGGGAGCCTCGGCTTTCCCTCCGGTCACATGGTGCTGGCGGGCTCGTTCGCGGGAGTTTTCATGAGGCTCTACCGGGCCAGCATCCGGCCGCTCGCCGCGCTGCTGCTCATCGCCGCGATTCTGCTGGTCATCGGCGATTGGCACTTCCTCAGCGATGTGATCGCGGGATCCTTTATCGGCATCTCGGCCGGATTTCTGGCCGGAGAAGGCTGGCTCATCCACATGTCCGAAAGATGAAGGAAGCGGCTCGCAGCGTGCGGGCTCAGTGCCCGGCAGACGCGATCTCCCGGCGCCGCCACCGTTGGAATGTCGTCAGCTTCGGGCTCTGGAACATCGACGAGGTAATGCGCCAGTCCGCTCGGAATGCGCAGCGCGAAGGGCGTCATCAGCCGGCCAGCGGCGAGGTCGTCGGCCACGATCCCGCCCTGACCGAGCGCGACGCCTGTCCGGCGACCGCCCGCAAAAAGGGGGAGCTCGCGCCCCGGTGCCTGTAACATCTGCGGGCATCGCATCGAATGACGGCAAGAGTCACGGAACATTGCGGCAGCCCAGGAGACCACGCCATGCCCTTCCGCGTCCCCCGCATCCCCCCTTCGCAGATCACCCCGCCCGAGACGTACCTCGGTCGACGCGCCTTCCTCGCCGGGGCCGTCGGTGCCGGCGCCGCGGCGGCCCTCGGCAGTGCCGGGGCGGCGGTGATTCCCGCGCGCGCCGGCGCGCCGCTCGACTACCGCTATGACGCCGCCGACTCGGTGGATGCGCTGGTGCATGCCCCGGATCAGAACGAGAAGCCGAATACCTGGCAGCAGATCACCAATTACAACAACTACTACGAGTTCGGCGTCAGCAAGACCGATCCCGCGGAGTACGCGGGGGAGCTGCAGACCCGTCCCTGGAACGTCGCGGTCGCGGGGGAGGCGCAGATCACGGGCAGCTTTCCGCTCGAGGAGTTCGTGAAGCCCTACGCGCTCGAGGAGCGCATCTATCGCTTCCGCTGCGTCGAGGCGTGGTCCATGGTCATCCCGTGGGTCGGCTTCCCGCTCGCGCAGATGCTGCAGCGCTTCAAGCCGACGTCCCGTGCGAAATACGTCGCGTTCGAGACGCTCTACCGTCCCAGTCAGATGCCGGGCCAGCGGGTGCCGATCCTGCAGTGGCCGTATCGGGAGGGGCTGCGGATCGACGAGGCGATGAATCCGCTCGCCTTCATGGTCGTGGGCCTCTACGGGCGCGTGCTGCCCAACCAGAGCGGCGCGCCGCTGCGACTCATCGTGCCGTGGAAATACGGCTTCAAGAGCATCAAGGCGATCGTGCGCATCGCATTCACCGAGACGCAGCCTGAGACCACCTGGAGCCAGGCCGCCTCGGACGAGTACGGGTTCTACGCCAACGTCAACCCCAACGTGCCGCACCCGCGCTGGAGTCAAGCCACCGAGCGACGCATCGGCAATCCCTTCTTTCACGAGCGTCAGGCGACACTCATGTTCAACGGCTACGCCAACGAGGTCGCCCATCTCTACCAGGGCATGAACCTGCGCCGGAATTTTTGAAGGAAATGGAGACACTCTGCTCATGATGGACACCGCGCCCGGACCCTTTCTCGGCCTCGGAGTGGAGCGCCGCTATCGCCTCATTTACAAGCCCGCAGTGCTGCTCGCCGGTCTGGTGCCGCTCGCCTGGATGACGTGCGCTCTCTTCGGCTGGCTCGGCTTCAGCGCCGGCGTCGATCCCGTCAAGTTCCTGGAGCTCGAGAACGGCAAGACCGCCCTCAACCTGATCCTCCTCACGCTCATGATCACTCCGGTGCGCCAGCTCGCGAGACTTCCGCACCTGGTCCGGTTGCGGCGCATGGTGGGCCTGCTGGCATTCTTCTACGCGGCGCTGCACTTCACCGTCTACGTGGTGCTCGATCTGGATCTGAACTGGCGGATGGTCGGCGCCGACATCATCAAGCGTCCCTACATCACCGTGGGCTTTACCGCGCTGCTGCTGCTCGTGCCGCTGGCGGTGACCTCGACCAACCGCATGATGCGGTATCTCGGCAGGCGCTGGAGCCGCCTGCACCGGCTGATTTATCCGATCGCCGCGCTCGGCGTCTGGCACTTCTACTGGCAGGAGAAGATCGACGTCCGCCAGCCCTTGGTCTATGCGCTCATCCTGGCCATTCTCCTGGGTTACCGCCTCGTGCGCAGCGCCTGGCTGCGCCGGCTCCTGGACTCGATGCGCTCGGACCCGTGCGACGGATCGCCGCGCCGCGCCTAGTGCAGCATGCGGTATCATCGAACCGAGGTCGCATGCATACCGAGCTGCTGTTCCGGGACGATGCCTACTCGAGGAGCGCCACGGCGCGCGTCCTCGCGCTGCACGAGCGCGGGATCGAGCTCGACCGCACGATCTTCTATCCTCTTGGCGGCGGCCAGCCCGGCGACAGCGGTGCGCTCGTCCGCGAGAGCGGTGAGCGGATCGTGATCGCCGATACCCGTAAGGGCGAAGCCCCAGGCAGTGTGCTGCACGTGCCCGCTCCGGGAATGCCGCGTCCCGAGCCCGGCGAGCAGCTTTCCCTGCAGATCGACTGGGAGCGGCGCTACTCGCTCATGCGCCTGCATACGGCGCTGCACCTGCTGTCCTGCGTCGTCGTCGCTCCCGTGACGGGCGGCAACATTGCTCCCGACCGGGCCCGCCTCGACTTCGACGTCGACATGGAGCTGCTCGATGCGGAGCGCATCACACGCGAGACCAATGCGCTGATTGCCTCGGCCGTCGCAACCGAGACCGTCTGGATCACCGACGCGGAGCTCGATGCCCAACCGGAGCTCGTGAAGACCATGAGCGTGCAGCCGCCGCGCGGTGCGGGTCGCGTCCGTCTCCTCAAGATACCGGGCATCGACCTGCAGCCATGCGGCGGTACCCACGTGCGCAACGTTGCCGAGATCGGCGGAATTCGTGTGACGCGTATCCGCAGCGAAGGCAGACGCAACAAACGCGTGGAGATCGTGCTGGCGTCCGGCGGGCCGCCCGGGGACGGCCGCGATACTC
>DASTAC010000115.1:0-25865 GCA_035713045.1 Steroidobacteraceae bacterium
CTGCGGTTGCTGCCGCCCTTGCTGATGTGACGGCGAGTCTAGTGCCGAGCACACTTACGGTAGCGGTACGAGCGATTGTGATCGTGGGTGTCATCGGCGGTATCGCTCTCGTGAACGTGGGCGGCGTCGCACGCGGAGCAAGGCTCGTCACGGCGGCGACGGCACTGAAGCTCTTCCCGCTGGTTATTTTTGTCGTGGCCGGGCGGCCGCCGTCCGGGCCGCGAATTTCTCGCCTCAGCCGGGATGGCAACCGGAAGCGTTGGGGCGGGCAATTATCCTCGCGGCCTTTGCGCTCATGGGGATGGAAGCCTCTCTATGCAACAGTGGCGAAGTCACCCGCCCGGCGCAAACGATTCCGCTTGCACTTGCGATCTCGCTCGCTTCGGTGACGGTCTTGTACGTGGCGATTCAGTTCATCGCACAAGGGATCCTGGGGTCTGCATTGGCGGCCTCGACCGCCCCGCTGGCGGATGCCATGGGTCGGGTCAGTCCGGCGCTTCGCGTCCTGATGCTCGCGGGTACGGCATTCGCCATGTTCGGCAATATCGCGAGCGACATCCTCGGCACGCCCCGCGTACTGTTCGCGTTCGCTCGCGATGGTCTACTTCCACGGGCACTCGGCCGTGTTCATACGGTGAACCACACGCCGCATGTCGCGATCCTCTCCTACGCGGCGCTTGCTATAGCTCTCGCGCTCAGCGGATCGTTTGTGGAGCTTGCCGTGCTCTCAACCCTCGCATCTGCGGCATTGTATATCGCTGCTTGCATTGCGGCGTGGTTGCTCGCAGGCAGGGACGTCGCGCTCGCAGGTGCGCCGCTCAACTTTCGGTGGCTCAAGCCGGCGATGGGGCTGGGCATGGGCACCATGCTGTTGCTCATCGCGCTCGCTTCGCCCGCCGAGATTGCCGGCCTGGTGGCGCTGGTCGCCGGCAGCGCAGCCGTCTATGTGCTGCAGAGCCGGATTGTCGCGCGGAGCTCAACTTGAGCGCCTCGGATAGCGTTTCGTCGCATCGCCTTTAATTCCGAGCAAAGAAAATCTTTCGACCTCCTATCACCATAAGTATCGCCCAGAGGGTCACAGAGAGCTCACCATGTCTTTATCCCCTTCCGCCGATGTGCAGCCGGGGCGCGTTTTCGCACCGTCAAATCGCTCTATCCTTAAGCGAATCGCCTGGATCGGGTTCGGGCTCCTCGCTCTTTCTGCCTTCCTTTTCACGTCCCTCCCCATTCTCAAGCCCAGCAATCCGATGCACGACCTTCTCTACTCGCAGAGATGGCTGCTGTTTCCCCACATCGCAGGTGGCCTGACGGTACTCATCCTCGGGCCGTTGCAGTTCTCGCGGACCATGCGCCAGCGCAATCGTGCGCGGCATCGTTTCCTCGGGAAGTGCTATATCTTCGGCGTCCTCGCCGCGGCAATCCCCGCCGTGCTGATGGCCCGGCACTACCCGGCGTTCCTGCCGTACAGCGTCGCCATCAATGCGCTCCTATGGGTGACCAGCACGGCCGCAGCGTTCCTCGCCGCGCGGAAGGGACGGTTCGAGCAGCATCGCCGCTGGATGGCGAGGAGCTACGCCATGACGGCGACCTTCGTCGTCCCGCGGATTCCGCTGCCGATCTTCAACAACATGAGCCTGGAGGCCGGCAGTTACTTCCTGCTCGCCGTCGCCATCGTTGCGCTCTTGATCGCCGATCTGATCATCGACTGGCCGGTGATCACGGGAGGAAGGTTCTCGAGCGGTGTCGCATAGCGCGAAGCCGCGCTCCAATGTGATCCTGAGGGCTTACAGCTCTCCGCCGACCATTCCAAATCAACCAGAAGTCACGTCTCGGGCACCCGTTGCCGGGACACGATCGCGGGGATCTCCGATGCATCGCCGTTACGGGCTCTTGATCCTGCTTACCGCTCTCATTGTACTGGCTAGCGCGTATCTCATATTCGCCACGAGCCAAAGACCCGGACTGCCGTTTTCAATCCAAGTTGTCGATGCTCACACGGCGGTCGTCGAGCCCATACCCGGCATTTCGTGGCCGCCAGCTCTGCACCCCGGCGATCAGGTCGACCTGGCCGCGTTGCCGCGCGCTACCCGAATTGCAATCAGCATAACAGGCGACTTGTCCGCTCTCCCCTCGCAACGGATCTACATGTTCATGATCCGCCGCGGCGCCACGCTCGTCCCCATTCCAATCGAGACCGTAAGATGGAACGCGGCCTCCAGTGTCTGGCCCCTCTATTGGACTACGCGCGGATTCGGTTTGCTTCTCACCGCGATAGCACTGCTCACCGTGTGGCGCGGCCGCGACCGGGCGGCCGCGGGCCTGGCACTCTGGGCCGTAACCTTTCTGGCTGCCTACGATGCTGCGTTTGTACCGTCGGACGGGGTCCTGGGACTCGGCCTGCTGCTGGTCGAGATGAGCTTCATCCTGCTTGCGCGAGTCGGCTTCTACGTCATGGCGGAATCCATGGTGGGCACGGCGCTTGCGCGGCCCGCCCGCACGTGGTGGCGCGCCAGCTTCCTCGTGCTCCTCGGACTCGGCGCAATCCAGGGACTCGGCGGGCCGCTCGCTTTCGTCGCCAGCGGATGGGCGGAACTCCTGCGGCCAGAATATGGTGTCGCCCTGACGGCTTCCTACCTCGTCCCTGTGGCGTTGTTGTTCGTGAGCTATCGCCAGGCTCCGTCTAAGCAGCGGCTACGGCTGCGCTGGATGCTCGGAAGCAGCGTCGTGCTCGTCGGAGGCATATTTCTGAGCAACACACCGGTGCTCGGATTCTTCGCCTCGATCATCACATCGCGTTTCATGTTCGCTGCGGCGATGCTTGGCTTCCTGTACGCGGTCCTGCGACACCGAGTAGTCGATGTTGCGGTGGTTCTCAATCGCGCGTTGGTGTACGCCGCGACCACCAGTCTCCTCCTCGGGCTGCTCGCACTGCTCGAAAGCCTGATCGAACGTACGACCCTCAGCCGTGGGGCGAGCCTTGTGCTTGAACTCGCCGTGCCTGTGGGTTTGGGTGCGGCCCTGAGCACCGTGCACCGACGCATAGAGAGTACGGTCGAGCAGTTCCTCTTCCGTCGCCAATACCGGCAGGATACCGCCCTTCGAGGATTCGCCCGCGAATGTGCCTTCGTCACCCAGCCCGATAACTTGCTCGACCTGACCGTAGACCAGATCCGTCTACACACCGACGCTCCGTGGGTCGCCTTGTACGAATACACGCCGGAAGGGTTTGCCCGCACCCGTCAGCGGGGCAGCCGCGAGCTGCCTGCGCAGCTGGATCTTGATGATCTGGCGCTCGTGAAGCTGCGCGCGCACGCTACGGAGGTCGACCTCAATGGCACCCCGAGCAGACTGGGCCGGGAGGGTTATGCCTTCCCACTGCGCGTCCGTGGCAGGCTGCTCGGCATCTTGGCAGTCGGACCGCGATCTGACGAACACTACGTGGCTGATGAACGCGAGTTGTTCGCGCACGTGGCCCACGAGGTCGGGGCGGCCCTATTTGCGCTACGAGCGCAGGCGACCGAGGAGCGCGCTCAGGCGAGCGAGGCATTGCTCGATGAAGCGCGTGCTCGTAATGCGACGCTGCTGGAGCTGTTGCGCGCCCATGGAGCAACCCTGGAGTCGTAGTGCGTCCTTCTGAACATGGATAGTGCGCGCTGAATCGAATGGCAGCTTTGGAACATCCAAACAGCGTGCCTGACTGAGCGCACATGGACAAGAGGTATCATCCACGGCGAAGAGTGGGTTCTCGGTCGAAAGGGAATTATTCAAGGACCTGCGGCGCAGACGCGAGCCCGCGGACAAATACGCTTGAGCCTGTGGATCGATACAGGCTTCCGCGTCCCATCCTCAAAATCAGGCGCTTTTCAATCGCCATCTACACGGCATTGCGCGCCTTCTACCCGCGCTGGCGGTAGCCGCGCAATGCACTTTGTTTTCGAAGTCGCCCAAGGGCAACTGGCTCGTGGCCTTGCATCAGGACTTGAGCATTCCCGTTTCCACCCGGGTGGCCTGTCCCGAATGCACCGGCTGGAGCGAAAAGGAGGGCACGATCTTCGTGCAACCCCCTCTCTCGGTATTCGAGTCGCTCTTGGCTGTTCGCGTTCACTTGGACCCATGCCCGAGCGATGCCGGCGCCCTACGAGTCGTACCGGGATCGCACAGATTCGGGCGCCTAGCGGGTACCGAAGCCGCGCAGATCCTCGCCGCGCAGGGCGAGACAGTTGTCTCCGCTGCCCAAGGAGCAGCGCTCCGGATGCGGCCCCTATTACTGCACGCTTCCTCGAAGGCGGCACAAGGCACCACCCGCCGCGTATTGCACTTCCTGTTCGGACCGCGCCAACTGCCCTGCGGCCTACAGTGGGCACTCGCGGTCTAGTCACGCGGCTATCCCGCCGCGAGCGCCCGGAGCACGTGCGTCAGATTGCGACGGCTCTCTTGTTGAGAGCGAGTGCCGTGCGCTCATAGAATTGGGACTGAATCTGACGATCGAGCTGCCGAATCGTCCAACCACCGCGGAGGGCCTCACTCTCACAGAAGCAGCGAGCGTTCTCGTTTCTGACCGCAAGGAGCCTCGTATAGTGAGACCAGGGGAGCGGGAACCGTGAGTGGCCTCGTTCCGAGGATACATCGACCAATTTCGCAGACGTTGTCTGCGAAATATGGCCACATCGGAAGCGACCGATAGAGCGTTACTCGTCCTTGCGCCGAGAGCTGTCTCGATCGGTAACGCGCCACAGTTCAAATTCCTGACCCGAGGCAGGGCTACCCCGCCGCGAGCGCCCGGAGTACGTGCGTCGGATCGCGACGGATCGCGGTGAGGAGTGCCCTGGCAGGCCCGGTAGGCTCCCGCCGGCCCTGCTCCCAGTTGCGCAGGGTTCCGACGTCCACATGCAGCAGCTTCGCAAATTTCGGCTGACTCAGGCCAAGCTTCGAGCGCAGCTCCTTGATCGCAAGCGGCTCGACGTGAAACTCGCGCGATGGTGCGCGCTCACCGCGCGCAATCTCGTTCATCTGCTCCATGCTCTCGACGAGCTCAGCAAAAAGCTTCTTGTTCACCTATGACCTCTTGCTCAGCTACTAGGCGGCTGAGTACACGACATCACCAATTCTCATTGAGCTTGCGGAGAGTTTTCTTCTCCGCCGCTGTCAAATCGTCTTTCACGCCTTTGCGGTAGATGAGCAGCATGCGGCACTGAGAAGCTGCGTCGATGTGGTAGTAGATCATGCGAACACCGCCGCTCTTGCCGCCGCGGTCATCGCTCCAGCGCACCTTGCGCAACCCGCCAGTACCCTGAATGACCTTACCCATCTTCGGATGGGCTGCCAGGCATTGCTGGAATTGCCCGTACTCGTCATCCGTCAACAGCTCCGTGACCTGGCGCGTGAAGACGGGTGTTTCGATGAACACCATGGATTATCATCGTACACCAATGACCTATGTACGTCAATGGTGTACTCCAGTGGGCCAACGCAGTAGCGCGATGATCTCGGATATAGAGCAACCCCGCTCGGGGTCATCGTAGACTCTTTGCGCGCCTTCACAGGTCCCCGGCTCGACTCGCCTAGCCCGATTCGCTTGGCGATCTCATTGCCGCTCAAGGCGTCGTTGATGGCATCCTCGTGAGGTATGGTCGGTTCGCTCTTTATTGCGAGTACACGCACTTTTCTGCAAAAAGGCAAAGTTCCCTCATCCGGAGAAGTTGACCACGCTTGAGCCTCCCTCCCGGGAGCGAACGCAGGACCGTCCGGCTGCGGCAAAAGGAGCGGTCCGTCGAACAGACCGATCGATTTCCCGATAACGGATATTCGAATGGGCGTCGGCACGCCCTTCAAAACACTGCCGCAGAGCCGGCCCGGCCCGTTCGATCCGTTCTGCTATCACAGCAATCACATAGGATCGATATTTTCGAACCGATATGCCGGCACCTGCGCTTGCAGGGATGGAGGGAACCAGGCGTTCCACACCAATCGTGTGTTACGGCGCCACCGCAGCGGCCCGATCAATGCTACACGCCGACGATGGCACAGGGTCGCCAACATCCGCATAGCCACATCAACAATTACCTCAAGGCGCAGCTCCTGCCCGTCCTCCAGTTCGCGCTGCACGCTATCAACGCATTCGATCAGCGGGAGCCGGTCTCGTAACCGTCTGTAGAGTTCCCGCATTGCTTCCCGTAGCCGACCTTCGGTGACTGCGGTCCGTAGTCCGACGGCACAGGCGAAGGGAGCAGGATGCTCACCCGCGTCAATCGCAGCAATGATGCCGGAGCCCCAACATGCTGCCGCCACAACCAACAGGCGGAAGCCCGTGCGCACGTTGAGAGGAGCCAAGAGCGGCCCCAATCTTGCCCAAACCGGCGTCGAATCCAAGTTAGGGCCGAATCCAATACCAGCGGCGGGATCTCCAACCCACAGGTTCGCCCCGTGCGTTTCAAAATGCACGATCGGGATTCCCTTGGCGTCTGCGGCGTCGCGCGCGGCCATCAGCGCCTGCTGGATGTGTGGCCACGAGTGACAGACGATAACCTCCGATCGGAACCCGATCGTCCGTAGAAACTCATGCAATTCTGCCCCCGTTCGCGCATCGCCTTCGCTGAGCCACTCCAGGATCAACACATAGTCGAATCCCACTGGCACCGGGCGGACCATCGCATTCATGTCTTGCGCACCCGCCCGAACGTCGCCGCGCGGGTTCGGTAGCGGGTAGGCGCCTGCTCGATGGCTCCGAGCGCTGTCAGGTTCTCCATCTTCTTAGCGCGTTCATTAGGCGGCATTCCCAATCCGCACTTCAAGGACGACTTTCGTTTCTCCGTTCGGAGTAAAAGCGCTGGGCCGGAAGCGCTGCACCACGTAGTCGATCTCAGCAGGACGGCCGACCACGTATGCCTGAACAAGCTCTCTAGAATGCGCATAGCGTGACCACTTCGACGTAGACCCGTCAGACTCGGTCACTTCGAACTCTGGCCAGTCGTTCATGCTTCCCATGTAAACGCGGCTAACGATGCCTCGAACAGTAACGATAGGGAGCGCGTTCGTTTCGATATTTGACCACCATTCCTGCGACCCAAACAGGCCGTGCGTCGGCTTTATCCCGAATCCCTTTGTCGTCAGAGTAGCCCGTTGGACCTTGGCGATGTAGTCAGCGTCATCGCGCAAGCGATAAACCGTCAGCATGTCGTCTCCGTAGCTATCAATGGCATGAACCAGACAACTTCAGGATCTTACACAGATCTACCCGCGTCAGGCCCGAGTTTCCGCGCCAGTCTCTCATGACATCGATTCCGCCGCCCCCAAGGCGGTCAGTCATCCCAAGAGAGTCGTGAGCCGTCCTTTGGGCCGCGAACCTGGGGCGGCTGGCTTGCCAGTGGATCACTAGTTTGGGCGAGCAGGCGCAGGAGTGCATGGTAGAGCACGAGCGCAGATTCAAAGCCGAGGAAATGCCGAGCACGAGGAAGAATGGAAAGTGCGGCGGCCGCACGAGTTTCCAGAAGAGTGCCGTCAGAACTCCGAGCAGCGCCAGTGAGCCCAACACGAAGCTGACGACTGGCTCAAAGACTACGAGCAGGAGCAATGCCGGGACGCGGATGCATTGCCAGAGGAGCCAGAGGATGCACTGAACGAGATCGCCGGCACCCGGTGCTCGCTCGTCCGCCGGGGCGCTGAATGTCGCGCTGCTCACGGCCGGTCGCCCTCGATCAACGGAGGACTCCCACCGGCTCCCAAGCGCTCGTGCTTGGGAAGGGCCAACCGCGGAGGATGACCAGGGGAATGCTCCGGCGCGGGCGCATTCGTCAGATCATTTCCCCACTGCTCGAGCGCCTTCCGCATCTCCTTCACGTACCCGTACCGATTGTAAATCGCGGTCGCGCCCCCATCGGAATGCCCGAGCACCCGCTTTACGAGCTTGTCGCCCGCGTCCCCAAGGCTTTCTGCGAGGCGCGTCGCGACCGTCCGCCGCAGGTCGTGCGAGCTGAACTTCTTGGCGCATTTCTCTCCCGTGACCGCGAGAATCGCATCGGGGAGACGGGTCCGGAAATACTTCGGCACCCCCTGTATCGGTGCGCGCCCATCCGTGCTCGAGAGAAGGTAATCGCCCTGCTTCGGTTTCGGGATGCGCTTAACCCGGATTATTCATGAACGGCAGCATCATCAGGCGGGGGCTTGATTCGCAAGGCATTTCCCGGGGCGTGAAAAGCAAGGATGTTTTTCCCGCAGACTACAGGGACGTATTCACGGCGGCCCGGGAAATGCCTTGCGTGGGATACAGCAGTGGCTTGGGCAGAACGTTGTCGTGGCAGAGCATCAGCGTGATCAGCAGGCGCCCGATACGGCCATTGCCGTCCAGAAATGGGTGAATGGTTTCGAACTGCACATGGGCGAGGGCCGCCTTTACGACCGGAGTGGCCGGTTCGTGCAAGTACTGCTCGAGATTCGTGAGACACGCATCCAGGTGGGTTGGCGGTGGCGGCACGAAGGCTGCATTGCCAGGCCGCGTGCCCCCGATCCAGTTCTGGGAGCGACGAAATTCGCCGGGCTGCTTCTGTGCACCGCGCCCGTCGGCGAGCAGGATGCCGTGCATTTCCCGTAACAGCCGGGTCGAGAGTGGAAAACCGGCGGCCATTCTTTCCAAGCCGTGGTTCATGGCGTCGACATAGCGCGAGACCTCCCGTACGTCATCACCCGGTGCGCCGGGCACCGCCTCGATCTCATGTGCCAGCAGCTCATCCAGCGTGGATTGGGTCCCTTCGATCTGGGAGGAGAGAACTGCCTCTTTGCGAACGAATGTATAGAGCAGCAAGTCCACATCAGGCAACGTCGTCGCGGCGCCGTCGAGCCGTCCGAGGGAGCATCGCCCGATCCAATGCACGTTGAGACCCCGCCATAAAGGCGAGGGGCGGATCGGGAGGCAGTACCGGGGGCACGAAGGCCCGGACGGTCTCGCCGAGGGTCGTGGTCTCAATGTATGTTCCGAACGGATCCCGCTTCATGGCTTCGGTACCAGCGTTAAGCCGCTTTACCAGCCGGCTCTATTATTTAAGCGCAGTGTCGTAAATTTAACTAGAGTTTCTGGTGTGGCAAGAGATTTAACTAGCGAGCGCGGCTAGTTAAGTATAAGTGCAAGGTTTTACTCTCCATGACCGCAGGTGCGGCGCCCCCCCCGGGCCGAACCCAGGGCGGCGCAGCCGGCGGCCGTCGCCGCCCTGGATGGACTATCACTTACCGGGAACCGTCTATTCCACGCGGACCCTGAGCGGAAGTGCAGGAACAGCGCAAATCGCCTCACCCCGACCAGTCCACTGAGGGCCATTGCGTTCCACCGGGCTCTGGGCGTCGGCGGCGATTCGACGGTTCAGAGCCCTAACACATTCCCGTCCTACTCGCGGCTGCGCGGTTGACTCGCTTGGCCGAATTGTCGGAACCTATTTGCCGGGCCGAGAGGCCCCGTCCGCGAGCTTTCGCATCGATTCTCGCTTCCGGGTCACTTCCGCGACGATCTGCGGCCAGCGCACCTTGTGAAGGGCTGTTGTCATTCGGAACTGCTCGAGCGGGACAGACTCCAACGGGTCGATGCCGTAGAGCAGGAAGACGCGGACAGCCGCAATATCGGTCGCCATCTCCGCGATACGCTCCAAGAGCTTGAGCCCAACCCGTTCACCACGCGTCGCGACCTCCCTCGCGATGAACGCACGCGCCACACCCAAGGCGAGCCGAGCCTGGGCGATCCCGGCATCATTGCGCTTCTCGGGCAGCAGATGCAGGTTCTGGATGCGGCTGTCGAGAACGTCCACGGGATGAATGACTCGTAGGCGGCCAATGTCCGGAATGTCCATCTCAATCGCTCGCCGAGCAAGATCCTTGGTAGTCAGGCCGACGACACCAGAGAGAAAATCCACCTGCTTCAACTCACCGCTCTTGGTGCGATGAGTCACCTTCCCGGTTTGCGGAGTTGAGTCATCCAGAGAGGGTATCCACGTCTGCCACCCCAGACGCTTGCCAAGAGTAGTCGCGAGCGCCGCATCACCGATGAAGTCGGCATCGGCTGTCACTCCGGAGATCAGACTCTCAGGCCGCTCGACCTGCAGATGATCGGCCCAGAAGGCCAGCGCTTGGCCGCCGACCAGGAGTCCCGTGGGCGAGCAGATACTGAGTATCTTCCGGACGTCCTCGGCATCAAGCGACGCCTCGGCAAACCTACTCGTCATCGAACTCACTCGGGGTGCTCACCATTCGCGCAGCGCGTGCTTTACCGGGAGGGATCATGTGCGTCTCGCCCCACGATCGCCCCTGGCTCTCCGCGCGCCCAGCCCCCCGAACCTCCTCCAGCGCACGCGGCGACAGGACAATGGCAACGGGTCGGCCGTGCTTCACGATTTCGACGCAGCCCAGCGCCGCGACATCGTCGAGGAGTCCGCCGAAGTTGTTTTTCGCCTGACTTGCCGACACTCGCTTCATGTTTTGGCTATTTTAGACAAAACTGTGACCATCGCAAGTCTCTGGCGGCGACCGCTCAGCCGACGCTCGTCGGCCGACTCAAACTGCGACGCGCCGCCGTCGCCCGTCGCCCGTCGCCCTTCTTTAAAGGGCTGATCGAGTGCTTGCGGGTGAACCGGGCCTGATCCCTCTCGCCGTGCAACCGCCCCGAAACCCTCTGATCCCCGCTTGCCGGATGACGCACGGGGTGCCAATTTTGCTCATGGCTCAGGGCCTTGCGCGATGGATCGGGCGGCGAGATTCCGCACTGCCTCGCTGTGAGGGAGCCAAGGACAGAGATGCCAGTCACGGGATACCGTAATTGTTTGTTTCTACTACAATTAGTTTCGTTTAGAGGTCGTATTTTTGCATCATGACCAAGAAGCGCCCTCACCATCCGGGATCGCATCGCCGAACGCATCCGTCGCACGCGCAAGACGGATGTCTTCCTGCGCGAGGATTTCAGCGCCTTCGGGGCCTACGATGTCGTCGGCCGCGAACTGCGCAAGCTGGTCGGCGAAGGACTCCTCGTGCAGGTGGGCCATGGCCTCTACGCACGCGCGAAGCCCTCGGTGCTGTCGGGTAAACCCATTCCGGTCACCCGGCTCATCGACATTGGCTACCAGGCGCTGCGCCGCCTGGGCTATTCGCCGCAGCCGAGCCGGGCCGCCCTGGATTACATCGAAAGACGCACGACACAGGTGCCCGCGGGCGATCGCATTGCCGTGCCCGGTGCGCGCGTGACGCGCAAGATCGCATTCGGGCCGCGCGTCATCGAGTACACGTGAAGCGGCGATGTCCGCAAAGTCCTGCTGGTCTACCCCCGGTGCGCTGCCATTGGCCTTGCAGCACCGATAGGCGTACTCCAGCACGTCCCTGCGGTACAGCTTGTCGTACAGCAGATAGAACCGATAGCCAGGCGATCCCTTCGCTTTGGCCTGTAACGCCGTCTGTAGTTTCTGAACACTATTTGGAGGTCGAGGATCATAGGATCCAATCTCCGGGCCCCTTCACCACGTCTTGCGTTGACCTTGAACTCGGGCCCCTTTCCTCCACCGGCATTACACCGGCTTCACAGGTCCTACGGGCCCGTCCGCCATCCCCACCGGCCCGGTCTGTACCCTCGCGGGTCTCCGGTTTGGGCGCTCCCGCCCGCCGACGAGGACTTCCCGTGTCGTGTCGCTCTCTCTGTCTACCCGTGCTGCCGTCAATACCCCGGCGGAGCACCAGGTTGCACTTGCCACTCTGTCTTCCCCTGGTGTACCAGCCTTTCCCACGATTCCCGACGGGGTCGGCCTCCGCATTACTGTCTTCGGGGTCTGCTCAACGTTCACTGCTCGTTGCGGCCCGCGTAGTCGCCAGGCCACCCAAGGTGGCCCTCTACACCGAAGGCTTCGATCGCTTCGTTACCTCCACGACCACCCCGATTGCTACCGGCTGGAGAGGCAGTTGCCGGGTGGGTCTATCCCCCACTGGGAGAGCGCACGTTTTCACGGCGCACGGGAACATAGGCTAAGAAAGTGTGCAATTTTGGCCCGCCAGAACTGAGTGGTTTACCCCTGGCGTTGATGGCTGCGCAGCTTCGACCAAATGGTGTGACACTGCATATGCATGACGAGAGTGCGCCGTAACCTGCTCTGTGACAGGAAGTCAACTTCATATTCCACCTCGCGCAGCCCGATGGTAGACCCGCAGCAATCACAAGTCGCTCCGCCGCTCCCCGGACCGGCATAGGTTCTTGTGGGGCACTCGTGAGGAATACTGCCGGTGCGCAGCCGCCTTTCTATGAGCGCCCGCACTTGCTCTTCTTTCATATGGCACCTCCATGACGTGTTTACGACGGGGGAAGGTCTTTTCTTCCCTGCGCTTGCGTCGTCAAATGGAGACATGAGGAGAGAAACGTGCCCATCAGCTCAGCCAAGGTCAGCTCGAACAGCGCCAGGAGTTCGTGATCGGCGGATTCCAGGCCCGGATGGGAACCGTGTGGCCGCGCTGATCGTCGGCTGCTACGACGGTGCGTAGTCCGGCGATCGTGACCGGCTATTTCGCCCGCACGTGACCGGTCATTCCGCCGTATCGGCGGCGGTCAGAAACGCGTTTCAGTACCTGCCGCACTGTCATAGCTATGGGAGCGACCAGATGGCGCCAAAGGAAATCAGGCTGGGATCCGAACCGGCCGCATTGAATCGTTCATACTCACCGCGAAATGTCCAGCTTCCGAGCCTCCACTGCACGCCGGCACCCGCCGCGAATCCGTTGGTTGCGCTGTTACGCGCGAGGCTGAGGTAACGGCAGGGTGTGAATGCGCAATTGTCGACACCGAAATACTCGTAGTCGGCGGACCGATCGATCGTGAGCCGGGACAGGCCCGCTTTCAGATAGACGGTTATGAGGGGGACGGGAAGATAGAGAACTGCGAAGGCTCCCTCGCCCTTCTGCGAGACCTGACCGTTCTTGAAGAGGACTCCTGCGGGCGGAGACGGCCACGCATGCTGCCCCAAGTCCATGTAGGTTATTTCGGCGCCAAGGAAAGACACCGGCCGCACACCCAGCATGATCTGGTAGGCAGAATGAGTGAAATCTGTGCCGCCGATCAGTACGGTGCCGCCGAAGCCATTGGGCGCGCTGATCGGGGCAGCCCTGATGTGAGCTTCGCCGTAGGCCGCACCTATGTACAAGCCGAGTGGGTCCGCAGCGTGCGCGCTTTGGAGGACACAAAATGAGGTGATGAAGAATGCGGCCGCAGCGGAGGTGAAATGGCGCATCCGCTTTTGAGCCGGGGACTGTCTTATCAAGCTCGCTCGCGCCTGCGCGCGATCCGTTAGCCGATCTTTTCACCCGTCCCGGTCGCCGTCGTCTTCCAATGCGTGCCGTCGCTGGATTGCTGAAATGACACGCTCACTTTCCCGCCGGCCGCGAACTCATAGACGATCCGCTGATGCACGACTTTGCCGTCGCGGCGGCGGGTCCAGGCCTCGCTGCGAGTGGCGCCATCGATCCGCATTCGGGCCGCGAACGGCTTGCCGGCCGCACGACCGGTGTTGAATATTTCGTAGTGCCAGAACGTCTTCTTCTGGGGGTCGTAGGTATCCACCACCACCGAGTCCACGTGCCTGCCGGCCCAGGTATTGGAAAAGCTGCACAGCATGAATACGTGGGTGGCGGACCATCGGCAGTCCTCATGCCAGGTCCACGACCTCGGCCGGGAGTCCCCGTGACCCAGGAAATGGCCGTGGTATACCCAACGGCCAGCGGATACATTTAGCTGCGCCAGATGAGCATCCGAAGTTCGGGGGCCGCTCGCGCTCGCGGCAAGAGGCAGGCACGACGCGAAGAGCAGCGATAGCGGCGCTAGGAAGGGGCGACGATTCATCTGTGGACTCCACGCGCATGGGCGCAAACACATCTTATCGCAATCGCCAGGCTGTGGACGCCAGAGAACACGGCTCGGCGGATGGATCGAAGCGACTGCAAGGCCTCCTGCGGCGCGGATCCGAAGGCGGTCTCGTCGACCCGCGGCGAGGTGGCGCCCGAATCCCGAGCGAGTCGAGGAGGAGATAAACTCGGCCGTCACCGAGCTCCTCGAGAGGCGGGCATAACCGTCAATGCCTTGCTGCCGGGCGGAGCCACCCTGACCGGAATGATTCCTGACACCTTTCCGGCGAATACCCGGGGCACGCTGCTCGATCCCGAAATCATGGCGCCACCTCTGCCCCGAAGAATAAACGCGATGGTCGGCGACGCCGGTGAACTCCGTACCAAAGCGCACGCGCGCGGCAGCCTCGCGCTTTCGCGGTACTCCGGCCGACCACCAATGTTGCCGTTGACCGCGACCGGGTTACTCGGGGCGCCTGCGCTCGATGCATTGATCTACCGCCGGATCACGCCTAGACTTGGCCGCGACACCGCAACGCGGCATACAAGACCGCAGTGAGGGTCAGCCATGCAGGGATCTCTATTTCGGTTCTACGTGCATGAGGGCCATCGCCATCACGGCCGCCTCGCTTGGGAATGGCTGCTCGAGCAAGGCAACAGGCTTGGCATTCGAGGCGGATCCGCCTTCAAGGCCATGGCCGGCTTCGGCCGCCATCACGTCCTACACGAGGCCCGCTTCTTCGAGCCGGCTGGAACGCTTACGGTCGAGGTTGAGTTCATCGTCTCGCCCGAGGAGGCCCAGAAACTCCTCGATCTGCTGCACGGGGAGAAAGTGCGGCTCTTTTACGCCTACGCACCCGCCTGCTTCGGCGTGATCAATCCGGACGCCTCCGACCCGCCTTCCGTGAGGGAATGCCCCGAGTCCTTTGGATAACGAGATTCCGCTCTCGGCGCACGGAGGAGATCGAGGGCGCGGTAGCGCACCGCCGCCTCCGTATCCACACAAAGGGCCCGTACGAGCAGCCCATGCTCGCACCAGTAGCGAGAATCGCACGCGAGCTCTACGCATTTCACTATCCAACCTGGGCGGCCGCGGGCCCCTTCCAATAGCGTCTGCTCTAAGCTCGGTGCAAGGGGCGGCAGCCCGAGTCCCGCCGTCAGCGCGTAAAACAGCCGCCGCAGTTGCCGTGTCGGTGTGGACGGCATGCGTACGATCATGGCTCCGTAACGGGACGGCCGCCGTATTCGCAAGCGGTCCCGCCGGTCCTCGATATCGGCGGCGGTCAGCACGCCCGCGACCCCGCCGTGGAGTCTCTTCAGCAAGAACACCATGGCATTACTGACAGAGGAGAAATGGTCCAGGAGCAGGACACCGCGACGCTGATCCGCGGCGGCCCAGAGCCGTGCGCGTGCCGCGCGACGAGTGATTTCCGCCGCGTCTACATGAGGATAGGCGCGTTCCAATGCTCGAGTGATGTCATCGATACCGGTCGTGATGCTCGAGTACGCGCACGGAATTCCCGCCACTATGAACTGCGAATGCAGCCGCGCCAGAAGGGTGGACTTGCCGCTACCACGGGGACCGAGGAGAGTCAGATGCTCGCCGCGCGAGAGTCGTCCCTGCAGCTCAACGGCGAGCTCGGGGGGATACAGCTGCATGGATGGGCCTGCCTCTACCTGTGGAGAGTAACGCAGGCATCATCAGCCGCTGAGGCGGCGGTTCCGGGAGGAATGCCATCTCCCTTCGAGCTGGGCAGTCTAAGTCGCCGGAACGGTCCCGGCAAGGGCGGAACTGCCGGCGAGGACGCTTGCCGAACGCACCCCTCCTCCGTATATTTGCTGCCAGGGGAGATGGCATTCCTCCCGTAAATAAGAACCGCCGCCCTCGGCTGATGATGCCTACCCATTCCGTCCGCTGACGGAGAGGAGAGGTAGTGCACAGACCCGAGCATGGCCCGAGCCTGATACCCGATCTGCGTGCGGCGCGTGTGCGGTCGCCCGGAAAGGGTGATAGCGAGTGACGCGCGACATCCTCCTTCAGGTGGCGCAGGTCTTCACCGTCCTGGCGCTCGCGCCCCTCCTGCAGGGTGTCATCCTGCAGTGGGAAGAACGGGTACAGCGCGCACAAGGCCCGGGCATCTTCCAACCTTACCGGGATCTCTGGAAACTCTTCCATAAGCAGCTCGTGGTACCCGAGACCGCGAGCTTCATCTACTGGATCGCGCCGGTCATCGCATTCACCTGCATGCTGACGGTGCCGATCCTCATCCCGGTGCTCACCAATTTTCCGCTGCCGCTCTCCGACATGGGAGACATCCTGGGCGGCGGCCTCATTCTCACTCTGGGATCCTTCTTCATCGTGCTCGCTGGGCTCGATTCAGGCAGCGCCTACGGAGGCATCGGCTCATCGCGCGCGGTGATGCTCGGCATTCTCGCGGAGCCGACTCTCATCCTCGTGTTCGTCGGCATAACGCTGCTCGCCAAGTCGATGCTGCCCTTCGTGGTGAATCATCTGCTGGTCGCGCAGCCGGCCGTCTACTGGTCTCCGGCCCACATCTTTCTCCTCGCCGCCTTCTTCATCCTGCTCCTCGTCGAGACCGACCGTCTGCCCATCCACTCGAGCACGCACATCGAGGTCTACATGATCGAGGAGGCCCGCATCCTCGAGTATTCCGGGCCTCTGCTCGCCCTGCTCAAATGGGCGTCGGCGATGAAGCAGTTCATCCTTTACACGATCTTCTGCAATGTGCTGCTCCTGCCCTGGGCACTGTCCGTCCGGGGAACTGCAGTCGGCGCTCTAGGGGCGGCGGCGGCGCTCCTCCTCAAGTTCTTCCTGGTCGCGGCCACCGTGGTGGTCGTGGAGACAGCGCAGTCGCGGCTGCGCTACTACCGCTACCAGGAGCCGCTCGCCGCCTCCTTCCTCCTTTCGATTCTCGCCATCGTGGCCAACCAACTGAGATAGCGATGCTCGCAGCCCATCTGCCGCCGCTCGCGGCGTCGCTCTTCAGCCTGCTCGCCATCACGAGCCTGCTTCTCGCGTTCGTGATGCTGGGCTCGCGATGGCTGCGTGAGTACATGATCGCCTTTGCCGTGCAGTCCTGGCTGATCGCTGTCCTTTCGGCCGCCGTCGCCTACTACGGCGGGTATCCTGAGCTTTACGCGATTGCCGCCCTCACGGCACTCTTTCGGGGGCTGGTGTTGCCGTATCTCCTCTCACGCATCATTCGTCGTCTCGAGATCGATCGCGAGCTGCACGAGCGGTTGTCACCGAGCTCGAGCCTGGTGGTGGGCGGGCTGCTCGTCGTCTTCGCCTTCGTAGTCTCCACGCATCTGGGGGCCGCGCTCGGCCTCGCCGGCACGGTGGCCGTGCTGGCCCTTACCGTGATGCTGTCGATGAAGCTGATCGGCTTCCTCATGCTCGTCGTGCGCAGTGAGGTTGTGAGCCAGATCCTCGCGATTCTCGTCCTCGAGAACGGCATTTTCCTGGGCTCACAGATCCTCGTGCCCGGCATGCCGATGCTCCTCGAGCTCGTCATCCTGTTCGATCTTCTGGTGGTCGTGGCGTGCTTCGGGGTGTTGGTGCGCTATCTCCTGGTGCACGCTGGAACATCGAGCACCCGGGAACTCACGAGGCTGACGGGATGAGCCCGGCTCCCATCCTGGCTGTCATCCTCCTGGCGCCGCTTGCCGCGGTTGCGGGCTGCCTCATTACCCGAAAGGCACGGGTCTGCGAATACCTCAACCTCACTGCCGCCGTGATCGTCTTCGCCGCCGTACTGCGGTTGCTGCCCGTCGCGTTATCCGGTCCGTACACCCTGTGGGATGACTACTTCATCGTGGACGCGCTCGGCGCGTGGGTGATGCTGTCTATCGCCGCGGTGTACCTCCTGGCATCTCTCTACGCCATCGGATACATGCGTCAGCTCGACAAACCTTCACGGCTGCCTCGGTTCTACGCCCTGCTTGCCGGATTCGCGCTGACCATGCTCCTTGGACCGGTGATGAACAATATCGGGGTCTACTGGATCGCAATCGAGCTCACCACGCTGGTGAGCACGTTCCTGGTGGGCTTCGAGCGTACCCGCGAGGGTGTCGAGGCCGCCTGGAAGTACATCGTGGTCGTATCCGCAGGGATCAGCCTTGCGCTTCTCGGCATCGTCTTCTTCTACTGGGCAGGGAGCCTGCACCTGGGGCCGAGTTACAACCTCACCTGGGCCGCTTTGCGCTCGGTTGCGCCGCAGCTGAATCCGACCATCGCCCTGGCGGCATTCCTCCTCGTATTCATCGGCTTCGGCACCAAGGTGGGACTCGCGCCGATGCACACCTGGCTTCCCGATGCGCACAGCGAGGGTCCGGCGCCGGTCTCCGCGATGCTCTCCGGCGCGCTCCTCAACACGGCGATGATCGGCATCGCGCGATTCATCACCGTCACCGATGCGACGCACCTGGGCCTCATGCCACGGACCATCGTGGTAATAATTGGCGCCTTGTCGCTTGCGATAGCGGCGCTCTTCATTACGCGGCAGACGGAAGTGAAGCGCCTGATGGCCTACTCCAGCGTCGAGCACATGGGAGTGATGACGCTAGGGCTCGGGTTCGGAGGTCCGCTCGGAGTCGCGGGAGCGCTCTATCACATGCTCAACCATTCGCTGAACAAGTCGCTCATGTTTTTCGGGGCGGGCGATGCCATGCATGCCTTCCACACGAAGCGGATCGGGCGCATCCGCTACGTGCTCACCGCGATGCCGGTGGCGGGCGTCCTCTGGATCGTGGGCGCGCTCGCCATCACCGGGGCTCCGCCCTTTGGCCTCTTTCTGAGCGAGCTCACCATCATGCGCGCGGGGCTCGCAGGACCGAACGCGTGGGCGGTGTTCGTGATGCTGGTCCTGCTCGTCGTGATATTCGTGGGATTCCTCAACCATTTCCGCGCGATGTACTTCGGCGAGAATCCTGCCGCGCAAGCCGCGGCAGGTCCCTGGAGGCGGCCGCCGGGGACGGCATTCTGGTGTCTCCTGCCCATGTGGCTCGCCATCGTACCGCTTCTGGCGCTTGGACTCTGGTGGCCGGGGGCGATCAGCCACTACTTCACTGTCATCGCCTCGCAGCTGGGTGGAGGGCTCAGTCGGTGAATGAATCGCCGGACGGGATCTACTCAGTGGTATCGCCGCAGTCGAACGCCGCGGGCTCGTCCGGCGACTTCCCAGTCGAGGACGTTCCCCTAGCGGACCTGCAACATCGCTGCCGCGCCGCGCTGGACGCTGGCGCACGCATGCAGTTCGTCTATGCCTGGTATCCCGATACAGCGGACGATCCGGAACTACGCTACGTCCTACATCCAGCAGCTGGTCATCCGCCGCAGGTCTGGCGCTGCCGTCCCCGCGCCGAATCACCTCCGAGTCTTGCAGCCATCGCCCCACTCCTCTCCTGGTATGAGCGGGAGATCACCGACCTCTGTGGGATTACCTTCCGGGACCAGCCTCAGCCGGGACCTCACGTGCTGCTGCCCGGCGCGAAGGTCGAACGTCCGCCCCTCATTCCGGGTCCCGCGCCGGCGGTGAGCTACACCCCGGAGCCGTTGGGGCTCCCGGAGATCTCGGGCCCCACGGCGCCGGACATCCAGCTTCTTCCCTTTGGCCCCATCCGCGCCGGCATTCTCGAGTCGGCTCAATTCAAGTTCTTCTACATCGGCGAGGCGATCCTTCACTATCACGCGCAGCTCTTCTTCAAGCATCGTGGCATGGAGAAGCGTTTCGAGGGGATATCGCCCTCCCTCGGTGTAGTGCTGGCGGAGCGTGTCTCAGGCGTGGGGAGCGTGGCCCATGCACTCGCTTACTGCCAGGCGCTCGAGGCTGCTGCCGGATGCGTCGTGCCGCGCCGCGCCGCATGGCTGCGAGTCCTGCTCGCCGAGCTCGAGCGGCTCTACAATCATCTGCACTACCTCGGTCACCTCTCGCACACCACCACCCTCAAGGTCGGCGAAGCGCAGGGGCTGTACCTCGAAGAGCTCGCCAAGCAGATCAACTGCGTCGCGACCGGCAACCGCCTCCTGCGCGGCCTCCTGGCTCCCGGAGGTTTGAGGCGAGAGCCGCGGCTCACCGAGATTGCGCCGCTCTTGCACAGCCTCGGTAAAGAGCTCGGGCCATACACGCAGATGCTGGGTTCGAGCACGAGCCATCTCGATCGGCTGATCACGACCGGTATGCTCGCAAGACAGCTCGCCTTCGACCAAGGAGCCACGGGACCGGTGGAACGCGCATCCGGGGTCGACCGGGACTCGAGGCGCGACCAACCGTATGGCGCTTATTGCGAGCTGCCGTTCCGAGTCGCGTTGCGCAACGGCTGCGATGCTCATGCCCGTCAGCAGGTGCGAATCGATGAGATCGGCTACAGCCTACAGCTCATTCATCACGTACTGGAGAACCTCCCCTCCGGCCCGCTGCGAACCGACTGCGCGCCCGCTCCCGGTACCGAGGGACTCGGCTGGGCGGAATCTCCGCGCGGGACGATCTATTACGCCGTGCATCTGGATGATGCCGGAAGACTCGCGCGCGTGAAGATCAAGTCGCCGAGCTTCTCCAACTGGCGGGTGTTTCCCTACACTGTACACGACAGCAACATGATGGACTACGCGATCAACGAGGCAAGCTTCGGCCTGACGATGGCCGGGTGCGACCGCTGAGAGGGGAATTACATGCCGCGCGAAGTCACACCTCTTTGGACGCTCTACGGCCTGCGGCGAGGCAAAGCGAGCATACGCTGGCCCGTGGGCGATCGCGCCGCGCCCGGACCGCAGGAGGATGCGGCGTGCGGCCAGGCCGGCTTTCTCGGCATGCCACGCTTCGACCCCGCCAAATGCCAGGACGGCTGTCGGGAGTGTGTGGATGCCTGCCTGCCGGAGGCGATCGGCCTGGCGCCTCCCGGAAGCACGGAGCGTGTGAAGATCGACTACGGTCGCTGCGTCGCTTGCCAGATGTGCATCGAGTCGTGCCCCACTGAGGCCTTCATGCCGTCCGGGGACTGGTCGTTCGGTGTTCGCAATCGCGATGATCTCGTGTGGGCGAAAGCTGCGGCGTCGGACGGCGGCATGGCCCTCAAGCGCGAGATCCGGCGCGTTTTTGGGCGTAGCCTTCACGTGCGCCACGTCGATGCCGGCTCCTGTAATGGCTGCGAGTCCGAGCTTCAGGCACTCAACAATCCTTATTACAACCTGCACCGGCTCGGGGTGTTCTTCACGCCGTCACCGCGGTTCGCTGACCTATTGCTGGTCACGGGACCCGTGACTTACGCGATGCACGGCCCGCTACAGGAAGCATATGAGGGTATGCCGGAGCCGCGATTCGTCATGGCGGTCGGCACCTGCGCGGTATCTGGTGGTACGAACGGTGGCGGTTATGCCTGTGGCAATGGGCTGGATGGGTTGCTGCCCGTAGACATTTACCTGCCCGGCTGTCCGCCCAATCCGCCAGCCGCCATCCACGCGCTACTTCTGCTGCTCGAGCGCACGCCGCAGCGCGTGCGAGCCGGCCGCTTAGCGGGAGCCTGACGTGCCGGAGCCACTCATCATTGCCTTCTGGCTCTGGGTCTGCGGCCTGGCTCTGGCCTTGGCGCGGGCGGCGCGCATAGCCCGCTGGCTGATTGTGCTCGGCGCCGCCGCGGGTATCTGGGCAACCGTGATCGCCCTGCCGCAGGGGGAGAGCGTCATGACTCTCCCGATCGCCCTGGCGGACCAAGTGGTTCGCTTGCAGTACGTCCCGGAGGCGTCATGGCTCATGGCATTCGGTCTCTTACCGGCCGGACTCGCTGTTGCGCTCTCGACCCCCATCCGCAAGGCAAGGCCCGCCTGGCTCGCGGGCGCCGCCCTCTCACTGATCGGCGCATTAGGGGTGTTTGGGCTGCAGGACGCGTATTCATTCCTCATCGCCTGGGAGCTCATGAGCATCGGCGGCGCGGTGCTGATTCTTTCGGAACGCACCTCGGCCCAAGCCGGGCGATGCACGCTCTACATGCTCGCGCTCCTCGAGGTCGGTGTCGTCGGGATCCTTCTCGCGCTGCTCCTCCTCGCACAGAGTTCCGGTGGGGGCGTAGCCTTTGACGCGTATGCGGCCGGCGCTCTTACGATGTCGCCCGGCGGACGGATCGCGGTGGGCCTCCTCGCCCTTTTCGGCTTTGGTGCGAAGCTCGGCCTCCTGCCTTTTTATGAATGGTTTCCCGGAGCTTATGGCAATGCCAGCGGCGCATCGGGCGCCATCATGTCCGGTGTAGTCCTCAATGCGGCATTCTTCGGCCTCTCGCGGACCCTGATCGATTGGCTCTCGCCGGGCACCGGCATCTTGGGACTTGGCATCATCGTCACGATCGTCGGGGTGGTCACTTCGATCCTGGCCGTCCTTTATGCATTTCAACAGGATGACTGGCGCCGGCTCCTTGCATTCTCTTCCGCGGAGAACGCTGCAATCGCGGTAACGGGCCTCGGCGCGAGTCTGCTCTTTCGCGCCGATGGCCTCAACGCTCTCGCAGGTCTCGCCTGGACGGTAGCCGTGCTGCACCTCTCGGGCCATGCTCTCGCCAAGGGCGGGATGTTCATTTGCGCCGATGGGGTATTTGCGGCGGGCGCCAGCTACCGCCTCGCACAGCGCGGTTGGCTGCGCACGACGAGCTTCGTCTTTGGTATCGGTGCGCTGTTTGCCGCGATGAGTCTCGCCTCCATGCCCCCGCAGATCGGCTTCGTGACCGAGTGGTTCACATTTCAGACCCTGTTCCAGGGCTTTCACCTGGCGACGATCGGGGGGCGCGTAACCCTGGCGCTGGCGGGCGCGGGCCTTGCACTCACTGCAGCGGTGGCGTTCGCGACCTTTGTCAAGGCCTTCGGTATTGGCCTGCTCGGGGATGGCCACAAGCCCGACGCACCTCGTGTGGGACGGGGTTATGACGCCGCAGCCCTGATCCTCGGCCTCGCCATATTGGCGGCGGCGGTCGGCATGCCGCTATGGCTCCACGGGTTGCGGGAGGCAAGCCTCGCACAATTCGGCATCGATGCACCGAAGGCCATGACGACCGGGTGGCTTCTCGTGCCACTCACCGACACGTTCGCATTCATCTCACCGTCGCTCCTCGTCATCGTCATGCCTTTGCTGGCCATCCTCCCGCTGCTCTTGCTGGCCAATGGGAGACGCTTCGCTCTGCGGCGCGCCAAAGTCTGGTACGGAGGCATGCGCGAAGACCCGCAGCGCTCGGCCACGACGTCGCTCAGTTTTTCCAACGCCATGCGGACCTTCTACAGCTTCATCTACCGGCCGACCCTTGATACGGCGCGCGAACACAGGGCCACGACGTATTTTATTCATCGGTTGGAGGTGGAACACGACGTCGCGGAGGTCTTTGGTCCGATGCTGTTTGCGCCCGTGCGGCGCGCCGTGTGGCGGCTCGCGGGCTGGTTGCGAGCGCTGCAGTCCGGCGATCTCAACTTCTATCTCGGACTCATCGGCGCCCTGCTGATCATCATTCTCGGGCTGACCCTGCTCTGACGCGACGTCCCTGGCTCGACGGCGATCGGCGCGCTTCATGGGAGCTCGGTACTGCCACCATCTATATTGTCATCGGGACCCGGGCCGTCGCCTGCGCTCTCCTTGTGGCACGGACGGCCGACGCCGAGAATGCGGCCAGCGATTGAAGCCGCCGCACATCAGTTCGATCGACCGGCAAGGGGTGGCCGCATCACGGCAATGGCCCTGTATCGCCGATCTTATTCAGAGCGTACGTCAGTCAGACGAGCGTCTTTGGAGCCAAAGCGCTGCCTGTGCGACTTCCCCCCCCGAACTAGGTTTCACACGGCGGGCATCACCAGTCCGAAACCTGCCCGCCGCCAAAACACAAGCACCTGCCATGGTCGGCGCTGATAGAATAGGGCATGCGGCGGAAGGCCGCGGCCCCATGGATGCGGTTGGAGTACGGTCCTCCTGACGCCGAGCGATTTCTCATGAGCATGTCATTACGCGATCAGTTGCTGCAGGCAGGCTTGGTCAATGAAAAGCAGGCCAAGGAAACCGAACGGCAACTTCGGCAACAGCAGCGGCAGCGACAGCAGCTCCCGAAGGACAAGCGCGCGACGCCATCCGAAGCGGAGCTCGCTTCGCAGCGCGCGCACGTTGCCAAAGCGGCTCGCGATCAGGAGCTGAGCCGTCGACAGAAGGAACAGGCGGACCAAAGAGCCCGCCACGCGCAGATCGAGCAACTGATCCAGCAGAACCGCTTGCCGCGACCTCAGACTGATGAGCGATACAATTTTGTCGATGGCAACAAGATACGGAACATCCCTGCAGATTCCTCCGTCCGCGAGCGCCTCAGCCGGGGCGAAATCGCGATCGTGCGCCGCCACGGAGGCTACGAGCTCGTGCCGGCGGAAATTGCGGCTCGGATTCGCGAGCGCGATGAGCACGCGGTGATCGGACGCGGCGTCGCCCACGACGCAGCGCGCTCTGACGGCGTGCCAGACGATCTGCTCTGGTGAATCCAGATTCTCCGCCCCCGGGTGGCGTTCCCTCGGTCTACTGATCCGTTGGCCATCGATTCGCGGGAGTGCCGGGGGATCAAGACGCTCGCGGCCACGCCATCACCAGCATGGGCAGGACGGTGCCCGCGGTTCCCGTCAGGGTAAAATCCACGACCTCATCCGCCGCCGTCGGATTGGGATTGACCTGAATCGTCACCGCGCCTGCCGTCGCGGCCATTTCCGTGAGCGATGCCGCCGGCTGCACCAGCGAGGAGGTGCCGACACAGAGGAATACATCACACGCCCGAGCCGCGTCCACCGCGCGTCGCCACTCGTCCTGCGGCACGAGCGGGCGGGAAGTCGAGATGTTCTGCATTTGCACGACCGGCTGGCGACACCCTATGCTCTGCGTCGCGATGAGTTGCGAAGTCGCCGCATGGCATCGGGTCGTGCGTGCCCGCCACGGCGATACAGGAGCCGGTCGGAATTGAGGCGCGGGCTCGGCACTCCTGGACCTCGCTTCGGCGTTCCCGGGCCTTCTAAGCGGGCTACGCCCCTCTATGCTCTTATACTCGGGCCACTGCGGAACGAAGGAGCCGCCCCCATGAAACTGGTCCCTCTAATCAGGAACGTCTCCCTCGGCGCCTCAGCTGGTGTCGCTCTACTGACCGCGCTGCCACTGTTCGGAGCCGTCGGCACCATAACGGCTGCAGGCGCTGTGGTCGGCTCGCTGGTCGGGGGCGTGGCCGGAGTTCTCGATACGATGAGAGACCGGCGATCGCAGGAACAACGCACCGCCGGCTGATCAGCCTGTACGACGCGCAGCCGGCCTGGGCTGGTCCCTCGGGAGTTTCAGCGCCCTCGTCTCATCGACCAAGGAGGGCAACGTGTTCCACTTCACACTGAAGTGTGCCGGCTGATCGCGCGGGCGCGGCCGGCGGCTCGGCCGCCCTGCACGGGAGGGTGCCATGCGTCTCCATGCTCGACTGACCGGACTCCTCGTCCTGCTGCTCGCGGTGACCGTCGCCCGGGCAACCAACGGCTACTTCACCGACGGCGTCGGCGTGATGAGCAAGGGGCTGGCGGGCACAGGCGGGCGCAGCAGGCCCGGTGCTCCTCCCCGTCAATGAAGCAGGACATCGCGCAGCACGACGGCCTGATTGTGCTGCTCGTCGTGCGCTGAATACACCAGAGTGAGCGGACGGTCACGGGCCATTGCCCGAAGCTCAGCGAGCAATTCGACCTTCCCACGGAGCTCGGCGCGATAGCGGCGCTGGAATTCCTCCCACCGGGCAGGATCGTGTCCGAACCACCGTCGCAGCTGCGCGCTGGGCGCGATCTCCTTCATCCAGCGCTCTATCGCGGCATCGCTCTTGCGCATACCCCTGGGCCACAGGCGATCCACCAGGACCCGAGCGCCGTCAGCGGGCGAAGAGGGTTCGTAAGCCCGCTTGATCCGCACCTGCAGAGACTCCGTGGGATGTCTCATCACGAGCTCCAGTAGGCTGCAACGGCGTGCGCGGGGCACGAC